>JBKJUS010000195.1:0-20004 GCA_046590575.1 Mycobacteriales bacterium | reverse complement strand
GATGGCGTAGCAGGCGTCGCCCGTGGCCGCGTACGACGTCCCGACATCAAGGACGACCGGAAAAATCGCCACGCCCGCGACGAGCACGACGCTCACGGACCGACGCAATCCACCCATGGCACCGGCCTTTCACAGTCGACGGGACGGTTCCCCTGACTAGTTAGATCGGTGCCGGAGAAAACGGAGAAGAGGGGCAGGTCAGTCGGATCCAGTTCGCCCGTTCGGAGTAGACAACCGGACACCGCACGCATCGTGAGCACGCCTGTCGATCCGCCTCCCCGGGGGATGACTAGTTCTTCGATAGAGCTCTCACTTGTCGGGGAGCCCACCCGAGGCCGTACCATGCCCGTTTTCCCGAACTGAGAGGCCCGAGCCCCGGATGCAGACGTTCCGCCGTGGCGATCGCGGCCCGGCCGTGGCCGAGATCCGCTATCGGCTGCACGCAGCGGGGCTGCTCACCGACGGCGCCGGAGAGCCGGTGTACGACGACGACGTCGACCGAGCTGTGCGTGCCTTCCAGCAGCAGCGCGGCCTCATGGTCGACGGGATCGTGGGCACCACGACCTTCCGCGCGCTCGACGAGGCACGGTGGCGGCTCGGCGACCGCCTGCTGCACTACCGGGCCGTCCACCCGTACATCGGTGATGACGTCGTAGCGCTCCAGACGCGCCTGTCCGAGCTCGGCTTCGACTGCGGCCGGTGCGACGGCATCTTCGGCGCGAAGACCGGACAGGCCTTGAGCGACTTCCAGCGCAACGTGGGACTGCCCGGCGACGGGACCTTCGGCCCGACGACGATCCGGGCGATGCGACATCTCCGCCGCTCCGTCACTGGTGGGCGTCCAACCGCGCTACGAGAACACGAGGCGATGCACCGGGGCGGACAGTCGCTGACCGGCAAGACGGTCATCGTCGACCCGGGACACGGCGGCGACGATGGCGGCTGGGTGGTCGACGACCTGCACGAGCGCGACCTGGTCTTCGATGTCGCGACCCGATTGGAGGGCCGCCTCGCAGCGTCCGGGGCGCATGTCTTCCTCACCCGGTCCGCAGAGGGCGACCCGGCGGCCGCAGACCGGGCGGCCTTCGCGAACGCGGCGGAGGGCAATCTCTACCTCGCCCTGCACCTCGACGGCTCGCGGGACGAACAAGCCCAAGGGGTGGCGTCGTACTTCTACGGTTCGGGCCTGGCGGCAGAGCCGCACTCTTCCGTGGGCGAGCGTCTGGCCACTCTCGTCCAACATGAAATCGTGGCGCGCACCGACCTCCTCGACTGCCGCACCCACGGCAAGTCGTGGGAGCTGCTCCGGCTCACCCGGATGCCCATGGTGTGGGTGGAGTTCGGCTACCTCACCAACCACCACGACGCCTCACGGCTCGCGGAGGCGGGGTTCCGGGACACTCTCGCCGAGTCCCTCCACGCGGCGGTCGCCCGGTTCTATCTGCCCGCCGAAGAGGACACCGGCACGGGGCAGCTCCGGCTCCCCGCCTGAGCTGTCCGCCACGCGATCACGCCGGGCGCAGTGCGCCCTCCGGCGCCATCGAGCCCAGCAGCCGCTCCAGCGCGACCTCCACGTCCTCGCGCCAGCTCACGGCGGTCTTGAGCTCCAGTCGCAACCGCGGGAAGCGGTGATGCGGCCGCACCGTTTTGAAGCCGACGCTGAGCAGATGGTCGGCCGGTAGCACGCAGGCGAGCGCCTCGTGCTTCTTGTCTCCGAACGCCTCGATGGCTTTGACGTTACGTCGGATGAGGTCCTTGGCAACTGCCTGCACCATCATCCGGCCGAGGCCCATGCTGGCGAACTCCGGCAGCACGTGGCCCGTCATCAGGAGCACCGCGTCAGCGCTCACCGGACTGGTCGGGAAGGCGGCACTGCGCGGCACGTACGCCGGCGGGGCGAACATGACGTAACCCGCTGGGACGCTATCGACGTACACTACCTTGCCGCAGGAGCCCCACTCGAGCAGCGTTGCGGACACCCACGCTTCCTTCTCGAACTCCGAGTCACCCGCCTCCTCTGCCCTCGTCCGAGCGACCGGGTCGAGCTCCCAGAAGACGCACTGTCGACAGCGCCGCGGGAGGTCGTCGAGGTTGTCCAAGGTGATGCTGGCGACACGACGGGCCACAGTCAGGACCCGCCATCAGCCGGCGGCGGCGTACGGCGCACGCGTCGCTTCGTCGGGTCGGCCGGCGCCCCACCGGTGGTCTCCGTCAGCCGGTCGGTCGCCGCCGCCCGCCCAGCGCGCAGCGTCTTCGCCGCGGCGGCCGCGGGATCGCTCACCGGCGTCGCCCGGCGGGCGCGGGGCTTCTTCGGTGCCGGCGCGGCGGCCGGCTCCGGGACAGTCGGGGTCTCGGCCGGCACAGCCGGTGCGGGATCAGCCGGTGCGGGATCAGCCGGTGCCTCCTGGATGCCCGGCGGCAGAGGAGCGCCAGCCCCGCCTGGTGCGGCCCCAAACTCTCGCTGGGGCAGCCGGGATGTAGCGCCGGCGGAGCTGTCGGGCGGTGCGGCACCAGGACTGCGCAGCAGCCCGGCGAGCCAGCCGAGCGCAGCACCGGTAGCGAAGCCGGCAAGCACGCGGCGAAGTGGGAATGGCATGGAACACGTCGTCTCAGGACGGGGGTACGGCGAGATGATCGTAATGCCGGTCGTGCTGTCGGAGAAGGGGACGGTAACCTGACTCCATGAGCGGCGTGGAGCTTGACCCCTACGGCAACCGTTACGCCGCGCGTACGCGCGGCATGTCGGCGTCGGCCATTCGCGCGCTCTTCGCCGTCGCCTCGCGGCCCGAGGTCGTCTCTCTCGCGGGGGGGATGCCGTTCATCGACGCCCTGCCGCTCGACGCGGTCAGCGACCTGGTCGCCGCCATGGTGCGCGATCGGGGAACCGTCGCCCTCCAGTACGGATCCGGCCAAGGGCTGCCCGTGCTCCGGGAGCAGATCTGCGAAGTCATGGCACTCGAGGGCATCACCGCGTCGCCCGACGATGTCGTCGTGACCGTCGGCTCCCAGCAGGCGCTCGACCTGGTCACCCGGATCTTCTGCGACCCGGGAGACGTCGTCCTGGCCGAGGCGCCGTCGTACGTCGGCGCGCTAGGTACTTTCGCTAGCTACCAGGCCGACGTCGTGCACGTGCCGATGGACGACGCGGGCCTCGTCCCGGCCGCCCTGGAGGCTGCCTGCGCCGCGATGGCCCGCGCGGGACGCGTGGTGAAGTTCCTCTACACGGTGCCGAACTTCCACAACCCAGCCGGCGTGTCGCTGTCCGTGGCGCGCCGCGACGAAGTGCTGGCGATTACACAGCGTTACGGAATTATGGTCCTGGAGGACAATCCGTACGGGTTGCTGGGATTCGATAGTGATCCAGTCGTCGCTCTCCGTGGTCGAACCGAGGACGGCGTGCTGTACCTCGGGTCGTTCTCGAAGACCTTCGCCCCGGGCCTCCGGGTCGGCTGGGTGCTCGCCCCGCATGCTGTGCGGGAGAAGCTGGTGCTCGCGGCTGAAGCGAGCGTGCTCTGCCCCCCGCAGTTCACCCAGATGGTGGTGAGCGAGTACCTGCGCACCCAGCCTTGGCAGGAGCAGATCAAGGTCTACCAGGAGGTGTACCGGGAACGTCGGGACACCATCCTCGACGCCCTCGCCCAGCACCTTCCCGAGGGCACCCGGTGGACTCGGCCGGCCGGCGGCTTCTACACCTGGGTCACCCTGCCGCACGGCCTGGACGCCACCGCCATGCTCCCGCGCGCGGTCCAGAGTCGGGTTGCCTACGTGCCCGGTAGCGCGTTCTACGCGGACGGCAACGGTACGTCGATGATGCGGCTCAGCTACTGCTATCCGCCGCCGGAGCGCATCCGTGAGGGGGTTCGGCGCCTGGCCGGCGTCATCGACGAGGAACTCGAGACGCGCAGCACGTTCGCCGAGGACGCCGAAGCACCCCTGCCGACAGCCGACGCCGGGCCGCCGGAGGCCGTCGTCAACGCGCCGGGCCCGGACACCGCATGAACCCGCCCGCCGTACGCCGGGCGCTCGTGCTCGCCGGTGGCCTGACCTTCGAGCGCGACGTATCGCTGCGCTCAGGCCGCCGGGTTGCCGACGCACTGCGCCATGCCGGCGTCGAGGTCGACCTACGTGATGCCGACGCAGCCCTGATGTCGACTCTGGAGAGCCATCCCCCAGACGCTGCCTTCATCGCGCTGCACGGTGGCCCCGGAGAGGACGGAGCGATCCGTGGCGTGCTCGACCTGGCGGGTGTGCCGTACGCAGGCACCTCGGCGCACGCCTGCCGGATGGCGTTCGACAAGCCGACGGCAAAGGCGTTGCTGCGAGCGGCCGGGCTGGCCACCCCGGACTGGGTCACGCTGCCGCAAGAGACCTTTCGCGAACTCGGCGCCCATGCCCTCCTCGAGCGCCTGCTCACCCGCCTACCGCTGCCGCTCGTCGTCAAGCCGGCCCGGGGCGGCTCCGCTCTCGGCGTGACCGTGGTGGAGCGCGCCGAAGCACTCTCGGCTGCGATGGTGCACTGCTTCTCTTATGGAGACACGGCACTCGTCGAGCAGCACATCACCGGTGTCGAGCTCGCAGTGTCGGTCGTCGAGCATCCCGCGCAGGCGACCGATGCCACACCACGAGCGCTACCACCGGTGGAGATCGTGCCCAAGAACGGCGTCTTCGACTACGACGCCCGCTACACCGCTGGCGCGACCGACTACTTCGTACCGGCCCGACTCGACGAATCCGTGCTTGCCGCTGCCCGGGGCGCGGCGGTCCTGGCCCACACCGCTCTCGGGCTTCGCGACCTGTCGCGCTCAGACCTCATCGTCAGCGCCGACGGCACCCCGTGGTTCCTGGAGGTCAACGTGGCGCCGGGAATGACCGAGACGTCTCTGCTGCCGATGGCGGTTGCCGCCGAGGACCTCGACCTCGGTGCGCTGTGCCATGGCGTGCTCAACCGGGCCCTCGCGAGGGCGGCGAGCGCGAGCCGAGTCGGCTAGGACCCCTCCGGGTCATCGGTCAGGTCGGGCGCCATGAGGGCCACCACGCGCTCGAGATCATCGACCGACGCGAACTCGATCACCACTTTGCCGCGGCGACGTCCCATGGCGACGGTGACTCTGGTCTCGAAGAAATCCGCCAGCCGGGCTGCCAACTCGTCGAGAGCGGGTGCGGTCGGAGTGGCGCGCCGCGCCGCCCGCCCGGGGGCTGGCGGCGGTGCGCCATGGGCGACATGCACCGCCTCCTCCGCGGCTCGCACGCTCATCCCCTCGGCCACGATGCGGGCCGCGAGCTGCTCCTGCTGGTCGGCGTCCTCGAGTGAGAGCAGCGCGCGCGCGTGGCCGGCGCTGAGCACGCCGGCCGCCACCCGACGCTGCACCGCAGCCGGCAGGTTGAGCAGCCGGATGGTGTTGCTCACCTGCGACCGCGAGCGCCCGATCCGGCTGGCCAGGTCCTCGTGCGTGGCCCCGAAGTCCTCGAGGAGTTGGGAGTAGGCCGCGGCCTCCTCCAGCGGGTTGAGCGCCTGGCGGTGCAGGTTCTCCAGCAGCGCGTCACGCAGCCGGTCCGCCTCCGCGGTCTCCCGCACAATCGCCGGGATCGCGGACAAACCGGCCGTCCGGGACGCGCGCAGGCGGCGTTCGCCCATCACCAGCTCGAACCGATCCGGCCCGAGTGGCCGGACGACCACCGGCTGGAGCAGGCCGACCTCGCGAATGCTCAGCACCAGCTCGGCCAGCGCCTCTTCGTCGAAGGCGACCCGCGGCTGCCGCGGGTTCGGGGAGATCGCGTCAATCGGGATCTCCCGGAAGTACGCCCCGCCGCCGCCGTGGACACCGGACCCAGCGCCCACCCGGCCGATGTCAGCAGGGCCGGGGATCGCCGGCCCGGACGGGATGAGCGCACCCAGCCCGCGGCCGAGCCCACGGCGCCGCTCGGGAGGGCTGTCAGGAAAGTCCGTCACGGCACATCCGCTCCCCGATCCGTCAGCGCACCAAGCTCGGCGAACTCCCGCGCCGCGGCCAGGTAGGCCTGCGCGCCACGCGAACCGCCATCGTAGGTCATCACCGACTGGCCATAACCTGGCGCCTCCGAGATCCGCACACTGCGGGGGATCGCGGCACCCAGCACGAGTGACCCGAAGTGGGCCCGGACTTCCTGGGCGACTTGTTCCGACAGCCGGGTTCGTCCGTCGTACATGGTCAGCAGAATCGTGGAGATCGTCAGATCCGCGTTGAGATGCGCCCGAATCAGCTCGATGTTGCGGAGCAGCTGTCCCAGTCCTTCGAGCGCGTAGTACTCGCACTGGATCGGGATGAGCATCTCGCGCGCTGCCACCAGCGCGTTCACCGTCAGTAGCCCGAGGGAAGGTGGACAGTCGATCACGATGTAGTCGAAGTGTTGCTCCAGCACAGCCAGGGCACGTTGCAGTCGGGTCTCGCGAGCCACCATGGACACGAGCTCGATCTCGGCGCCGGCCAGGTCGATCGTCGCCGGAACGCAGTAGAGCCCGGCGATCGGCGTTTCGGCGATGACGTCTGCCAGCGCCTGCTCACCCAGGAGGACTTCATAGACGGAGGGGACGCCCTCGTGATGGTCTACGCCGAGCGCTGTGCTGGCATTGCCTTGCGGGTCGAGGTCGACGCAGAGCACCTGAGCCCCACGGAGGGCCAGGGCCGCCGCCATGTTGACCACTGACGTCGTCTTGCCCACCCCGCCCTTCTGGTTCGCGACGGCGACCCACCTGGGCGCCTTCGGCAGGGGGAACGGCGCGGCGCTCGGGCCGTAAACCCGCAGGGCCGCCGCCGCGGCAGCCGCGATAGGAGTGTCAGCTCCCTCCAGGTCGGTTCCACGTGAAACACGATCGAGAATCGGTGGCACACCTTCGGCCAGCGAGGTTTCACGTGAAACTGCCTCAGGCACGGTGTCCGGCCGGTCGGCGTCCGCCATCCGGTCCTCGTCAGCGCGCGTCCGCTCCGTCACTCAGCGTGCCCGGAGTCGATGAGCACGACGGTGGTGGTGTTTTCGCGGCCGGCCGCGAGTTCCTCGACCCGGGCCGCCGTTCGTCCAAGCAGGTGCCGGGCCGCGGCGAGTTCGTCCGCCGCCTGAGCGCCCTTGATGGCAATCAGCACCCCACCCGGCTTCAACAGCCGCCTCGCCCAGCCGTGCAGAGTGGCCAGATCGGTCACAGCGCGCGCCGTGACGACGTCGTACGCCGGGCCCACCTCCGCAGCGTGCTCCGCCGCTCGCCCCCGCACCACGGCGACCCGGTCCAGCCCGAGATCGGCGACGACGTCCGCCAAATAGGAGGTACGCCTGGCCAGCGGCTCCAACAGAGCGACGGAGACATCCGGTCGAGCGAGTGCGAGCGGGATGCCCGGGAGCCCCGCCCCGCTGCCGAGATCGAGCACCGACGCGGCCGGCGGAATCAGCACCGCCACGGCCGCGCAGTTCATCATGTGTCGGGTCCAGATCCGACCGCCCTCGCGAGGACCGATCACTCCGCGCCGCACCCCCTCACCCACGAGTAGGTCGACATATCGCTCCGCGCTGCTCAGCTGGTCACCAAAGACCAACGCCGCATCGGCGGGGACGGGCTCCTGGACGTACTCCGGGAACGTCCCGGCCTCAGCCGCGACGGACCACGACACGACGCTGTGGCTCCTCGCCCTCCGACTCGCTGACGACCCCGTCCGCCGCAGAAATGGCGTCATGGACGACCTTGCGCTCGAACGGGTTCATCGGGGCCAGCCGCTCCGGCTCACCCTCGGCGAGCACTCGCTGCGCCACCGCTGCGGCCAGCTCGACGAGGTCGGCGCGGCGCTGCGCCCGATAACCCCCCACGTCAAGCATGAGCCTGCTCCGGGCTCCCGTCTGCTGCAGGACCGCCAGTCGGGTCAGCTCCTGCAGCGCATCCAGCGTGCCCCCGGTCGGACCGATCAGGTTGTCGAGGTTCTCCCCGACGATCGCCACCGATGCACGTTCGCCCTCGACATCGAGATCGAGGTCCCCGTCCAGATCAAGGATGTCGAGGAGACCCTCCAAGTAATCCGCTGCGATCTCACCCTCGTGTTCGAGGTCGTTCGCGCCGCCTGCCGGCGCCGATGTCGCACCCTCCGCGGAGGCCACCACCGGTACCTCGGCCGTGGGTTCCTCCGTGGCCCCATTGGTCATCTCAGCGTCGTCCGCCACGGCGGCCTCCCTTGCTCTTCTTGCGCGGTCTTGGGGCCGGTCGGTTCACACCGGCGCCGGTGGAGCCGACGCCGGAAGCGCCAGCTGTCGCTGTCGCGGCGCCGGTCACCGGTGGGGCCGAACGCTTACTGGAAGGGGGTGCGTCGTCCTTCGCAGGAGCCACATTCATCGGCGCTGCCTTGCCGCTCACCGGCTGACCAATCGGCATCTTCTTGAGCACCACAACCTGCTGGCCAAGGCTCCACAAGTTCGAGGTCGTCCAGTAGAGCAGCACGCCGAGGGGTGCACTCAGCCCGAACACCGCCAGCATGGCTGGAAGAACGTAGAGCAGCACCTTCTGCTGGGTCGCCTGTTGCGCGTCCTGCGGTCCGGCCTTGGCGTTCTTGGCCATCATCTGCTTGGTCGAGATGAACGTGACGGTCGTCATCGCGATGATGAGGACGATTGCCACCGCCTTCACGGCGCTGGGTTGGGCGGCCAGCGCCTTGAGCAGGTCGGTCGGGGAGTTGAAAGCGCTGGCGACAGGCGCGCCGAAGATCTTCGCTCGGCCCAACTGCTCCGCAGTGTCGCGCGACACGCCGAACTTGCCGTCGGGGAACACCAGCTCGCCCGACTCGAGCTTGGGCCGCAGTTTGGTCAGCACCTGGTAGATGCCGATGAAGATCGGACTCTGCAGGAGCAAGGGCAGGCACCCGGCTAGCGGGTTCGCGCCGTGCTCCTTGTAGAGCTTCATCAGCTCGGCGTTGAGCGTCTCGCGGTCGCCCTTGTGCTTGGCCTGCAGCGCTTTGATCTTCGGCTGGAGCACCTGCATGTTGCGCTGCGTCTTGATCTGCTTGACGAACAGCGGGAAGAGCAGCACGCGGATGGTGACGGTCAGCATGATGATCGACAGCACCCATGCCAAGCCGCTGGTCTCACCGAAGATCGCGCCGAACCCGCGGTGGAAGAGCACGATGGTCTGGGCGATCGCCGTGAAGACCGGGAGAAGCAGAGCCTTGTACAGCGCGTCGAACGGGTTCACAGCGAAGCTCCAGTGGTGCGCCGTGCGGCGCGCGTAGTGGTGGCGCAAGTGGGCAGCGACGGGACGCGGTCTACCCCGCCGGCGTGGAACGGATGGCAACGGGCCACTCGGCGCAGGGCCAACCAGCCCCCGCGCAGACCCCCGTGGGTTCGCAGCGCTTCTTCAGCATAAGCGCTGCAGCTCGGGGTGAACCGGCAGCGGGCCGGCAGGGCCGGGCTGACCCATCGCCGGTACGCGAGCACTGGGGCGAGGAGGATCGCCGTGACCGGGTGCGCTGTCATGGCTGGGCCACGAACGGGTGCGCTGTCATGGCCGAGCCAAGGCGCGCAGTCCATCATCGAGGAGGCCTGCGAGTGCCGGCTGATCCAGCGCGGCAGCACCGGGCAGTGCGCGCACCACCAAGATCCCCCGCGAGGGCAGCAGGTTCAACCGTTCGCGCAGGAGATGGCGCAGCCGACGGCGCAGGCGGTTTCGCCGTACGGCGTCCCCGACCTTGCCGGAGATCACGAAACCCACGCGCGGCGACTCCCACCTCAAAGCCGACCGATCGGTCGGGATACAGTTCGCTGGAGCATCGAGATGCAGGACGAGCGGCCCGCGAGTCACCCGCCGTCCACGGCGCAGTGCACGGGCGAACTCCTCACGATGCCGCAGCCTTGCGGCGGCGGGCAGCACGACGGTGAACTACGCCGAGAGCTCGCGACGACCCTTGGCCCGGCGGGCGGCAAGAATGGAGCGACCGGCCCGGGTGCGCATGCGCAGGCGGAATCCATGAGTCTTCGCCCGACGGCGGTTGTTGGGCTGGAACGTGCGCTTGCTCACGAGAAGACTCCAGGGACAGGCGGTCGACATCGATGCCCTCGGCAGAAGCGCCGCCAGGCAGGCAGACCACCCTACGATACGGACGCGGACCTGGGCGGTCAAACACGGTGCGCGCGACACGCCGACAATCAGGATAGATCTGTGGACAACCCCTTGTCGCGCCTGCCGTAAGCAGGGTACCGTCCGGCGCGCTGTGGCTTCCCCGGCATCCCGACGAGTCTTCGACGACCCGGTCGGTGCGCCTTCCACGCATCCGCGTTGCGCTTCGCGGCCTTCTTCCGCGTCCGGATCGTCCCACTCCCATACACAGGGTGTGGATGACGATGTGGACGACGGGGGCGCAGAGCGTTCAGCCAGCACCGCGGCTCCGGCGCGGCAGGAATGAAAGGGCGCCTTACTGTGTCGCACGAAACTCTCGATCTGGTCGCCGTGTGGGAGCGGTGTCTGGCCAGTTTCGGCGACGGGGTCCTCAGCCCGCAGAACCGCGCGTGGATCGGCCAGACCCGGCCGCTCGGTCTCGTCGAGAACACCGCGCTGCTGGCCGCACCCAACGAGTTCACCAAGGAGTTGCTCGACAGTCGCTACCGCAGCCTGATCGCGGAAGCACTCTCCGCTGAGCTGGGCCAGGACATCCGGGTCGCGGTCACCGTGCAGCCGCCGACAGGTGACCGAGCCGACCCCGAGGAAGCGCGGCCGCGCCGCGACGACTCCCTGACGACCACCGACGGACGTGGGCAGCCGGACCCGGTCCAGCCAGTCGACCTCGAGCGCTACGCCGACATCGCGCCCCGCCAGACGCCGGGCACCGGCCGGGAAGCTCCGAGCAAGGTGTCCGAGCCGGCCAGGCTCAACCCGAAATACACCTTCGAGACCTTCGTGATCGGGTCGAGCAACCGCTTCGCCCACGCCGCCACGGTGGCCGTGGCCGAAGCGCCGGCCAAGGCCTACAACCCGCTGTTCGTCTACGGCGAGAGCGGCCTGGGCAAGACCCATCTGCTGCACGCGATCGGTCACTACGCGCAGAGCCTCTACCCGGGTACGAAGGTCCGGTACGTGAGCTCAGAGGAGTTCACCAACGACTTCATCAACGCGATTCGTGACGACAAGGTGCTGGCCTTCCAGCGTCGTTACCGGGACAACGACATCCTGCTGGTCGACGACATCCAGTTCTTGGAGAACAAAGAGCGCACGCAGGAGGAGTTCTTCCACACCTTCAACGCTCTGCACGGGGCCAACAAGCAGGTGGTGATCACCAGCGACCGCCCACCCAAGCAGCTGTCGACGCTCGAGGACCGGCTGCGCAACCGGTTCGAGTGGGGTCTCATCACCGACGTCCAGCCGCCGGATCTGGAGACCCGCATCGCGATCCTGAGGAAGAAGGCCGCGCACGAGCGCCTCGACGCACCGCCGGAAGTCCTGGAGTACATCTCGAGCAAGATCCAGTCCAACATCCGTGAGCTCGAAGGGGCACTCATCCGAGTCACCGCTTTTGCCAGCCTCAATCGGCAGGGCGTCGACCTGGCACTCGCCGAGATCGTGCTTAAGGACCTGATCCCTGAGCACGGCGGCTCGGAGATCACCGCCGCGACGATCATGGCGTCGACGGCGCAGTACTTCAGCTTGTCCATGGAGGATCTCTGCGGATCATCCCGGTCCCGGGTCCTCGTCAACGCCCGGCAGATCGCGATGTACCTCTGCCGTGAGCTCACTGACCTCTCGCTACCCAAGATCGGTCAGCACTTCGGCGGCCGTGACCACACCACAGTCATGCACGCCGACCGCAAGATCCGGTCACTGATGGCTGAACGTCGGTCCATCTACAACCAGGTGACCGAGTTGACGAACCGGATCAAGGTCCAGCAGGCCCGCCCCGCATGACCATCGATGATCTTGACGTGCACATCCTGGGGACAACCCTGTGGACAGACCTCACCGCCCAGGGCACGACGTGGGGACGACCGGGGACGGTGGACGCCAATGTGTACGCCGGTGCGCACCATCCACAGCTCGCTCCGGTCACCTCAGGCACTCTGACCTGCGACGATGCAGACTCTCCACAGATTCACCGGCCCTACGAAGACGAAGTATCTCTCTTTACTCAGAGATTCAAGACCACAATCAGCACCTCAGTTTCTGGGGAAACGCATGCCACGACCTGGGAAGGCGGTCAGCCATGAAGTTCCGAGTCGAGCGCGACGAGTTCGCTGAGGCGGTGGCGTGGACCGCACGCACGTTGCCGATGCGCCCCGCCGTACCCGTGTTGGCTGGTCTGCTCCTCGAGGTCACCGGGCACGAGCTGCGGCTCTGCGGCTTCGACTACGAAGTGTCCGCGGAGGCGACTGTTGCAGTGCAGGCCGAGGAGGCCGGTCGGCTCCTCGTGTCCGGACGTCTGCTGGCGGAGATCACCCGATCGTTGCCCGCGGCGCCGGTGGAGATCACCACCGACGGATCCCGGGCCGTCCTGTCCTGCGGTTCGGCCCGGTTCACCTTGCCGACCTTGCCGGTCGAGGACTACCCCACGTTGCCACCGATGCCGCCCGACGCCGGGCGCATCGCCAGTGACGCTTTCGCGGCAGCGGTCAGTCAGGTGGCGATTGCTGCCGGCCGGGACGACACGCTGCCCGTACTCACCGGCGTACGGGTCGAGATCGACGGTGACCAGATCACCCTTGCCGCCACCGACCGTTACCGGTTGGCGATCCGCGAGCTCAAGTGGCGTCCGGAGCCCGGCGCCGAGGCGTCCGTCGCTCTGATCCCGGCCAAGACTCTTGCCGATGCAGCGAAGACGTTGGCGGCAACGGGCGCCGAAGTGGCTGTGTCGCTCGGCCAGGGAGCGCAGGGTGAGGGCATGGCCGGCTTCAGCGGCGGCTCACGGCGTACGACGACCCGTCTTCTCGACGGTGAGTTCCCGAAGTACCGCTCCTTGCTGCCGACGGACTTCGCGTCGGTGGCCCGCATCTCGACGTCCTCCCTGGTTGACGCGGTCAAACGGGTTTCGCTTGTCGCTGCCCGCAACACCCCCATCCGCCTGCGCTTCGACGCGGACGTGCTCGTGCTCGAGGCAGGGGCCGGAGATGAGGCCCAAGCGTCGGAGACCCTCGATGCGTCCTACGAAGGGGAGGCCATCCAGATCGCTTTCAACCCGGCCTACCTGCTCGATGGGCTGGGCGCGATCGACTCCGACGTGGCGCAGCTGAGCTTCAACGGTTCGGTGAAGCCGGCGGTGCTGACCGGCAAGGACACCGAGGCTGACTACCGCTACCTGCTGATGCCGGTCCGGCTTTCCGGGTGACCCCACCGGTGACCACTGCGACCCTTGGCATGGTCGGGCTGGGCCGGATGGGCGGCAACATGGCGACACGTCTGCGCCAAGCCGGCCACACCGTTGTCGGGTACGACGCCTTCAACGCCGACGCGACGGACGTCGAGTCTCTTGCGGCGTTGGTTGCTGCGCTCCCAGCGCCCCGCGCCGTGTGGGTGATGGTGCCAAGCGGTGCGCCAACCACCGAGACCGTGACCGCGCTCGGTGAGCTGCTGTCGGCGGGCGACGTCGTCATCGACGGCGGCAATTCGCGCTACACCGACAGTCAGGAACACGCTGCCCAGTTGGCGAAGCGCAACATCGGCTTCCTCGATGCTGGCGTCAGCGGCGGCGTGTGGGGGCTGACCGAGGGCTACTGCCTGATGGTCGGGGGGGCGAAGGAGGACGTCGCTCGACTGCAGCCGGTTTTCGACGCGCTCGCGCCGGAGGGTGGATTCGTGCACGCCGGCGCGACCGGGGCTGGGCACTTCACCAAGATGGTGCATAACGGCATCGAGTACGGCCTCATGCAGGCCTATGCCGAAGGCTATGAGCTGATGGCTGCGAGCGAGCTGGGGATCGACTGCCCCGGGGTACTCGAGACCTGGCGGCATGGCAGCGTGGTGCGCTCCTGGCTGCTCGACCTCCTAGCCAGTTCACTCGTCACTGACCCTGACCTGTCCGCCATCCGTGGCTACGCCGAGGACTCCGGCGAGGGTCGGTGGACCGTCAATGAGGGCGTCCGGCTCGCCGTACCGCTGCCGGTGATCACTGCAGCGCTCTTCGCCCGCTTCGCCAGCCGGCAGGACGACAGCCCGGCGATGAAGGTCATCGCGTCGCTGCGCAACGCATTCGGCGGGCACGCTGTCACGGCCGGTGCGGCGCCCGAGGAGATCACCGGCGCGGGTGCAGCGCCGGCTGAGTCTCCTCCCGGCTGATGTACCTCCGACAGCTGGGACTCACCGACTTTCGCTCCTATGCCGAGGTCTCGGTCGACTTCGAGGCCGGCCCGGCAGCGTTCATCGGGCCGAACGGGCAGGGAAAGACCAATCTGGTCGAGGCAGCCGGTTACGTAGCGACGCTCGGCTCACACCGGGTCGCAGCAGACGCGCCCCTCGTCCGACAGGGGGCCGAGCGAGCCGTCGTGCGCTGCGAAGTCGTGAAAGACGACCGGGCACTGCTCGTCGAGCTCGAGATCACTCCGGGCAAGGCCAACCGGGCCCGACTCAACCGGGGCGCGGTACCCCGCGCCCGGGATGTGCTCGGCGCGCTGCGCACGGTGCTCTTCGCCCCGGAAGACCTCGCGCTCGTCAAAGGCGACCCGGCAGATCGGCGAGGGTTCCTTGATGCGTTGCTGGTGCAGCGCCAGCCCCGTTACCACGGCGTGAAGGCCGACTACGACCGGGTACTCAAGCAGCGCAACGCACTGCTCAAGTCGTCATACGCCAGTCGCGGGTCCGCCGACTTTCGCACGCTCGACGTGTGGGACGAGCACCTGTCGGTCCACGGTGCGGAACTGCTCGCCGGACGGTTGGAGGCGGTCGACCTACTGCGCCCCCTGGTGGACAAGTCCTACGACAGCCTGTCCGGCGGCGGCGGCCCGACGACGTTGGAGTACAAGTCCTCCCTCGGTCCGGACACACCGCTGGTTCCCGATCGCGATCTCCTGGCCGCCGCGATCCTGGCCGAGGTGTCGCGCATGCGCTCGGCTGAGCTCGATCGCGGAGTGTCGCTAGTCGGGCCGCACCGGGACGACCTGTTGCTCTCGATCGGTGACCTGCCAGCGAAGGGTTACGCCTCGCACGGCGAGTCGTGGTCATTCGCACTGGCTCTACGACTGGCGTCGCACGACGTGCTGGCCGCTGACGGCGGCGAACCGGTGCTGATCCTCGATGACGTCTTCGCCGAGCTCGACACGTGTCGCCGCGACCGGCTCGCCGGGCTCGTGGCTGACCGGGAGCAGGTGCTCGTGACCGCAGCCGTCATGGCCGACGTGCCGGAGTCGTTGCAAGGGGCGCGCTATGACGTCGCCGCCGGGCAGGTGCACCGTGTCCGGTGAACCCACCGGTCCTGAGTCCGTCGTACCTATGCCCAGTGCATCTGGGTCGGTCGAAGCCGGGCCGACCGGTGCAGATCTTGCGCACCGCGCCCTCGCCGAGGCGAAGGCGGCGGCTGCCCGGGCGCGGTTGACCCCGTCGGAGGAGGAGCGGATGCGCGCCGCCGCCGCGCGGGGCCAGCGGCGCCGGGAGCAGGGTGGGAAGCGTCGTACCAAGGGTGGCGACCCGGTCCTGTTCGGTGCGGCGATCAATGCCCTGCTCGCGGCTCGCGGATGGCAGGGTGAGGCTCAGGTCGCCGCCGTGATGGGCCGGTGGGACGCGCTCGTCGGCGAAGCGCTGGCGGACAAGTGCGCGCCGGTCTCGCTTGTCGACGGTGAGCTGCTGGTCAGCGCGGTGTCCACCGCCTGGGCCACGCAGTTGCGCCTCCTCTCGGGGCAACTCAAGGATCGCCTCAACGCTGAACTCGGCGCCGGTGCGGTGACGCTCATCCGGGTGCAGGGACCGAGCGGCGGACCTCGCCGGTCTGGCGCCTGGCGGGTCGCCGGCGGCCGTGGCCCCCGCGACACCTACGGCTGACGCAGGGTTCGTGGCTGGTCCCGCTCTTCGGCGGAGCTCGTGGCCGGTCCCCTCTCGCGCTGCTCAGCTGGTGGCTGCCCCCTGCCTCGGCCGCGCCTGTCCGGCGTTTCACGCAGGCAAACCCCAATCGAATCCCCTTCCCTTGAGGGAAACGCCGGACGGTCTCGGGTGGGTGTGTCCGTCCCTGAGGGAAACGCCGGACAGTCCCGGGGTGGGGGTGGGGGGTGTCCGTCAGTTGCTACGCACTGCCCGCATGGACGAGGGCAGTGCGTAGCAATCGGGGGAGACTACGGCTGTGATCCGGAGCGGACAGGTGACGCGTGCGGCGATGCTGTTGTCGCTGCCGTTGGGCGCTGCCTGTCTCGGCGCCGAAGGTGCACTCCGGCGGCTGGCCGGTGCCGACTCGGAAGCTGTCGCGCGAGATCTGCGCCGACGCAACGCCGCCCGGACCAAGCGCGTGCTCGGCGACCTCAAAGGTGGCGCGCTCAAGGCTGGGCAGCTGCTCTCGACGGTCGAGGCGCTCTTCCCCGCGGACCCTGAACAGACCTGGCGCGCGGCGTTGACCGCACTGCAGGACGACAACGCCGGACTGCCCTTTTCCCAGATCGCGCCGGTGCTGATCGCTGACCTCGGGCCGCGCTGGCGACATGAGTTCGCTGAGTTCGACACCACGCCGGCCGCGGCGGCGTCGATCGGTCAGGTGCACCGCGCGACCTGGCGTGCTGACGGCCGCAGGGTCGCCGTCAAGATTCAGTACCCGGGTGTTCGTGAAGCGCTCGCCGCCGACCTGCGGGTGGTCAGCCTCGTCACTCGACTGGCGGCGGTCGTCGCGCGCGGCCTCGCGATGCCACCCCTGGTTGCGGAGATGCGCGCTCGGCTGACGGAGGAGCTCGACTATCTGCACGAGGCTGGGTCGCAGGCGAGATTCGCGATGGCGTACGCCGATGACCCCGAGGTCGTCGTGCCCTCCGTCGTCCACGCGACTCCGCGCGTCCTCGTGCAGGAGTGGCTCGATGGGACACCGTTGGCTCGGGTCGCGGCCGCCGGCAGCCAGACCGAACGAGACCGCGCTGGCGAGCTCTACCAGCGGTTCCTCCTCTCTGGTCCGATGCGCGCCGGGTTGCTGCACACCGATCCGCACCCGGGCAATTTTCGGATCACCGAAGATGGACGGCTCGGCGTACTGGACTTCGGGTCGACGTTGGAGATGCCCGAGGGGATGCCCGCGACCTTCGGCCGGCTGATCACGGCGCTTCTGGGTGACGACCCGGCGGAGGTGCTACGCCGACTCACTGAGGAGGGCTTCGTCCGACCCGGCGTGGACCTCGAGGTAGCCAAGCTGGTCGACTTCATGTCGCCGTTCACCGTCCCGGCCGCGCACGACCGCTTCCGGTTCTCGCGAGAGTGGCTGCGCCATGAGTTCGGTCGGGTCAACGATCCCCGCAACCCGGAGTTCTCCGTCGCGCTCCAGCTGTCGATGCCGGCTGAGCACCTCTTCACCCACCGGGTCTGGCTCGGCATCGTCGGCGTCCTCTGCCAGCTTGAGGCGGAGGTGCCAATCCGCGCCGAGCTGCAGCGCTACCTCCCCGGCTTTGCGTCATCAAAAGGGTTCCCGACTCTGACCTAGCGGCTATGTCCTCCGGTGCTCCCCGGCGACAGAGTGGGACGCGCGAACATTCAACTGGATCCAGGGGGACGGCCTTCATGCGGGTACGACGACAGAGCGCGGCGCTGGCTGCGGTTGCGTTGCTGGGCGCCACTTTCGTCACGACGACGGTCGGACCTATCGCACATGCAGCGAGTGCGGTCGAGGGATGGTTCTCGAATGGTCCCGGAAGCGCGTCGGCCACGGCGATAGCTGTCGACCCGGTCACCCGCAGCACCGTCTACGCCGGGACGGCGCACGGCGTGTACAAGTCCCTCGACGGCGGCACCTCGTGGGCGCGGACCAGCGAGGGGCTCCCGGCGAGCCGGGTGCGCTCGCTGGCGATCGACGAGTCCAACTCCTCGGTCCTCTTCGCCGGCACCGACTCAGCCGGGCTGTTCCGGTCGGCCGACGCAGGAGCGACGTGGTCTCCCACCCCGGGGGTCACGAGTGGCGCGTTGGTGGCCGGCGTGGTCGCCGACGGACTGTCCGTGTTTGTGATCCTGCAGCCGAACGGCTACGTCGAGAGTGCGGACGGCGGGCTCACCTGGGGTGCCGTCAGTGAGGTGGGCGACGAATCCAACCTGCCTTACGTCGCCGACGTCGCGCGGTACGGCTCTCACGTCTTCATCGCTACTCAGCTCGGCGGGTTGTTGCACCGAGGTGCACCCGACCAAGGCTTCACGCAGGTGCGGGCCGGCGGGTTCACGGCGGTGGCGACTGACCCGTCCGGAGCGGTGGTAGCCGGAGGTGGTAGCGGTGTGGTGCGCAGCGAAGACTTCGGGGTGACGTGGTCCGACTACGGCTCCGTCAGCGGGCCGGTCCGCGACCTCGTCTTCGCCGGCACGGACCTCTATGCAGCCGGGCGTGGATTCTGGCGTCGCGGCGCGAGCAGCTGGACTTCGCTCGGCGGACCTGATGCCGAGCTGTACGGCGCGGGTGTCGCGAGCAGCACCCAGTACGTCGTCGCCTCGTTCGTCGGCGGGGTCCTCGTCACCGGCAACGCCGGTGGTACCTGGGGACCGCCAGCGTCCGGCATGGCCGGCGGCGGCGTGCGGGCGATCGCCCGCGGCGCCCAAGGTGCCACCCGTTTTCTGATGGCCGGCCTCGAGGACGGAAGCGTCTACGGGTCACTCGACTCCGGCTCCACCTGGGAGCGGCGCTCGAACGGCCTGCTGATCGGATCTCCCACCACCGCGCTTGTGACGGTGCCGGAGACCACGACGGTGTACGCCGCGACGCGTGATGGCATCTACCGCACAGACGACGGCGGTGGAACCTGGACGCCGCACTTCCGGCCGACGTACGCGGTGTGGGACCTGGAGGTGGACCCGCACGACCCTTCGGTGCTCTACGCAGCCACCCAGCGCGGCGAGGTGCACGTCATCACCCGAGGCTCGCCCGTCGTGGCCCGTTTCGGCACCGGGCTGCCAGACACGAATGTCTGGTCAGTGGTTGCCGATCCCGCCACGACGCCGGCGACGCTGTACGCGGGGACGAACTCCGCGGGTGTTTTCCGCAGCACTGACGCTGGCGAGACGTGGGTGCCGACCGCTGCGGGTTCGACCGGCAGCGACGTTCGGTCGCTGGCCCTCGACCTGTCGACGACCCCGCACACGCTGTGGTCCGGGCTCGGCAACGGCACGGCGATGCGCTCGACCGACCCGATGGCTGGCTACACACCGGTGAGCGCAGGTTTGCCCGCCGGCCACGGCAACGAGGTGCATCTGTCCGTAGACGCCGGTCGGGTGCACGCCGGGGTGTTCAACAACAACGCCACCGCCGCCGACGGTGGCGTCTTCCGGCTCGCTGCCGACGGTTCGTCCTGGACCGCATTGACCAACACCGGCCTGGTGGACCGCCGGACCCGCGACGTCCTCGTCGACCCTGGCTCATCCGCTCTGCACGCGGCCACCGGCGCGGGCGTCTTCACGACGGCGATCGAGCCGCCACCCCCGCCGGCCGGCACCCCACCGACGGTGATCATCACGGCGCCGACGGAAGCGCAGGTGCTCGAGGTGGACCAGGTCGCCCGCTTCGACTTCTTCTGCTACGACGACGTCACTCTCGTTTCCTGTGACGGTGACGTCGCAGCAGTGCCGGCCAGCCCGGGGTCGCTGGTGGATACGACGACTCCCGGTGAATATCGACTGCGGGTCATCGCGGTGGATGACGCAGGAGCCTCCACTACGGCGTACGCCGACTACACAGTCGTGCCTTCAGCTCCCCCGTCCATCGAAGTCACCACCCCGACTGACGGAGCGCGCTTCACCGTGGGCGAGCTCGTCAACGCTGACTACCTCTGCGCTGATGGCCTGGGCTCTGGCATCGCCACCTGCACCGGCACGGTCGCCACCGGGACACCAGTCGACACGTCGGCCGTGGGTGTTCACTCGTTCACGGT
>JBKJUS010000062.1:0-2573 GCA_046590575.1 Mycobacteriales bacterium | reverse complement strand
GCCGACGCCGACCTCGCGGAGCACTACGACTTCCTCGACGGCCACCTCGCGGGCCGCGACTGGGTGGTCAGCGGCGAGCGCACGGTCGCCGACCTCTACCTCTTCATGCTCACGCGCTGGGGCCGGTTCCTCGAGCCCGCCGCGTGGGAGCGGCCGAACCTGCACGCGCACTGGCTGCGGACGCTGGAGCTCCCGGGCGTGCGGCGGATGCTGGAGGAGCAGGGGCTCGAGCTGCCCGAGTTCGCCCGCTAGCCGGAACCGCGCTCTCCTCCTCAAGTGAGAGCAACCTCGGCCAGGCAGGCGTTCTGCCGCTGGGTGACGGATTGCTTCGTTGGCGGAGGCCGATTACGATCGTGGCATGGATCACGAGCCGGTTGATTCGGTGAACGGCGACGAAGGTCTGCTTGCTCTCGTTCGCGAGGCGCGCCCGCATCTTGTTCGCACAGGCGCCGATACTGAGCCGTGGCTCGATCGTTTGGAGGAGCACCACGACGGGCTGCACGATCTGATGGAGCGACTGATGGCGGCCGATTCGCAGATGGCAGCAGAGTTAGCGGCCACGCTGTGGCCGTTCTGGTGGCAGCGCGGGCACATGACCGAGGGTCGCGACCTTCTGGAGCGGGCGGTCACAATCGAGGGCGCAGATCGCACGCGGGCGCTGAGGGGGCTGGGAACGATCGCCTTCCGTCAAGGTGACGTGGAGGCGGCTGAGCGGGCGTTTCTCGAGCGTCTCGAGCTGGTCGAGCACGATGGGACTCAGCAGGAACTCGCTGAGGCGTTCGCTGATCTCGCCCGCATCCCTTTGCGCCGCGGGGACTTCGCCGCGGTCCGTCGGTATGCCGAGCGCGGCCACGCCGCCGCCGAGGGGTTGGGCCCGGAGGCGATCCGCGGCCCGATCCACATGCGCGCAGCGGCTGCGCGGATGGAGGGCCGGCTGGATGAGGCGCGCGCGCTCTACCTCGAGAGCCGCGAGCTGGGCGAGAGCCTTGGCAACGAGGTAGGCGTCGCCGGCGAAGACCACAATCTCCTGTATGTCGCTCTGCACAGCGGCGACCGCGAGGAGGCCGGGCGGCGCTTCCGCATGTCGAGCGAATGGATCTTCGCCAACGACAATGCCTACCTGCGCCCGTACGCCTTCCTAGACGCAGGCATCCTCGCGTTGCACGACAACGATCTCGAGCGCGCCGGCCGTCTGGTCGCCTGCGCTCAACGCATCTTCGAGGACACCGATTCCATCCCTGACCCCGACGACCGCGTCGAACTCGACAACGCGATCGTGCGTCTCAAACGTCAGCTCGGCGACCGCTTCGACGCTGTCTGGTTCGACGGACGATCACTGAGCCTCGACGAAGCTCAGGCGCTCGCTCGAGCCTGACGCGCCAGCAGGGCTGGCGGCACGATCTTCGGAGGACATTCCGGCACACTGGCCAGCCGAAGGTCGCGGCTTCAGAATCTCGTGTTGACGTCCCGCTACGTGCCTCGTGTTGGTGTCGACTGAGCCGCTGGTCGCCTGTACCGCATCACGATCAGTTCGAACGGCTTTGGATCGGGCGGAAAAGCCACACCAGCGGCTCGATAGTGCTCCAGCCCGTCGAGTGTTTCTTCTTGGTAGAGACCGTGGCGCTCGTAGAACCGGACGGCGCCGTCGTTGCCCTTGACGACCAACAAGATGTAGGTCTCGGGGTGAAGGCGCGTGTGCAGAGCGGCGACAAGCGCTGCGCCGACACCATGGCTGCGGTGCCGAGCGTCAATGTAAATCCGGTGTAGCTCCGGTTCCCCGTCGAAGGCATCGAAGTGCAGGTAACCGACGACCTTGCCGTCCACCTCGGCAACCAGGAAGATCGCGCTGTCTGCCGCGGTGCAGCGGCGGATGCAGTCAGCGACGACCGATGGCTCATACGTCTGCGTCGCCACCGCGTCCACCACCTCTGCGTCCACAAGCCCGGCGAACTGAACGGGCATGGCCGTGCGCCCGATTGCCGAGATCGCGAGTGAGTCGTGGCCAGTCGCATCACGGACAGAAACCATCCACCGATCCTAACGCGCCACGACATCTCGGCTGCGGTTGCCTCTGGCGTCATTCCCCAACACTCGGGCAGGCTGGCGGCCTCTACCCTGCGTCGGAAAGCACGCTCGGGCCGTGCTTGTCCTCGAAGCGGTCCAGCACGCCGGATGAGAGGAGGCGTTCACGCGCCTCGTTCGCGTCCTCGAGACTCGCAAACTCGAGGTAGATGAAAACCTCGTCGGGGTCGTCGACACTTCGCATGACCCGCTGAGACTGCGCCTTCTCGCGAGCGCGCGGCTGATCCTGGTCGAACATCGGGCGCCACCTGTCGTAGTCGCCGGTCTGGATGCGCGTGATCATGAACGCAGTCACTTGAAACTGATCCGATTAGCCACCAAGAGACCGCCGTACAGCTCAGTTCGGGTCGATGTTGTGGTTGTGGTGGAAGACATTCTCCGGGTCGTACCGCCGCTTGACGTCGAGTAACCGCTCGTAGTTCGGCCCGTAGGCGGCCCGCACTGCGTCGCCGAGCTGGTCGTCGCCGAGATAGTTGAGCCATCGGGCCTCG
>JBKJUS010000108.1:0-20519 GCA_046590575.1 Mycobacteriales bacterium | reverse complement strand
CGCTGGCCACGCTCGCGCAGCGCCCCCCGATCGACCCCGCCGCGGCACGTGCTCTGCTCGGGCTGGCAGCAGGGGTTTAGGAAGCACCGTCGAGGAGGATCGCGTGTCAGACCAAGGCGCCGTTGCCGGCGGCAACCGGCGGATCGATCGGGTCCTCAGCGGTGAGTACCTCGACGCGGTCACCACGGTGGCGCTGCCCGAGCTGCGGGAGATCCGGGACGAGGCTGAGCAGGAAGAGGCGGACCTCTCCTACCTCCGCCGGATGCTTCAAGGACGCATCGACATCCTCGGCGCCGAGCTCGACCGCCGGCGCCGTAGTGCGGCCGGCGACCCCGACGCCGGGTCACTGCTGGCCAACTTGCCGCAGATCCTCGCCGACAGCCCCCGACCGGGCGCGCGCGGGATGGGCCGACACAGTTCGACCGAGGCCACCCGGGTCAGCGAGCACCGCCGCCGGGTCGAGCAGCTGGCTGGCGACATCTCATTGAGCGATGTCGCGGTGCGCACGGAGGATGAGCTGACCGCGTCGCTCGACCAGTTGCGCGCCGCCGAGGCCGAGGTGTCCACCGTGCGTCGCAAGGTGCACGGTGTCCTTGACGCATGCGCTGCGGAGATCACCCGTCGCTACCGCGACGGGGAGGCCGACGTCAACGCCCTCCTCGCGGAGACTCCTCCTGTCTGACGCCCCGGACGTCGTCGCCGAAGTCGTGCGATCAGGTTTCGTCGAAAGCGTCCACCGCGGCTCCGTCGTGGCTCTCGACCCGACCGGCGTTGTGCTGCTCTCGATCGGTGATGCGGCGGAAGCGATCTACCCGAGGTCGGCCAACAAGCCGATGCAGACCGCTGCGATGGTCGCTCTCGGCGTCGCCGACGCTTTTGACCTCGGGCCGCAACACCTCGCTGTGATGTCGGCCAGCCATTCGGGTGAGTCCACGCACGTGGACACGATCCGCGACCTCTTGCTGCGCGCGGACGTGCCCGAGAGTGCGCTGCAGTGCCCGTACTCGATGCCGCTCTCAGCCGACGCGGCTGCGTTCCTGGTCTCGCGTGAGCTCAAGCCAGGACGCATCCACCACAACTGCTCAGGAAAGCACGCCGGCATGCTGGCGACCTGCGCCGCGCAGGGGTGGCCGCTCGACTCCTACCGCATGCCTGATCATCCGTTGCAGGTGGCGATTCGGGCCGAGCTCGAGTCATGCGCCGGTGAGAGCATCTCCAATGTCGGGGTCGACGGCTGCGGGGCACCGATCTTCGGGCTGACCCTCGTCGGCCTGGCTCGGGCGATCGCCGCGATCGGACGCGCTGACGCGATGTCGTCGCGAGGCCGTGTCGCCGAGGCGATGCGCGCCCACCCCGCGCTCGTCGGAGGCACCGGTCGCGACGTGACAGCGCTGATCCGGGCCATCCCCGGGCTGGTCGCCAAGGATGGCGCCGAGGGCGTCTTCGTCGCAGCACTTCCCGACGGGACTGCAGTCGCCCTGAAGATTGCCGATGGCTCGCAACGCGCCCGGCCCGCAGTCATGGTCGCCGCGTTGCGGCGTATCGGCGTCGACGTCTCGGCCGCCGAACGCGATGGGTTGCACGAAGTTGTCGTCCTGGGAGGCGGCGAACCCGTCGGCGTGATTCGCGTGGCCGCCGTACTCTCCGGCTGAGTGCTAGCAGGTGTGCTTGCATTTGCTAGCACCCTGTGGCACGCTACGTCGTGGCAGTTCGGACAGGGGTCCGGACCCGACACGCAGCTGGAGGTGGGAGAGAGTGGCAACGCTGAAGGTGAGAGAGCTCGGTGACTACATCCGCGAGCAGCGCAACAGCTCCCAGATCTCGCTGCGTCAGCTCGCGCGGCTGGCCGGCGTCTCCAACCCCTATCTGAGCCAGATCGAGCGCGGGCTGCGCAAGCCGTCCGCCGAGATTCTCCAGCAGATCGCCAAGGCGCTGCGCATCTCGGCTGAGGCGCTCTATGTGCAGGCTGGCATCCTCGAGGAGCGGGGCGGGGACAGCGATGTCCTGGCTTCGATCCTCGGCGACACCACCATCACGGAGCGGCAGAAGGCAGTGCTACTCGAGATCTACGACAGCTTCCGCAGGGAGAATGAGCCCGTCGCGCCCCCGGCCGAGGACGACGCGCCCGTCACCCCGCTGAAAAAGCCGCAGCCGGTCAAGAAGAGTTTGAGCAAGCCCGCGGTCCGCCGTACGCCGAAGCCCGAGGCCGAGGCCGACACCGGGACCTAGACCGGCGGGGGGAGGGGTGGCATGCACTGCGAGGCCCTCACCCGGCTCTCCTCCCCTCGCCGCTCCACCACGTTCCACGTCCTTCCCCACCCACGTCCAAAGGAGATAAGAACCATGCCCGCCAAGACCCTCAACCGCGAGATCCGCAAGCCGTTCCACGCCTACGTCGGCGCCGTCGACCTGGCGGTGGCCAAGTCCCGCGAGCTGCCCACCGAGGTCGTCAACAAGGCCGCGACGAACGTCGTGAAGACCACGTCCTTCGTCTTCGAGCTGCCGGCCAAGGCCAAGACCCTGCGCACGGAGATCGAGAGCCGCTCCACCACGCTGACCAACAAGGCCACCGACTTCTACGGTGACCTCGCCGAGCGTGGCGCGAAGCTCGTCACCTCGATCCGTCGCCAGGAGAGCACCCAGACCGCCGTCAAGCAGATCAAGACCGCCAAGTCGCAGGCCAAGGGTGCCGCGACCAGCGCGACCAAGGCTGCCAAGACCGTCCGCACGCGCACCAAGGCCGCCGCCACGTCGACCAGCAAGGCTGTCGACGCGACCAGCAAGGCCGTCGAAGACGCCGCCAAGAAGATCGGCTAGTCAGTCATTCCGCTCGGCGTACCGGGCCCCTGACCTTCGTGGTCGGGGGCCCGCTGCCGTCGTGGGGAGCGTCGTGGTCGGGGGCCCGCTGCCGTTGTGGGGAGTCTCGCGGTCGCTGGGACGACCGCCACCCTCCCCACAACGGGGGCGCGCGCGTTTCCCCGGTACCAGTCCGGGCACGGACCAGCTATGACGACCGACTCGACCACACCGACGCAGGACAAGCCAGAGGGACCGGACAGCGGCAACCTCGACATCGGGCCGGACGAGGCAGCCGAAGCCGCACTAGGCGGCGAGCAGCCTCTCCCGGTGAGCACTGACGGCGAGATGACCGTCGAGACCCCGGATGACCTCGGCGGTACGGCGGGCGAGGGCGGGGCCGGTTGAGCACATAGGGACCTGCCCTCAGTCGCACTCGGGCCTGGCTATCGACAACTGCCAGCCGACGGGACTACCTTCCGCCTGACAGGACCTCGTGTCCCATGTCCCACGGGGTGCATGCCGCAGATCAAGGTCCGCGCGCGCTCAGCGATTCGGATCCGGGGATGGGCACTAGGGGGCGGTCATGGCGCGTAGCGCAGGCAACGGCAGTCGGATTCGGTCAGGGCGAGTTCGCCCGTTCGTTGCGGCGATCGCGCTGGTTGCGGCGGCAGTCGCGGGGTTCGTCCCGCCGGCACCGGCCGCGGCGCACAACGTTGACCCGCCGTACCTCGATGGCGGCGACAGCGTGTGCAGCGGCTGGAAGCTGAGATTCCTCAATCTCGGATTCACCTCGGTGGATTTCGACGTCGCCGAGGAGGGGTGGGCCTGGGTCAACCGGGCGCAGAAGATGAAGAGCGCCGTTGGCATCGCCACCAAGAGCAAGATCGCTCACAACGACACCCCGGCCAACCACTTCTCCCACGACTGGAACGTCGACCTCCGGCTCGACCCCGGACAGGAGTACCTGCTGTCCGACGTCAACGGCAGGGACCTCGCCTCCGACGTCCCGCAGAAGATCGAGATGGAGTGGGAGACCGGCATCACGCCGGGCCAGACCTCTGGCGCCACCGACAGGCCGTGGTTCCCGGCGTGGGCGACGCCCAGCGTCGGTGACCGCGTCTGGACCGAAGGACACTGGATCTTCGACTGCGGTCACGGCGTTTCGGTCAAGACAGCGATGCCGGTCGCCGGCGACCCGACCTCCTGTCCGGCTGGGACGGAGGCCGGATTCCGGGTACTGGGCAGCAATCAGATCGAGTACACCGACTGCCGCGACGATCATTTCCGTAGCGAGATCCACCCGGGTCGGGCCATCGCGTCGATGCGCAGCCAGACAGCCACCCTGCCCGGCTCCGGTACGACGCCCGTGCCGGTGACGGCGACCGACCTCTACATCCACGGTCGCGGCGGGTTTATTGTCCAGCAGCTGAACTGCGGGATCGGCATCATCCTCGACGACGAGTCGTGCCCGACCACGACGACCCCGATCGACGACACCTACTCGTTCGACATCTGTCTGCCGCCGAAGCCGTCCCCCCTGGCAGCGCTTGACTGGTCGGTCTCACCCGGCCCGGGAAACACCCTGAACCAGGTACCGGTGATCGATGATGTCGAGGCAGTCGGCGGTTGCGACGCGGCACCGGACGAGTACGGCAATGACTTCGACGACGGCACGATGCTTCGTGCAGTGGTCGACCTCCGCGGCTCCGGCGCGACGCCGCAGGACGTGTACGCCCGGCACATCACCGCCGGCTGGGTCTTCCCCACGGCGGCGCCGATGCGACACCTGCAGTTGCGTCTGGACCAGATGGACTTGCACAACGACCATGAGGCCTCAGGGTTCAACGGCGAGTTCAGCTTCCTCTGGATGAACGTCAACCGCTCGACGCAGGACGAGTGGTACCGCCTCGTCAACTTCGACATCCCGACGGATGACGGCAGTGCCACCGGCTGCGGCGACCGCAACAACACGCTGGAGGACTACGACGACGACCGCCTGTGCGGCACCGGGTTGTTGAACTTCGCCGGGCCGAATTATGACTTCTACCCTCGGCCGGGCCAGCAGTTCACGGTCAGCACGCGAGGCTTCGAGCAGGACTGCTACGACAGAAACTTCGGATCGGGTGAGTTCAGACTCCTGGAGTACGTCGCGTGCCACGGAGGTAACCCCACCCAGATCGTCAACTGGGGCAACAACGACAAGCTGGCCGACATCGAGGCCACCTTCGGCAGCGACGTCGCGCCTGGCCGGTACGAGCCCAGCGCAACCGGGGAGGTGACCATCGGAAACGACACCTTCATCGTGCGGCAGTTCGAGCTCGAGTTCGTCATTTCCGAGATCCCGCTTACCAACGAGGACGTCGCCGACCTGGGAGTCGAGAAGTCCTGCACGTACGCCGGAGAGGTGGCGCTGGTCGGGAACCCAGTCACCTGCACCGTCACGGTGACCAACAACGGGCCCGGCCTGCCTCGCGCGGTGACCGTTGCCGACACGCTGACGACTGCGCTAGCGCCGGCCCAGTACACGATGGGCACCCCGGTGGCCAGTGTCGGCGCCCACGCAGCTGCCGCTCCGTGCACGGTGACGCCGCCCAACGCGTTCTCCTGCGCGGTCGGCACGATCCCCGTCGGTGAGACCGCCACGGTGACGGTCCCGGTGACGCCACGCGCCCCCGGCTCGTTCGTCAACACCGCCAGCGTTTCGACGGCGTCGACCGACCCGGTGTCGTCGAACAACAGCGCGCAGGACAGCGTTGTCGTCTATCTGCCGGTCAGCGTCGACGTACAGCCAGGCGATGCCATCAACGCGATCAACACTGGCCGCAACGGCGTGGTCCCGGTGGCCGTCCTGACCACGCCGACGTTTGACGCGACGACGATCGACGTGCGGACCGTGTGCTTCGGCGACGTCGGCGCTCCGAGCGAACGCAGCTGCACTGAGGTCCACGGCACCGGGCATCTGGTCGACGTCGACCGCGACCGGGATCTCGACCTATTGCTGCACTATTCGTTTGCTCGTACGGGCATCGATGTCGGCGACACCCAGGCATGTCTCATCGGAATGACGAGGAGCGGGATCGGCGTGTTCGGTTGCGACTTCATCCGAGCCCTGTGAGCCGGTGCGGCTGATTCAGCGCCCGATCGTGTAGGTCGTCGCGGTGATCGCCGTGTCCTGCAGGTAGGGCAGGACGGCGCCACTGACGAGCCCGCTCGGCGTCGTGTCGGCCCGGATCCCGGTGAGCTGCAGGCCCTTCCTCAGCGGGCCGCTCAGCGGCACGGTGAAGGTGATGGTCGCCCCGGAAACTCCGACGTTGCCGGCCGGCAGCGATGACGATCCGGTGTCGCACCCGACACCGGACTTGTTGAAGCCGAGCGGCTCCGCGGGGTGGCCGTAGTAAACCGCGCTGAAGTTGCAGTCGCCGGCGACGAAGTACACCCCGTAGGAGTAGGGCATCGTGTCCGTGACCGGTGCCGCGACGACGAGATCGATCTGCAGCGTCCGACCCACGGTGGACAGCGTCGCCGAGAGAATGTCGGCCGCGGCCAGCTCGGTGTCGCCCTTGGGGTCAGTGAGCTGCGGCGGCCGCACGGCTCCTGCCTGCGTCGCGAGCAAGGCGACCGCGACGACGGGCCCGATGAGCAGTGACCGCACCTGGTCAACTGCCGATCGTGTAGGTCGTGTCGGTTTCTGCCTGGTCGCCGAGCATCGCCGCGGCACCGCCGCTGATCACGCCGCTCGGCACGGTGTTCGCAGTGATGTCGGTGACGGTCACACCCTTCTTCAGGTCGCCGGCAAGCGGCACGAGGAAGGTGATCGTCGAGCCCTTGATCTTGTACGAGCCTTCCGGCAGCGACGTGCTGCCGGCGATCCGGCAGCCGATCCCCGACCGGGAGAAGACTCCTTCGAAGGGGTGGCCGTAGTAGATCGCACCGAAGCTGCAGTCACCTGCGACGAAGTTCACGGAGTAGGAGTACGTCGACGGCGCCGCGGCGACCACGAGGTCGATCTGCAGCTTGCCCTTGCCGCCCTTCAGCGTGGACAGCGTGGCCGAGATGATGTCGCCGGCCGCGACCGGATGGTCGCCCTTGGGATCGGTGAGCTGAGGCTTCGGCGCGGCCAGCGCGCTGGAGGCCAGCAGCGTGGTGAGAGCCAGCGGCACGAGGACGTGAGGAAGGCGCATGATTGCTCCAAGGAATCGAGGCGGTGCTGCAGGGTGAGTTCGCCGTCGTGGGGCGCAGGACCTGCTCGTCCGCTCAGGCCGCTAAGGTCCCCGTCATGATGGATATGCGCTATCGGCAGCTCGGTGACAGCGGGCTCTCCGTCTCGGTAGTCGGGCTGGGCTGCAACAACTTCCGGTACCGCTGCAGTGATGACGACGCTTTTGCCACGATCACCGCGGCGCTCGACGCCGGCGTCACGCTGCTCGACACCGCCGACACCTACGGCAACAAGGGCGGCAGCGAGGAGGTCATCGGAGAGTGGCTCCGTAAGCACGGTCGCCGTGACGAGATGGTGCTCGCGACCAAGTTCGGGCACGACATGGGCGGCCCGGCGTACGCCGCCCGCGGCTCGCGGCTCTACATCCGGCGCGCGGTGCGCGACAGCCTGCGTCGCTTGCAGACTGACCACATCGACCTCTACCAGCAGCACGAACCCGACCCGCTCACGCCGATCGAGGAGACGCTGGCCGCGCTCGACGAGTTGGTGAAGGAGGGCCTGGTCCGCTACGTCGGCAGCTCCAACTTCAGCGGCTGGCAGATCGTCGACGCCGACTGGACGGCGCGCACCGAGGGACGGGCACACTTCATCAGCGCGCAAAACCACTACAGCCTGCTCGAGCGCGGGATCGAGAGTGACGTCATCCCGGCGTGCGAGCACGTGGGCGTAGGGCTCCTGCCGTTCTTTCCGCTCGCCAACGGCGCGCTCACCGGCAAGTACCAGCGCGGCAATCCGCCGCCCGAGGGCACCCGACTCGGCAACAACGCCGTCCGCGCCGCCGAAGTTCTCAGCGAAGCGGCTTTCGACCGGATCGACGCGCTCACGGCGTACGCGCAGTCGGTCGGTGTCACTCTGCTGCATGTCGCGATCGGCGGTCTCGCCGCGCAGCCAGCCGTGGGGTCGGTGATCGCCGGGGCTACCCGACCGGACCAGGTGCGCGCCAACGCCCAAGCCGGCGGGTGGGAACCCACCCCCGAGGACGTGTCGGCGATCGAGGAGATCGTCCCGGGGCCGCTCTAATCATGGCGATGCTCGAGACTGCCGAGGCGGCGCTGCATTACGAGGTTCACGGCACCGGCGCACCGACGACGCTGTTCGCGCACGGCGTCGCATCGTCGATCGAGGACATCCGGTTCCTCGCCAGCGGAGTGACCGGCACCCGCGTCTTCTTCCACTTCCGCGGCCATGGTCCGAGCGGTACACCGGCGGAGCAGCCGGGACTCTGGGGTTACCCCTCTGCCACGCGCGACCTGCGAGCGGTGGCCGACCATGTCGGTGCCCGCAGCTGCCTCGGGGTGTCGCTGGGCTCGGGGGCCCTCCTCGCCCTCCTCGTCGAGGCGCCTCACCGGTTCGACCGCGCGGTCTTCGTCCTCCCGGCGGGCCTGGACCAGCTGCGCCCGGCCGACCCCGACTCCGACCTCGCCCGGACCGCGGCGCTGATCGATGCGGGTGACGTCGACCGGCTGACGGCCCACCTTGCCGCCGCCCTGCCGCCCGACGTGGCCGCGCGGCGTGGGGTGGACCGGGTGATGCGCGAGCGGGCCGAGCGCATGTGCCGGGCCGGGGTTGCTCGGGCCATCCGAGCGCTGCCGTCCTACGCGCCGATCGCCGACCGGGCGGCGCTCGCGTCGGTGACCTGCCGCTCGTTGGTGGTCGCGCACGAGGGCGACGAGTCGCATCCGGCGGATCTCGCCCGCGACCTCGCTGCCGCGCTGCCGGCTGCCCGGCTGCACGTCTTCGATCGGCCCTGGTCGATGCTGCGCGAGCGGGCCACCCTGCGCTCGCTGATCGCGGGATTCCTCACTGGTCCGGTGTGAGCGGTCGAGGGGCGTGGGCGGCGTACGGCGGTAACGTGTCGGGATGCCTCGCCAGGAAGCCGACGCCGACGCCGACACGTCGCTGGACGCCGTAGACCGGCTGCGACAGCTGCTCGACCCCAGGCTCGTCCGGCTCCCGTACGACGATCGCCTCGTCGAGCTCCTCGCGCGCACGAGGTCGATCTGCGGGGTAGACATCGCGAGCATCCTGCTGGTCGACGAGGCGACGGGCGATCTCGTGGTGAGTGCGTCAGTGGGACTCGAGGTTGACGGGGCGGATGCCGTGCGGCTCGCTCGAGGGGAGGGTCTAGCGGGTCGGGTCGTCACCTGCGAGGCCGTCGTCATCGTCGAGGACGCCCAGGAGCTGCACACCATCAGCCCGACGTTGACCGCGCGGGAGATTCGGTCGGCGGCAGCGGCGCCGATGTGCGTCGACAGCACGATCATTGGCGTGCTCGTCGTCGGCGCGAAGTCCGCCAAAGTCTTCGGCGCGACGGATATCGCAGCGGTCGAGGTTGCTGCCGAGAGGCTGGCGCTGGCCGTCGAGCACCACCGTATTGCGGGCGACGCCAGGAAGCGTGAGCTGCTGGCTGAACGGACAGCGGCGCGCTACCGCAGCCTGCACGAGCTGGCCGGTGCCCTGGCCGACGCTGTCACCTACGACGAGATCGTCGACGTCACGATCCAGCACGGCTTGCGATCGATCGGCGCGCGGGCCGGCGCAGTTGCCCTCCTCGACGACACCGACCTCGTCATCACGGGCACCAGCGGCTGGCCGCCGGAGCTGGTTGCGCCCTGGCACCGCTTCCCGATGTCGGCGCAGGTGCCGATGGCTGAGGCAGCCCGGACCCGGGAGTTCGTCGTCACCCGATCGCCGGAGGACCTGGCGGCGCGCTATCCCGCGGTCCAAGACTTCAGCCGTACCGGAGACCGCTCGATGGTGGCGCTCCCGCTGGTCGCCGCCGGCAATCTGCTCGGCGCGATCGGACTGATGTTCGCCGAGGAGCAGTCGTTCGGTCAGGACGACCTTGAGCACGTTGAGGCAGTGGTCCGCCAGTGCGCGCAGGCGCTGGCCCGCGCGCAGCTCTACGAGGCCGAGAGCAAAGCGACGGCCCACCTGCGATTTCTCGCCAAGGCCAGCGGGCTCCTGCTCTCCTCACTCGACTACGAGACCACCCTGCGCACACTCGCTGGGTCAGCGGTCCCGTCGATCGCTGACTGGTGTGCCGTCGACATGGTGACGCCCGACGGCGGCGTGCGACGGCTTGCTGTCGCGCATGTCGACCCAGCCAAAGTGGCCCTCGCGCACTCGCTCGACGAGCTCTATCCCTACGACCCGCACGCCCCGGCCGGGCTCGCGGCCGTTCTACGCACCGGTGTGGTGGAACACCTACCCAGAATCTCTGACGAATTCCTCGAGTCCATCGCACCGAGCGCCGACTGGCTCGCCACGGTGCGCGACCTCGGTCTGCGATCTGCCATCACTGCGCCCTTGACCGCCCGCGGGCGCACCCTCGGGGCGATCACCCTGGTCATGGCGGAGTCCGGCCGGGAGTACGGCGCGGACGAGGTCGCTGTCGTCGAGGAGCTGGCCCGACTCGCCGGGGTAGCGGTCGACAACTCGCAGCTGTTCTTCGACCGCAGCGAGGTCGCCCGGGCGTTGCAGTCGAGCCTGCTTCCTCCGGTCCTGCCGCGCATCCCGCGACTGGATCTCGCGGCGCGCTATCTCCCGTCCGGCCTGCAGGCGGAGGTCGGTGGTGACTTCTACGACATTTTCCGGGACGTGGGCGGGCAGTGGGCATTCGTCATCGGGGATGTCTGCGGCAAGGGCCCGGAAGCGGCCGCTGTCACGGGGCTAGCGCGTCACACGCTGCGCGCTGTGGCCCAGCATGATCCCGCTCCGGGCGTCGTGCTGGAGGCGGTCAACACCGCGCTTCTCGACCAGGTGCCGGTCGGCAAGTTCTGCACCATCGGTTACGCCCGCGTCGATGTCGAGGCCGTCAATGTCACTGTCACTGTGGCCAGCGGCGGCCATCCCCTCGCCCTCGTCCGACGACCGTCCGGGCTGGTCGAGGCTGTTGGTCGGCCCGGCATGCTCGTCGGCGTCACTACGCCGGCGGTCTGCCCGGAGGACGTCGCTGTTCTCGGACCCGGTGACTCCCTGCTGCTCTACACGGACGGGCTCGTCGAGCGACACGAGGCGGCCGGCGGGGTCGCGGACGGTGAGCCGGCGTTGCGCGCGGTCTTCTCGCGGTGCGACGGTCTCGACGCCGACGCGATCGCCGACCTGGTGCTCTCCGTCGCCTTCAATCAGCCGGCCGGCGCTCGCGACGACGTCGCCATCCTCGTCCTGCGCGTCGTGGAGTAGCGCCGGCGTACCGGACGGCTGCTCTCTGGCGCCTGGAACCTGGTGCCGAGCGCGCCGAAAGCCACGATCGTGTCGGGAGGGGGCATCGCCATGCTGCTCGGTACGAGTGGCTCAGTTGACTCGGCGAGCGGCGTGTCTGCCGAGACATCTGAGCCACTCGCGCCCAGGTCCCGACGTGCCGGCGCATCGGTGCGGGCCGCAGGTACGCCGCGGCGCTAGCGCGGTGCGATCGCACTCCAGGCGACGGTGAGCTCTCCCTCTCGCCAGCGCGCCGGGTTGCGCCCGATCCGCCAACCCCGCTCCACCAGGCCGCCCGCCGCGGCGACCCAGCGCTCCCGAGCCGTGACCGCGCGGGACGCCTCGAGCCACGTGGCGTCCCAGGCAGCGAAGAAGTCGTGGATTCGCTCGCCGGCGATGTGGCGGTGAATGAGTGCCTTCGGCAACCGCTCGGCCAGCTCCGACGGGCGGGAGAGATCGGCGACCCGCGCCGCGAAGGTCAGCGTCCGGGGGCCCTGCGCGTCGATGCTCACCCAGCTGCAGCGGCGGCCCAGCTCGTCGCAGGTGCCCTCGACGAGCAGCCCGTCCTCCCCGAGCTGGCCCCGGAGCAGCTCCCACGCCGACGCAGCCTCGGCTTCGTCGTACTGCCGCAGCACGTTCATCGCCCGGATGATCGCGGGCGGCCGCTCGTCCGGCTCCAGGGGAAGGTTGAAGCCGCCGCGGGTGAACCGCAAGCCTGGGTGGGCGTGCGGCTGTGCGGCGTCGACCCGGACCCGGTCGATCTCCACCCCGACGACGCGCACCGCCGGCAGGTGCTCCGCGAGGCGCGAGGTCATCTCGACGGTGGTGGTGGGGTGCTGGCCGTAGCCGAGATCGACGACCACGGGGAACGCGGAGCGGCGCAGCCGGGCGAGCTGGGTCGCGATCAGCCAGCGGTCGACCCGACGGAGCCGGTTGGGATGAGTGGTGCCGCGCGTCGGGTCGCCGAGCGGACGCGACGGTGGAGGGAGGTGCGGGCCGGGCATGTGCCCGACTCTCAGTCAGGTGAGGCGTCGGCGTACGGCGAGCGCGCCGAGACCGGCAGTTGCGGCAATTGCGAGGGCGATCGGCGGCAGGCCGCCACCGGTGGCCGGCAGCGGCATGGGGCGCGGCGCCGGTGCGGGGGCCGGCGGAACGGCCGGGCGTGGCGCCGGCGGGGGAGCCGGAGCCGCCGCGGCGGCCGCGCCGGCGATGGGCAGCGTGATGGTCGACCCAGCGCCCGTGGCGAGGGTGACGACTTGGCCCAGGTTGGCCGCGATCGTGCCGCCCGCGGAGTTGCTGAACCGCACCCGGACGCGGTGACCCTTCGGGACCACGTAGTCGGTGTGCATCGAGGAGAAGGACAGCGGCGTCATCGCGTTGGGTGACATCGGGGCGCCGCCCTTGGGGATGTTGCGCTCCGGCCCGGCCTTCACCGAGCTGCGGTAGAAGGCGCGCAGCCAGGCGTAGGTGATCGTCACTGCGTCGCCCGGCTCGGCGGCCACCACCGCACCCTCGGAGGCCGTCTCGTCGTCGGCCGCCTCAGGGCCGAGGTCGGCGATGCTGACGCCGATGCTGGTGTCCGGACCCAGGGTGGAGGCCATCAGGTTGAAGTCGACCATGCCGGACAGCCGGGTGTCCTTGGTGAACGGCGCCGTGAAGAAGCTGACGCTGGTCGGTGTCCCGATGGGCGCGGGGCCGTCGGCGTACGTCACTGTCGCGGGCTCATCGGCGCCGGCCGGTGGGACGAGCGTGCCCTCTGGACCGAGCGCCAGCACCAACGTGGTGCCGGGTACCGGGTACGCCGACGACGCGGCGAAGGAACCGTTGCGCTGCTGGACCTCGACCGACGTGCGCAATGCGCCCGCCTCGACGCCCTTGAGGAACTGCAGCCACCAACGGTGGTTGAGCTCGACGAACTTGTCGGGGATCGGCACCGGCATGTTGTGGCCGCTGGCCGTGCATGCATCCGTGGACTCGCAGCGCGGGTCGGTGTGGTCGGTGTTGAGGAAGAGCATCCGCTTCGGCAGCGAGGCGGGCAGGGCGCTCCAGAGATAGCCGGCGTTGTGCGGCTTGACGTTGAAGTCGAAGAGGCCGTGGACGATCAGCGTCGCCGCCTTGAAGCCGGCTGCGTCCTTGACGAAGTCGCGCTCGGACCAGAAGACGTCGTCGGCGTCGGCGTAGGGCCGGGCGTAGCCGGCGTCGACGATCGCGCCGAGGGTGGCGATGCAGGCCTTTCGCTCGGCGACGTGGACCGGGTAGAGGATGTCGTCGGTCCCGGAGTTCTGGGTGTCGACACCGGCGAGCGCGGCAGTGAAGAGCGCGGGCGTCGCGGCGTGGCCTGAGGACTGCACGCCGTTGAAGAAGTGGTAGTCGTACCAGGCGTCGATCGCCCGGATCGGGATGATCGCGGCGAGCGCCTCGGGGTGCTTGCCGGAGATCGGGGCTTCGGCAGCGGCGCCGTTGGCGATGGTGCCGTCGTAGGACCCGCCGGTCATGCCGACTTTTCCGTTGCTCCAGTCCAGCTCGGCGATGAAGTCGACGACGTCGACGGCGTCGATGACCTCGTCGCGGTCCCCGTAGGTCTGGCAGCCGGTGGAGTTGCGGGTGCCGCGCAGGTCCATCGCCACGAAGGCGTAGCCGCGCGGGACGAAGTACTCGTCGTACCACTCCGGGAAGGGCGTCTGCGCGTTGGCGCATTCGGAGAGGCCTGGCGCCCCGGGCGAGCCGGGCAGTCCGCCGGGTGGCGACTGGTGCGGGGTCTTGCACTGCCCCTTGTAGCCGCGGCCGAGGGTGTTGTAGTACGGCGACGACATCATGATCGCCGGCACCTTCTCCTGGGTGTCGGGGCGGATGACGTCGATCCAGATGGTGTCCGGGCAGGTGGCGATGCTGACCGCCGGCATGCAGGTGGGCGGGTTCTTGCGCGTCGGCACCTGGTAGTGCTCCACGACGGCGCTGTCATAGGGGAAGCGCACCGGGTCGAGTCGATTGAGGTCGGGGAGCCCGGCGGTCTGCGTGGGCGCCGTGGCGTTGAACTCCTCGCCGACGGCGGCGGAGCTGGACGGTGCGAGCGCTACGGCGGCGAGGAGAGCCACGGAGCCCGCGAAGGCGGTGAGACGGCGGAGCGGGCGCATCGGACCTCTATCGGTGTCAGGGGTGGCGAGTCAGTCTGGGAGTGTGCTGTCCGACTTCGCCGTGCCCCCCGGGGGCTCCTGCCCCGGTACCCGGTCGAGGGTGGCGGAAAGGTGAGATTGCAGCGGCTGGCCGACCGCCGCCATGTCGACGGCGTACATGAGCCGGCCCTCGACCAGACCGTAGAGCCGGGTGAGCCCGGTCACCTCTGCCGCGGACGAGGTCCGTACGACGACGTCGGTCGTCAACTCGATCCGGGTGCCGGTCACCGTGCCGACGTAGATCTCCGCGATCCCGGTGGGGTGAGCGAGAACGACCTCCAGGCTGCCGTCGGGCTGCGGTCGCCAGTACCCCGACTCTGCATGCGAGGGAGTGTCGAGCCCGTCGAGCAGCCAGGTCCGCTGGCGATAGTGCAGGGCCGGCTTTCCCGTGTGGGAGAAGAGGACCTCTTCCCCATACCGGAAGTCCGCGTCAAGAGTCGGGTAGCCGCCGACACCTTCGCCCCGCCAGGTTCCGAGCAGGAAGGCGAGAGGTATCAGTGCCGGGTGCAGGTCAGGCGGAGGCATGCGGCTCATCGTAGGCACGCGCGAGGCCGATGGTCGTGGGCGCCCGGACGACGCCGACCGACTCCCCCCTTGGGCCGGTCGGCGTCGCCGTCGCGGTCGCGGTGGCTGGGCGATGGAGCCAGTGCGCCTCAGGTGCTCACCACGAAGTCTTTACTGCTGACAGTAAGGACAATATTACTTAAAGTGATCCATTCAAGCGCCGGATGCCGTAACTCCTCCTGCGCCATGCGGCGTAACCTGCCCGGCGCCGCCATGATGTTCCACGGCAGCGAGGAGGTGGCCGGTGTCCCGCAGTGGTTCTGCGCCAGTGCGCGCTCTGAGCGCGTTGCGCCGCGTGGCCACGCTCTCGGTGCACACCTCGCCACTTGAACAGCCGGGCACCGGCGACGCCGGCGGGATGAACGTCTACGTCGTGGAGCTCTCGCGGCGCCTCGCCGCCCGCGGCATCGAGGTGGACATCTTCACGCGCACCACCAGCTCGGCGCTGCCGCCCACGGTCGAGCTGGAGCCGGGCGTTACCGTGCGGCACGTCAATGCCGGTCCGTTCGAGGGACTGTCCAAGAACGATCTGCCGGCGCAGCTGTGCGCGTTCACCTCGGGCGTGCTGCGGGCCGAGGCGGTGCGTGAGCCGGGCTACTACGACCTCGTCCACTCCCACTATTGGCTCTCCGGTCAGGTCGGCTGGCTCGCCTCCGAGCGCTGGGGGGTACCGCTCGTGCACACCTTCCACACCCTTGCCCGGGTGAAGAACGCAGCGCTCGCCGACGGCGACGATCCCGAGCCCACCGCCCGGGTGATCGGCGAGGAACAGGTCGTCGCTGCGGCCACCCGGCTCGTGGCGTCCACCGAGGAGGAGGCCGACGAGCTCGTCTCGCTCTATGACGCCCGCCCTGAGCAGGTGTGCACGATCGCTCCCGGTGTCGACCTCGAGCGCTTCTCGCCGGGCGCCTCGCGCGCGGCGTCCCTTGCCGCGGTGGGGCTGGCACCGGACGCCGTACTGCTGCTCTTCGTCGGTCGCATCCAGCCGCTGAAGGCACCGGACGTCCTGCTCCGGTCGGCCGCCGAGCTGCTCCGCCGCGACCCGTCCCTGCGGTCGCGGCTGCGCGTCGACGTCGTCGGTGGACCATCCGGCACCGGCACGCGCGATCCGGCGAACCTCGCCGACCTCACCCGTTCGCTCGGCATCGCCGACATCGTTCGCCTCATCGAGCCGGTCAGCCAGGACCTGCTCGCCGAGCACTACCGCGCCGCCGAGGTGGTGGTCGTGCCGTCGTACAACGAGTCCTTCGGTCTGGTCGCGCTCGAGGCCCAGGCCTGCGGCACCCCGGTGGTCGCAGCCCGAGTGGGCGGTCTGCGCACCGCGGTGCGCGATGGCGTGTCCGGCGTCCTCGTCGACGGTCATGACCCCTGCGACTACGCCGACGTCATCGCAGCACTGCTCGCCGCACCCGAGCGACGGGCCGAACTAGCCGCCGGCGCGGTCGAGCACGCCTCGCGCTTCGGTTGGGGGGCGACCGCGGACGGCATCCTCTCGGCGTACGCCGAGGCGCTGCACGAGCACGAGGCCGGGCTGGCCGCCGTGGGTGGCAGGTGAGCGGGGCAGACCTCGAGCGGCTCGACGCGATGATCACGTCGGCGCTCGAGGACCTTGATCTCGGCTACGAACGCACTGCCCCTGGATCCTTCCTGGTCACCCTGGTCGGGGAGCACCGGCTGCAGACGATGACCTGGCTGGTCGTCGGCGATCACTCGCTTCGGGTGGAGGCGTTCTTCATGCGCAAGCCCGAGGAGAATGAGGACGCGACCTACCGTTTCCTGCTGCAGCGCAATGCCCGGACCTACGGCGTCGCCTTCTCCTGCGACGTGCTCGGTGACGTGTTCCTGACCGGCCACGTCCCACTCGCGGGTGTGTCCGCGGCGGAGATCGATCGGCTGCTCGGCTGCGTCCTGGAGTACTCCGACGGCACCTTCGATGCTGCCGTGCAGCTCGGCTTCCCCAGCTCTATCGACGCGGAGCGGGCCTACCGGGCGAAGCTCACCGCGCAGGGCGAGGTGCTCTCCCCCAACCCGCTTCTCGACCGCTGAGGCCGGCGCTCGTCCGCCGACCTCGGGTCGTCGTCGCTAGGCGTCGGCGGTGTCGTCGGGCTCGGAGTCCCGACCCCTTGGCGGCACGTCGCCGACCGAGCGCTCCGCGGCGGGGCGTCCCTGCGCCGCCACCGCAGCAGCTGCGGCTGCTGCGGCCGCCGCGTCGCCGAGGTAGCCGGAGCGGACCGGCCGCATCCGCTCGTCGAGGGTGTAGACGAGCGGGATACCGGTCGGGATGTTCAGCGCGGCGATGTCGTCGTCCGCGATGCGGTCGAGATGCTTGACCAAGGCACGCAGCGAGTTGCCGTGTGCCGCGACGAGGACGTTGTGCCCGTAGGAGAGGTCGGGCACGACGGCGTCGTACCAGTACGGCGTGATCCGGCGTACGACGTCGGCCAGGCACTCGGTCGCCGGCAGCACGTCGGGCGGCAACACCTGGTAGCGCGGGTCGAAGCGCGGGTGCCGCTCGTCGTCGAGGTCGAGCGCCGGCGGTGGCGAGTCGTAGGACCGACGCCACGCGTGGAACTGCGCCTCGCCGTACTTCGCGAGGGTCTCCGCCTTGTCGAGCCCCTGCAGCGCGCCGTAGTGCCGCTCGTTCAGTCGCCACGAGCGGCGTACCGGCACCCAGAGCTGGTCGGCCTCCTCCAAGGCGAGGTTGGCGGTGCGGATCGCGCGCTTCTGCAGCGAGGTGTGCACGACACCGATGTCGATGCCCGAATCCGCGAGCAGCCGGCCCGCTGCGCGGCCCTGCTTCTCGCCGTCCTCCGTGAGGTCGACGTCGTGCCAGCCGGTGAAGCGGTTCTCCCGGTTCCACACACTCTCGCCATGCCGCAGCAAGATCAGAGTGGACTGCGGTGGTGTCATGAGGGGACCAGTGCCATCAGCCGGTCACTCGCTCACCCGTGACGAGGTAGACGACCCGCCGCGCTAGCGAAACAGCATGGTCGGCGAAGCGCTCGTAGTAGCGGCCGGCCAGGGTGATGTCGATGGCTGCCTCGATGCCGTCGGTCCACTCGTCGTCGAGCAACGACGTGAACAGGGTCCGGTGCAGCGAGTCCATGGCGTCGTCGTCGGTTTCGAGCTCTGCGGCGAGGACGATGTCGCGGTTGGCGATGCAGTCCCCGGCCTTGCTCATGATCAGCTGAGCGACCTGGCCCATCTCCAGGATCGTCGAGCGCAAATGCTGCGGTACGGCGGTGTTGGGGTAGCGCCGGCGGGCGATCTTGGCCACGTGCAGCGCCAAGTCGCCTGAGCGCTCCAGGTCGGCCACCATGCGCAGGCTGGTGACCAGGATGCGCAGGTCGCCGGCCACCGGTTGCTGTCGCGCGAGGAGGAGGAACGCCTTCTCCTCGACATCGTGGTAGACCGCGTCGATCACGGCGTCGCCGGCGATGACCGCCTCGGCGAGGGCGACGTCGGCGTCCAGTAGGGCCGTCGTAGCGCGGCCCATGGCTGATCCGGTCAGCGAAGTCAGCTCGACGAGACGCCCGGTGATGTCGTCGAGATCCTCGTGGTAGGCGTCGCGCACAGCGGGTGCCTCCTCAGGGCGCCGGGACGGCACAGCGTATCGGGCGACAAACCGGCAAACGCTGCATGAACAACGCCTCGCGGCCCGCACTGCGATGCGGTCGCGATGTGGGGTCGCCCCTACCATCGGATGCGTGACCACTGTTCTCGCGTTGTTCGTCGGCGTTTGTGCCGGTGCTGCGGTGGCGTGGTTGGTCATCCGACGTCAGGTGCCGGCGGTGGCTGCCCCCGCCGAGCCGGCGGCGCAGCTTCCACCTCGGGTGCTCGAGGAGGCCCTGTCGACGTTGGCGGCCGGCGCGGTCGTCCTGGACGGACGAGACCGGGTGGTGCTCGCCAACCGCACGGCGGAGGACCTCAAACTGGTGCGCGGTCGCGCGCTCGCGATCCCGGCGCTGGGCCGGCTGGTCGCCGACCTGCGCAGCACCGGCCGGCCGGCCGAGGTCGAGCTCGACATGCCCGGCGGACCTGACCTGGCTGCGGTACGGGTCCGGGCGGCGTTGGCAGGAACGACAGGTCACGCGGTGTTGCTGATCGACGACATCACCGAGGCCCGACGGGTCGAGGCCGTGCGCCGCGATTTCGTCGCCAACGTCTCGCATGAGCTGAAGACGCCCGTCGGTGCGCTGGCCCTGCTGGCCGAGGCGATCCACGACGGTGAGGGCGATGCGGAGACGGTCCGCCGATTCGCCGGCCGAATGGTGCACGAGGCCGGCCGACTCAGCCGGCTGGTGCAGGAGCTCATCGACCTATCCAGGCTGCAGGGCGCAGAGGCCAGGCCGGCGGCGACCGTCGTGCGCATCGACCGGGTGGTCCGGGAAGCAGTCGACCGCAGCCGGCTGCGGGCCGACACCAAGCAGATCACGGTCAGCGCGGAGAGCGACGTGGCGCTCGAGGTCCTGGGTGACGAGAACCAGCTGGTCACGGCGATCGGCAACCTGCTGGACAACGCTATCGCCTACTCCGCGCCTGGCACCCGCGTTGCCCTCGGCGTACGCCGTCGCTCCGATGTCGTCGAGGTCACCGTGACCGACGAGGGGATCGGGATTGCCCACGACGACCTCGAGCGGATCTTCGAGCGCTTCTACCGCGCCGACCCCGCCCGCTCCCGCGAGACTGGCGGCACCGGGCTGGGCCTGGCGATCGTCAAGCACATCGCCAGCAACCATGGCGGCCGCGTCACCGTGTGGAGCGTCGAAGGCACCGGCTCCACCTTCACCCTGCACCTCCCGCTCGTCGCCGACGAAGCGCTCACCGACCGAGAGGCCGTCCTGTCATGACCCGCGTGCTCGTCGTCGAGGACGAAGAGTCGTTCTCCGAAGCACTCTCGTTCATGCTCCGTCGTGAGGGTTTCGAGGTGGGTGTCGCCACGACCGGGCCTGACGCGCTGACCGAGTTCGACCGCTCGGGAGCTGATCTTGTGCTGCTCGATCTCATGCTGCCCGGCATCTCCGGCACCGAGGTCTGCCGCACGCTGCGGTCCCGTTCCGGGGTGCCGATCATCATGCTGACTGCCCGGGACTCCGAGATCGACAAGGTCGTCGGACTCGAGATCGGTGCGGACGACTACGTCACCAAGCCCTTCTCGTCACGCGAGCTGGTCGCGCGCATCCGCGCGGTGCTCCGCCGCCGGGGCGAGGAGGAGGAGCTGCTCCCCGCGGTGCTCGAGGGCGGGCCGGTGCGGATGGACGTTGAGCGGCACACGGTGACGGTCGGCGGCGTCTCGGTGTCGCTGCCGCTCAAGGAGTTCGAGCTGCTCGAGCTGCTCCTGCGCAACGCCGGCCGGGTGCTCACTCGGGGCCAGCTCATCGACCGGGTGTGGGGCGCCGACTACGTCGGTGACACCAAGACACTCGATGTGCACGTCAAGAGGCTCCGCAGCAAGATCGAACCCGACCCCGCCGTACCCCGCTACCTCGTGACGGTGCGCGGTCTCGGCTACAAACTCGAGGCCTTATCCGTACCCGTACCCCGCCTCACCCGTACCCCCC
>JBKJUS010000047.1:0-26346 GCA_046590575.1 Mycobacteriales bacterium | reverse complement strand
GAGCCTCGTGACGATGTAGTCGATGCACGTCGTCAGAGCACTGACGTCCGCCGGGTCGATCGCCGGGAACATCGCGATCCGGAGCTGGTTGCGGCCGAGCTTGCGGTACGGCTCGGTGTCGACGATGCCGTTGGCGCGCAGGACCGCTGCGACGGCGGCCGCGTCGACTGTGGCATCGAAGTCGATCGTGCCGACGACCGGCGAGCGCTGGTCCGGGTCCTTCACGAACGGCTGGGCGTACGACGAGTCGTCAGCCCAGCCGTATAGCCGCGCGGCCGAGTCATCACAACGAGCGGCCGCGCCGTCGAGCCCGCCGAGCCCGAGCAGCCAGTCGACCTGGTCGGCGAGCAAGAAGAGCGTCGCGAGCGCGGGGGTGTTGTAGGTCTGGTCCAGCCGTGACTGCTCGACCGCAGTCGCCAGGTCGAGCGAGGCGGGGATCCACCGGTCGGTCGCTGCGATGGTGGCGATGCGGTCGAGGGCACGCGGCGAGACGAGGGCGAGCCAGAGGCCGCCATCGCTGCCGAGCACCTTCTGCGGCGCGAAGTAGTAGACGTCGGACTCCGTCACGTCGAACCGGACCGCGCCGGCGGCCGAGGTGGCATCGACGCAGACCAACGCGTCGTCGGCGACGCCGGCCGGACGGCGTACCGGCATCGAGACGCCGGTCGAGGTCTCGTTGTGCGTCAGTGCGTAGAGATCCACCGACGGGTCGACCTCAGCCGCCGGGTGGGTGCCAGGGTCTGCGGAGATGACGGAGGGGTCGTCAAGAAAGGGGGCGGTCTTCGTCGCTGCTGCGAACTTCGAGGAGAACTCGCCGAAGACCAGGTGCTGGCTGCGCTGTCGGACCAGCCCGAAGGTGGCGACATCCCAGAACGCAGTGGCGCCGCCGTTACCGAGCAGAACCTCGTAGCCGTCGGGCAGCGAGAAGAGCTCGCGCAGCCCCGAGCGCACCCGGCCGACGACCGAGCGCACTCCGGTCTGTCGGTGTGATGTGCCGAGATAGGTCGATGCTGCGGTCGCCAGTGCGGCGACGGCTTCGGGTCGTACCTTCGACGGGCCGCAGCCGAAACGGCCGTCGAGCGGTTTCAACTCCTCAGGCAGGACGATGGCCGGTGTCATACCCATGCCGTCATCCCACCGCTGAGACTGGACGCGGTCCTGGGCCGACGTAGACGGCGCTGGGCCGGATGAGCTTGTTGAGCCGCTTCTGCTCGAGGATGTGTGCCGACCAGCCGCCCGTGCGGGCACACGTGAACATCGAGGTGAACAGCGCCGGGGGGACTTCGGCGTGGTCGAGCACGACGGCCGACCAGAACTCCACGTTCGTCTGGAGCACCCGGTCCGGCTTGCGCTCAGCGAGCTCGGTCAGCGCAGCCTTCTCCAGCGCTTCTGCGACCTCGTAACGACGCGAACCCAGCTCGGCCGAGGTACGCCGCAGCACCCGAGCGCGCGGGTCCTCCGCGCGGTAGACCCGATGGCCGAACCCCATCAGCCGCTCGCCCTTGTCGAGCACTCTCTTGACGTACGTCGTGGCGTCACCTTCGCGCTCGACGTCGTCGAGCATCGCGAGCACGCGGGCGGGTGCGCCACCGTGCAGCGGCCCGGAGAGGGCGCCGACCGCGGACGACAGGCAGGCGCCGACGTCTGCTCCGGTCGCCGCGACGACGCGGGCGGTGAACGTCGAGGCATTCATGCCGTGCTCGGCGGCGGAGATCCAGTAGGCGTCGATGGCCTTGACGTGCGCCGGGTCGGCCTCCCCTCGCCAGCGGATGAGGAAGCGCTCCGGAATGCTCTTCGCCTTGTCGATCTCCGACTGCGGCACTGGTGGCAGCCGCTCGCCCCGGGCTGACTGGGCGACGAAGGACATCGCGACGACGGACGCACGCGCCAAGTCGTCGCGGGCCTGCTCCTCGGAGATGTCGATCAGCTGTCCGAGACCCCACAGCGGGGTGAGCTCGGCGAGCGCAGCCTGCACGTCGACGCGAGAATCGCCAGAACGGAGGGGAAGCGGGCACGGCTCTGCAGGTGGCAGTCCGGGGGTAAAGGTGCCGTCGACCAGGAGTCCCCACACCTGCTCGTAGGGCTTCACCCCCACCAGGTCCTCGATGTCGACCCCGCGGTAGCGCAGAGCGCCGCCCTCGCGGTCGGGCTCGGCGATCTCGGACTCGAAGGCGACCACGCCCTCCAGCCCAGCTTTGATCTCGATCATTCCCCGACCTTTCGTTGTGACGTTCCGCGTCGTCGGGCCCATCCTCTCACCGGCGGCCATGATGGTCTGCATGGATGACCGGCCGGGTGTCGACCTCGCCGCGCTGCGCCGTGAGTACGGCGTCGGCCGGCTGGATCTCGCCGAGGTGGCCGCCGATCCGTTCACCCAATTCGACCGGTGGCTGCTGGCGGCGGTAGCGACGAGGGGGCTGGAGCCGCACGCGATGACGTTGTCGACCAGCACCACGGACGGCGAAGTCAGCGCTCGAACCGTGCTGTTGAAGGGCGTCGACGCCCACGGCTTCGTCTTCGCGACCAACTACCGCAGTCGCAAGGGTCTCGACCTCGCTGCCAACCCGCGGGCGGCCCTGACCTTCCACTGGCGCGAGATCGAGCGGCAGGTCTGCATCACCGGGACGGCCCGGCGTACGACGGCTGCTGAGTCTGACGCGATCTTCGCGGCCCGGTCCCGAGAGGCTCAGGTGGCGTCGTACGCATCGCCGCAAGGTGCGGTGCTCGCGGACCGGGCCGAGCTCGATGCCCTCGTCACAGCGGTCGCGTTGCGGTTTGCCGGTCGCGGAGTGCCTCGTCCTCGGCACTGGGGAGGGGTGAGAGTGCGGCCGGATGCAGTGGAGTTTTGGCAGGGCGGCCCGGCGCGCTTGCACGACCGGGTGCGTTACCGGCGAGCGGGCCGCAGGTGGGTCGTCGAGCGGCTGGCTCCGTGACGCTGGGCGATTCCGACGCCGCACCTGACCGCGCGTCGTCGCGGCGCACCCGGGCGCGGTCTGCAGTGCGCGGGATCGCCCTCGACGTCTCGCCGTGGCGGGACAGCCCGCACTTTCGCCGGCTGTCGTGGAGCGAGGCTGTGTCCTTCGTCGGCAGCCAGATGACCAATGTCGCCATTGCCCTGCAGGTGTACGACCTCACCGGCTCGTCGTTCGCGGTGGGGCTGCTCGGGCTGTTCGCCGTCGTCCCCCTCGTGGGACTAGGGCTCTACGGCGGGGCCATCGCCGACTCTGTCGACCGACGAAAGCTGGTGCTGGTCACCCAGATCGGGCTGGCGCTGACGAGCGTCGCGCTCACTGCGCAGGCCGCCTTCGGTCTCGAGCAGGTGTGGCTGCTCTACCTGCTGATGGCTGTAGTCAGCGGACTCTTCGCGCTGAACTCCCCGGCCCGTCGGGCCGTCACCCCCCGACTGCTGCCGGCTCACCAGCTTGCCGCGGCTAATGCTCTCGGCCAGGTGCTGTTCAACCTCGGAGTCGTCCTCGGCCCGCTCTTCGCCGGCGTGCTGGTCGGGTCCGCAGGCTTCGTCTGGGCCTACGGGGTGGATGCCGCGTCTTTCAGCTTCGCGATCGCCGCGGCGGCCGCCTTGCCACCGATGCCGCCCGAGGGCGGCGGCACCCGGGCGGGCCTGTCCTCCGTCGTCGAGGGGCTGCGCTTCCTGCGCGGCCGGCAGGTCGTCCTCATGACCTTCCTCGTCGACATCAACGCGATGGTCTTCGGCATGCCGCGCGCGCTCTTCCCCGCGCTCGCTGCGACGACCTTCGACGGCGGCTCGTCCGTGACCGGCCTGCTCTACGCCGCGCCGGCGGTCGGTGCGCTCGTCGGTGCGCTGTGCGGCGGGTGGTTCGGCCGGATCCACCGGCAGGGCCTCGCCGTGCTGCTCTCGGTCGCTGCCTGGGGCGCCGCTATCACCGCGTTCGGGCTGACTGATGTGCTCTGGCTGGCCTGCGTCTTCCTGGCCCTCGCCGGCACCGCCGACATGGTCAGCGCCGTCTTCCGTACGACGATCCTGCAGGCGGCGACCCCGGACTCGATGCAGGGTCGCCTGGGCGGGGTCTTCATCGTCGTGGTCGCCGGTGGCCCCCGGCTTGGTGACCTCGAGGCTGGCGCCGCGGCGGCGCTGGTGTCGCCGCAGTTCTCCGTCGTATCAGGCGGTCTTGCCTGTCTGGCAGGCGTCGCGCTGCTTGCTGCGCTGGTGCCTCGGTTTGCGAAGTACGACGCCCGCCATCCTGAGTCCTAACCCTGCCGCGCGCCCTGCCGCGCGGTCAGCCGGTCCAGTCGGGCGGCACGCGGACCCAGGTGGAACGCCCCACCGCGAGCACTTCGCCGTCCGCGGTCTGCAGCGCGGAGCCGGCGAGAAACGTCTTCTGTCGAACCTCGATCGCCCACCCGAGAACGACCAGCGGCTCACCGACGTGCGGCGTACGTCGTACGTCGACGGCGAGCCGGCCGAGCACCGCCGGACGCTCCTCGCTGATGTCACCGGCCCACCCTCCGGGGCAGTCCAGCGCGGCCCAGACCGCCGGTCGGACCATCTCGCCGGATCCGTCGACCAAGGACGGGTGCGGCGTCCAGGGAGCGGCGACCAGCCCGGGGGCGACCGGCCCGGGGAAGATGCGCAGCCCATCGCCTTCCTCGCGGTCCGGTCCACAGACGAAGCACCCGCTGAAGGCGTGACTCATGAAGCCGGCGTACCCCGCCGTCGCCTGGGTGGCCTCTCGAGCGGTGACGACCCGTGGCGGCGCAAGATCTAGGACGGTCGAGACACCCTCGGCGACCAGCACGTCGCCGTGGTGCATCGTCGCGCCGCCGTCGGTACGGCGCACCTCGAGTGGGATGTCGAGCGGCGGCGGAGTTCGCAGGGTGACCTCGGCCGGACCGGCGAGAGCAGCCGCCACCAGACCGGCGGACCACCCGCCGTTGCCAGAACGCTCGGGCCCGCGGTAACGGCGGTCGATGACGATCGTCTCACTCATGCGCGGCAGCGTAGCCACGGACGACTGCGTGCTGCTGGCCAGCGGATCAGTGCCCCCGGCGGGATTCGAACCCACGACCACCCGCTTAGGAGGCGGATGCTCTATCCCCTGAGCTACGGAGGCGGGGAGGCCATTGTGCCGTGCCTGGCAACCGAACTCCCACCGTCGGGCGACTCACTTAGGGTGGAGATGTCCAGTAGGACATAGCTACCACCTTCCCTTGCCCTCTCGGAGAGCAGCTTGATGCGCGTGTCCCGCTCCGGCCTCGTGGCCGGCCTCGCTCTCGGCATTGCCGCACTCGGCACTGCCCCGGCGGCCACCCCGAGTCAGTCATCTCGGCCCGCGACGTCGGATGCCGACCGCTTGGTCCCCATCGCCGACAGCGCGCCGAGCCGGTCGCCGGTGAAAGTCCCGTCACCGCTGGCCACCGCGTCGTGGGGGCTTGGCCGGATCGACGTCTTCCACCAGTCGGCGGGGGGCACCCTGGAGCAGACAACCTACGCAACCGGCAAAGGCTGGACGACCGCTCCGAGCCTCGGTGGGTCGATTACCAGCGGACCGGCGGTGGCGAGCACGGAGCCCGGGCGCCTGCACGTCTTCGTCCGTGGCGGTGACGGAGCAGTGTGGACCAAGCGGTTCGAGAACTCACGATGGTCAGGTTGGAGCTCGCTGGGCGGCGGCATCGTCGGCGAGCCGTCGGTCGTGGCGAGCGGGCCGGGGCGGCTCGACCTGTTCGCCCGGTTCGACGACGACTCCCTGGCCTACCGCACGCTGCGGGATGGCCGGTGGTCGGAGTGGGTGTTGCTGGGTGGCGCGCTGACGTCCTCGCCCGCCGCGGCGACCCCGGGCGGTGGCCGGCTGGTCGTCTTCGTCCGCAGCACCGACGATGCGATCTGGGAGAAGACCTACGACGGGACCGCCTGGCAGCCCTTTGCGCGGGTCGGTGGTGTCGCGACGTCCAACCCTGCCGTGGCCTCGCACGGCGACGGCACGATCGACCTCTACGTCCGCGGTGGCAACGGGGCGCTCTACCACCGGTCGCTCATGGCCGGGCAGTACTCACCCTGGGCCGGTCTCGGCGGTGCGCTGGCGGGCGGGCCGGCTGCGACGTCCTGGGCGCCCGGGCACCGCCTGGTCCTCGTGCTCGGCACCAACGGCCGGGTCTACCAGCGCAGCTTCAGTGCCGGCAGCTGGACCGCGTACGCCGTCGCTCCGGTGAACGGCGTCACCCGAAGCTTCGAGGAGCGACTGGCGCGAGGGGTGTCCTTCCGGTCGATCGTCGACCCGGTCGGTCCGGTGGCCATGCAGGTGGTGACCGTCGACCTGGCTGCCGCGTCGACTTTCGACACGGCGTTGGGCACCAGTGAGCTAGCCGGGCTCGAGCGAACCTCGTCCATGGCCGGCCGTCACGACGCGCTCGTCGCCATCAACGGTGACTTCGCCCTGTCCAACGGCCGCCCGGTACATCTCTTCGCCGAGGACGGCCGGCTCCTCCAGACCGAGCAGGTACTGGGGCGTGGCTTCGCGGTCCGACAGGACGAGCAGGCTGCGTACTTCGACGGTCCGCGGCCCGACATCAGCGTGGCCCGTGGCGACGGGAGCCGACAGCCCATCGCCAAGGTCAACTCCGGCGGCCCCGGTTTCGACGATGTCATCGAGTTCACGCCCGAGGGCGGCAGCATCGAGCGCCCGTCGGGCAACGGCTGCTCGGCGCAGCTGCGCTCCAGCAGCGGGCCGCGGCTCGACGCCTCGGGTGAGGTGTTACAGGACCACACGGTCGACCTGGTGCAGTGTGACGGGCAGCCGCTGCCCGCGACGGGTGCCACCGGTGACGTCCTCTCGGCCGCGATCGGCGGGTCGAAGGAGGCCTATCTGCGCAGTCTTGCGCCGGGCGAGCCGCTGACCCATCGCTGGTCGCTCACGGGCTGGCCTGGTGTGCTGGACGCTATCGGGGGCAACCCGATGCTCGTCCGAGATGGTGCTCCGGTGCCGGGCCTCGACGCCGCCGGATCGTTCTACGGCCCCAACCCGCGCACCGCGGTCGGCATCGCCGGGAGCAAGATCTTCCTCGTCGTGGTCGACGGACGCGCGCCCGGTCACTCGGTCGGCATGAGCCTGACTCAGCTGGCCAGCTTCTTCCTTTCTCTCGGCGCCACCTCGGCCCTCAACCTCGACGGGGGCGGGTCCTCCACCATGGTGGTCAACGGCATGGTCACCAACCGGCCCTCCGACGGCACCGAACGCGGTGTCGCCAACGCGCTTCTCCTCCTGCGGGGCCCAGACCCCGGTGAGCTGACCGGTGCGGGCACGCCGGTAAGCCGCGGGGTGCTAACCGCCCCCCGGACGGCGTACGACGATGCGCGGCTCACCGACCCTGGATCGACCGGCGGCTACGCCGACTCGCTGCGCCGTCAAGGAGTCGGGCTCTCGCCGGGCTTGCGGGCTGCCGCTGAGCGCTATCTGCGTAGGTGACGCGGCGCTGCGGGCTAGCACACGTTCTGGGTCGAGACGAAGAAGGACAGCCCAGAGGCACCGTCCACGGTGTGCTCCTTGCAGTCCGGCGCCAGGCCGCGGAGGACCTCGGAAAGGCGGGCGAAACCAGCGATGTTCTGTATGTGGGTGTCGCTGGACTCGGACGCGTGACCGGCGAACGGTGAGGTGTACCCGGGCACGCTGCCCGTCGCGTACCCGTCGATCGTCGTGCCCGACTCGCTGGACGCACTCCGGGTCACAAAGGTGTGGAACTCCGCGCGAAGACCCGCTTCGAGGAGGCGGGCGTGCAGCTCGCGAGACTGGTTGTAGGGCACGAGACCGTCCGCGACGCCGTGCATCAGCACGACACCCTTGACTCCGGCCGCCGCGATGTCGTCGACCCGGTTGACCACGGCGTGTTCGGCGTACACCGAGCTCTTCGCCTCGAAGCTGCCGCCCATCTCACGCTCGATGTCCTCGACAGCGCTGGCGGCTGTGGCGTTGCCGCTGCCCTGGAGCCCGCGCGCCGCGAGGTAGGTCTCGACGACGTTGGCGGCGCCTTCCATCTGGAACCAGTAGTCGTAGAGCGGGGCGCCAGTGCTGCGGGTCGGCTTGGCCGCGAGGGCGAGGCCGGCCGTGTTGCCACCCATGCTCACGCCGTAGAGCACGATCGTCTTGAGACCAGGACAGCGGCGCTCGACGAGCTGGGCGGCGGAGTTGGAGTCGGCGGCGCCTTCGCGCACTTGCCAGCCGCGGGACGAGGGCAAGGTCTTGCCCTTCGCTGGCGGGGAGATGACCTCGCCGCGGTAGTTCATGGCGATGGCGATGACGCCGTCCCGGGCCGCGGTGTCGGTGAGGTGCTTGCGCCACGATTCCGCCGTATGCCCGTAGCCGTGCGTGTAGACCACCAGGCCCTTCGCTCGGCCCTTCGGCACGGCATAGAGCCCGGTGGCCCGCTGACCGTCGACGATGAGTGTGAGCGGTCGGGCCGCACCTCCGCCGGTGCAGAAGTCCGCCGCCGGCGTGGCCTGCTCCCTGGAGTGACCCTTCTTCGCACCGCGTCCCCTGCCCTGGTCGTGGTCGGCCAGCGCCGGCACGGCCGAGCACAGGAGCAGACCGGCCGCGACGAGGAGGGTGGTCCGACGGGTCAGCGAGCTGGGGGACACGGAAGCTCCTGATCTGGATAGTGAGCGGGTGCACGCTGGACGTCCACCGGGTGCTACTTCGACGTCAGCCCGGCCGGTGCCTGCTACCCCCCCCGGGGTCGACAGTGCAGCGAGTGGCGATTCGGCACCGCCCATTGGAGGGCCTGGACAAAGAGCGCGCAGGACGGAAGGGTCCGGCCATGGCCACGCGCAAGAGCACCGCGGCGAGCACCCGCCGGGTCGAACGGGCCACCGGTGCGCTCACCACGACCGCCGTACGGCGGATGGGTGAGGAGCTGCCCTGGTTTCGGCTCCTCGCCCCGGAGCACCGGTCATGGGTCGGGCTGGTGGCCCACTCCGGCATCGAGGCCTTCGTCCAGTGGCAGCGCGCCGCCGCGGGTGACCAGCTCGCCGGGCCGGTCTTCGGCGTCGCGCCGCGTGCCCTGGCCAAGGTCATCTCCTTGCAGCAGACCGTCGAGCTGGTCCAGCTCGTCGTCGACGTGGTGGAGGAGGCCGTGCCCGAGCTCGCAGCCGCTGGCGAGGAGGCGGCGCTTCGCGAAGGTGTGCTCCGCTTCTCCCGTGAAGTCGCCTTCGCGGCCGCCCAGGTCTACGCCTCTGCCGCAGAGGAGCGCGGCGCGTGGCACGCGCGGTCACGTGCGCTGCTCGTCGAGGCTCTGGTGCGAGGTGGTGATCCGGACATCCTCGAGGCTCGAGCCGCCGCGCTGGCGTGGGCGCCGCCCCCACAACTGACCGTGGCCGTGGGCGCTGCGCCGTCGGGCGAGCCGGAGCAAGTGCTCGACGAGGTGGAGCAGAGGTGTCGCGCCGTCGGTCTCGAGTCGCTGGCTGGTCTGCACGGAGACCGACTTCTGCTTCTCCTCGGGGCTGACGCCGGGCTCACCGTCCCCGCATCGCTGGTCGCGCTCTTCGGGGCCGGCCCGGTCGTCGTCGGGCCGACGGTGAGCTCCCTCGCGCAGGTGGCCGGGTCAGCCCGCGCGGCGCTGTCCGGTCTCCGCGTGGTGCCGGCATGGCGCGGCGCCCCCAGCCCCGTGTCGTCCGACGACCTGCTGCCGGAGCGAGCGCTGGACGGCGACGTTGAAGCCCGCGAGGCCCTGGTGGAGCGGGTGTACCGAACTCTCGGCACGGATGCCGCGGCGCTCGAGACGGTCGCCTGCTACCTCGATGAGGGCCGGTCGGTCGAGGCGACGGCCCGGTCGACCTTCCTGCACGCCAACACCGTCCGCTACCGGCTGCGCAAGGTCGCCCTGCTCACCGGGCTCGATCCTCTCGAGCCCCGGGCGGCGTTCGTCCTGCAGGTCACCCTGGCTCTCGGCCGGCTGGCAGACGGCTGACCGGGACTACGTCCAGGTTCTCGCGGTTACTTGGAGGATCCCTACAAAAGTCGCGCGGATTCTTCGTCGGTGTCGCCGGTGGTTCGCCCCTCGGCGGGACGACAGCCTAGATAGGTGCTAGCTCTCCTTTCGCCCGGTCAGGGCGCGCAGACTCCCGGCTTCCTCGAGCCCTGGCTCGACCACCCTGACGTGCTGGCCCGGTTGCGGTGGTACTCCGCAGTGGTCGGCCGTGACCTCGTCGCCCTCGGTACGACGGGCAGTGCGGAGGACATCCGCGACACCGCGGCTTGCCAACCGCTGCTCGTCGCCACCGCCCTCGCGGTCGGCCACCAGATCGTTGACGGCACACCGTCCGCGATCGGCCTGCTCGCCGGCCACAGCGTCGGTGAGCTAGCCGTTGCTGCGCTCTCCGGAGCGCTGACGGACGAGGCAGCGCTCACCCTGGTGCGTGAACGGGGTGAGGCGATGGCTGAGGCGTCCGCCGTCGAGCCGACCGGCATGTCTGCCATCCTCGGCGGCGATCCCGAGGTGGTGCTCGCCGCGATCGAGGCTGCTGGACTGAGCGCCGCTAACCGCAACGGAGCCGGTCAGGTAGTGGCCGCCGGCCAGCTGACCCGGCTCGCGACCCTGCCGGCGGCGCTCGATGGGGTGGCTCGAGTAATGCCGCTCAGTGTCGCGGGCGCCTTTCACACCTCCTTCATGAGTTCGGCGCGCAAGCGTCTTGCCGACATCGCCGACGCGGCGCCGGTGGTCGACCCCCGCACCCGGGTGGTTTCCAATGCCGATGGCGCGGTCGTCTCTGACGGTCGGGAGTTGCTGCGACGACTCGTCGAGCAGGTAGCCGCGCCGGTGCGCTGGGACCGGTGCATGGACACACTTGCCGCACGGGACATTCAGGTGGTCGTCGAGCTGCCCCCGGCCGGCACGCTCAGCGCGCTCGTCAAGCGCGCTCTTCCCGGGGTCGAGACCCTCAAGCTGCGCGGCCCGGAAGACCTTGAGGCTGCACGCGCTCTGCTGTTGTTGCACAGTGCCGCATCCTCGGCTCACGCTCCGTCGTGGCGAGTCATCGTCGCGCCGTCCGCGGGGACACTTTCGCTCTCCACCAAGACGCTCGACTCGGTCGCGCCCGGTTCCTGCGTGGCGACGCTGCAGTCGCGCGCGGGCGTCGTCGACGTCGTCTCTCCGCACGGCGGGGTGCTGGTCGAGTGGCTTGCCTCCGACGGCGATCCGGTGAAGCCAGGACAACCGCTCGCCCGGATGCATCCGGGCGGGGCTGAGCTGTGAGCGCCGCTCGGCTGCTCGGCGTCGGGGGCTACCTCCCGTCCCGCACGCTGACCAACCCTGAGCTCGAGACGATGGTCGAGACCACCGACCAGTGGATCCGGGAGCGCACCGGCATCGTGACCCGGCACATCGCTGCTGCTGACGAGTCCGTCGCGACAATGGCGGTCGAGGCCGGTGCCAAGGCGATCGCGGCCAGTGGCATCGACGCCTCTGACATCGACCTCGTGCTGTCGGCGACCTGCTCGATGCCGTACGCCGTGCCCGGCGCGGCCGCCACGATCGCGCACAGCCTGGGCATCCCCGCCCCCGGCGCGTGCGACGTCAACGCCGGGTGCGCCAGCTTCTCCTATGCGATGGCGTGGGCCACGGATGCGATCAAGGCCGGCAGCGCCCGTCGAGTGCTGGTGACCGGCTCGGAGAAGATCTCGCCGTTCATCGACTACACCGATCGTGGTGTCTGCATCATCTTCGGAGACGGCGCGGGTGCGGTCGTCGTCGCCGCCGACGAGCGCGGCGGCATCGGCCCGGTGGTCTGGGGCAGTGACGGCGCGCAGTCCACGGCGATCCAGGTGCCGCCCGGCGAGCAGTACCTCCGGATGGACGGCGCTGCCGTCTTCCGGTGGGCTACGTCGCAGATGGTCGACGTCGCCCGGCGCGCCTGCGCTGCAGCGGGTGTGGCGATCGAGGATCTCGCTGCGTTCGTTCCGCACCAGGCGAACCTGCGCATCGTCGACTCCTTGGCCCGCAGCCTGAAGATCCCCACCGACAAGGTCGCCCGCAATGTTGTCGACACGGGCAATACCTCAGCCGCCTCAGTGCCACTCGCCCTCGATCGGCTGATGCAGGACGGCCGCACGCCCTCGGGCGAGCCGATGCTGCTCATGGCGTTCGGCGCCGGACTGACCTATGCCGCCCAGGTGGTGAACTGCCCATGAGCGCGCCGCTCAGGGTCGTGCTGATCACCGGCGCATCCGGTTACCTCGGCCAGTCCGTCGCCGAGGCGCTGGCCGCGCCCGGCACGCATGTCCTCTGCCACTACCGCTCTGACTTGGCCGGCGCCGAGAAGGCGGCCGCGATCGTCGAGGAGAGAGGCGGCACGGCAGCCGTGGTGCAGGCGGATCTCGCCGACCGTGGCGCGCCCGACGCGCTGCTCGCGGCCTGCCCGGCACCGCCCGACGTCCTCGTAGCCAACGCGGGTACGACGAGCGACGGGCTGTCGATGACGATGAGCGACGACGACTTCGACCTGGTGATCGACGCCAACCTGTCAGCCGCTTTCCGCTGTGCCCGAGCGGCCTTGCGCCCGATGCTGCGCCGTCGTTCGGGCCGCATCGTCTTCGTCGGTTCGGTCGCCGGGCTGCTTGGCAACGCCGGTCAGGCCAACTACTCGGCGGCCAAAGCCGGGCTCGGCGGTCTAGCCCGAGCGATGGCCCGCGAAGTCGCCGCCCGAAACATCACCGTCAACGTGGTCGCTCCCGGTGTCTTGGAGGGCGGCCTTGCCGGACCGCAGGCTGCAGCAGGTCTCGACCAGCTTGCCGCCGCGATTCCGGCGAAGCGCCGGGGGCGGGCGGCAGAGGTCGCTGCCGCTGTGGCCTTCCTCGCCTCGCCGGAGGCGTCGTACATCACGGGCACGACCTTGGCCGTCGACGGCGGCCTCGCCATGGGCTGCTAGCTCCCGCTCGCTGCCGCATCACCACTGCACCACCCCACCGAGAGGAACTCCCCATGACCGACGCAGAGCTGTTGAGCGGACTCGCCGACATCGTCAACGAGATCACCGGCATCCCCACCACCGATGTCACCGCTGACGTCCGCTTCAGCGATGACCTCGATGTCGACTCGCTGTCGATGGTCGAGATCGCCCTCGCGGCTGAGGAGAAGTTCGGTGTGCGCATCCCCGACTCCGACCTGGTGAAGCTCAAGACCCCTGGTGACGCTGTGGCGTTCATCAAGAAGGCCGGTGTGGCCGCGTGACGCTGCGCACCGACGCTGGTGCGCGCACCGGCCGGATCGTCATCACCGGGCTCGGCGCGGTCACTCCGGTCGGCGACGACGTCGCCTCGACCTGGGCGGCCCTGCTCGCCGGGACCTCCGGTGTGGGGCTGCTGACGGACGAGCGGTACGCCGATCTGCCGGTCCGCCTAGCGGCGCAGGTCATCACCGACCCAGCCGACCGGCTTGACCGGGTCGAGGCTCGCACTCTCGACCGTGGCCAGCGGTTGGCCCTCTTGGCCGCCCGTGAGGCGTGGGCCGACGCGGGCGCCCCCGACGTCGCCCCCGAGCGCATCGCGGTTGTCATCGGCAGCGGCATCGGCGGAGCGGTCACCCTGCTCGACCAGTGGGATGTCCTCCGCGAGCATGGTGCGCGGCGCGTGTCGCCGTACGTCGTGCCGATGCTGATGCCCAACGGTCCTGCAGCGACGGTCGCGCTGGAGCTGTCCGCGCGAGCCCAGGTGCGCGCGCCGGTCAGTGCCTGTGCGAGTGGTGCCGACGCGATCGCGCTCGCCCTGGACCTCCTGCGTGCTGGGCTCGCCGACGTCGTCGTGGCCGGCGGTGCCGAGGCGTGCATCCACCCGCTGCCGCTCGCCGGGTTCGCCCAGATGCGCGCGCTGTCCAGCCGGCACGAGGACCCCGAGGCGGCGAGCCGACCATTCGACGCCGGTCGCGACGGATTTGTCATGGGGGAGGGCGCGGGTCTCCTCGTGCTCGAGACCGAGGCACATGCGCAGGCTCGCGGGATCCGCTCCTACGCCGAGCTGGCCGGGGCAGGGGTGACCTCGGACGCCCACCACATGACCGCGCCGGAGCCCACTGGCGCCGGGGCCGCGCAGGCGATGCGCCAGGCGCTGGCGGCGGCCGGGGCCGACATATCGCAGGTCGGCTACGTCAACGGTCATGCCACCTCCACACCGGTGGGCGACCTCGCTGAGGCCCAGGCGATCCGCTCCGTTCTCGGCGCACGCACGGCCGATGTCCCGGTCTCGGCGACCAAGTCGATGACCGGACACCTCCTCGGTGCCGCGGGTGCTGTCGAGGCCATCGTCACCGCACTGTCGGTGCACGAAGGTCGAGTGCATCCGACGCGCAACTATGACAAGCCTGATGAGGCGATCAATCTCGACGTGGTGCCGGAGGGCGAGCGGGCCTTGACGCTTGAGCTGGCGCTGACTAACTCCTTCGGCTTCGGCGGGCACAACGTGTCGCTGGCGATACGGAGCTGTGGATGAGCGTGCTCGATGCGACCGACGTCTCACTCGCGGCCCTGGACACGACCCCCACCGGAAGACTGGCTGCTCTCCTCGACACCGGTTCGGTGACGATCTGGCCCGGGCTGGTGGACGGCACCGGAGTGCTGGTTGCCGACGGTCGTATCGACGGCAATAACGTCGTCGTCTACATCACCGACCAGTCGGTCAAGGGTGGCGCACTCGGCGCCGCCGGCTGCGTGGACATCGTGCGGGCGATCGACGCCGCAGTCGCGCGTGCCGTGCCGGTTATCGGCGTGTGGCATTCCGGGGGCGCCCGCCTTCAGGAGGGTGTCGTCGGCCTCGATGGTGTCGGTCGGGTCTTCGCGGCGATGGTCCGCGCGTCGGGCCGGGTCCCGCAGCTCTCGGTCGTGCTAGGGCCCTGCGCGGGCGGTGCGGCGTACGGACCTGCCCTGACCGACATCGTGGTCATGGCGCCCGACGGCCGCATCTTCGTGACTGGCCCCGACGTCATTCGCACGGTTACGGGTGAGTCGGTCACCGCCGAGCACCTCGGCGGCCCGGCTCCGCACGGTCGTCGCAGCGGGGTCGTCAGCGTCGTGTCCGCGGACGAATCGGAAGCCCTTAACACGACTCGCCGGCTCACGTCGCTGGTCGCTGCAGGCGGCCGGCTCGACCTCTCCGGCATCACCGACGACCCGGGCATGCGCGACGTGCTGCCGTCGTCGATCCGTCGGGCTTACGACGTCAAACTGCTGGTCGAGCGGGTGCTGGACCCTGGCACCGGGGTGGTCCTGCACGCGGGCTGGGCACCCAACCTGTCGACGACGCTGGGTCGGCTCGGCGGCCGCTCCGTCGGCGTGGTCGCCAACAACCCGATGCGCCTCGCCGGCTGCCTCGACTCCGCGAGTGCGGAGAAGGCGGCGAAGTTCGTGCGCTTCTGCGATGCGTTCGGCATCCCACTGATCGTGCTCGTCGACGTACCCGGCTACCTCCCCGGTCTCGACCAGGAGTGGGAGGGCGTCGTACGCCGCGGCGCCAAGCTGTTGCACGCCTTCGCCGAGGCCGTCGTGCCGCGCATCACCGTCGTCACTCGCAAGGCCTACGGCGGTGCCTACATCGCGATGAACTCCCGGTCGCTCGGGGCCACCGCTGTCTTCGCCTGGCCGGACAGCGAACTCGCGGTGATGAGCGCCGCGGCTGCGGTGCGGATCCTGCACAAACGCAAGCTCGCCGATGTGCCGGACGACGAGCAGGAGTCGCTGGTCGCAGAGCTGGCCGACGAGCATCGGATGCTGGTCGGCGGTTTGCAGGAGTCCAGGGACGCCGGGCTCATCGACGCGGTGATCGACCCCGCTTTCACCCGCCGGGTGATCGCCGAGGCGATCGCCGCAGCGCCGTTGCTGCGTGGTCAGCACACCAACATCCCCCTGTAGCGCTCGGCGCCGGACCGTCGGCGACGCAGACCTCGGTATCGTGGCCACCTTCGCTGCCACCGATCGAGGAGCCTCACCCATGCACGTTGCCGACGTCATGACCAGCGCGAGCGTCACCGAGTCGCCGAATGACTCGTTGCGCTCCGCTGCCGAGACGATGTGGAAGCAGCAGACCGGCTCCCTACTCGTGATGGACGGCGAGAGCCTCGTCGGCATCATCACCGAGCGCGACGTCATGAAGGCTGTCGCCCGAGGTCGTGACGTCGACACGACTCCGGTGAGCGAGATCATGACGCGCGACGTGCTCACCGTCGTGCCGGAGACCAGCCTGCACGAGGCGGCCCGCCACATGGCGTCCCGGTGGATCCGCCACCTGCCCGTGATCGAGTCCGGCAAGCTGGTCGGGGTGGTCTCCCAGCGCGATCTCGTGGGCGTCTTCGCAGCGCTCGTGCAGAACGCAGACCGGGCGGTGCTGGCGACCGACGAGCTGGTCCGGACCCAGCGCCTCGCCCGCATCGAGCAGGGCGACCTCGACTGAGCACCCAGTTGAGCACTCATGTGAGCAGACGGTGACCGAGCCGACGTTGCCACTCTCGCCGGATGACGGCGACGAAGGCTGGAGCGAGGCGTCCGACGAGACCGACGAGGACGCCGCTCGCCGACTCGAGGAGGAACGTCCTCCCCACCACGACCGCTGAGCTACGCCGTCGGACTGAGTCTGTCGGGCAGATCACATTGCCGAACCGACGGTCCCGTGTTCTCCTGACGTGAGGGAACTTTGCGCGGCTTTTTCGTGTTCTGCACGGAGACGTCGTTTCTCAAGTTTGGAGAGTTCGAATGAGCCTCCGCCGCATCTCGATCGGCTTCGCCGCCGCCGCCGCTCTGACCACCGCGACCGCAGCGCCGGCCGCCGCGCTCACCCCCACGCGAGAGAGCCTCCCGACCGCGGTCTCCGGCCGCTACATCGTCTCTTTGCGCCCCGCTGCGGCGGGCTCCCTCGACCCATTGCTCCGGCAGGTCGCGCGTCTCGGCGGCGGCGTCACGCACGTCTACCGCAACGCGCTTTTCGGGTTTGCCGTGACAGCCCCAGCGGCGGTCGTGCCCGTGTTACGGGCACATCCCGCGGTCGCCTACGTCGAGCCCGACCGCGTCGTCCGTGCGTCGGCGATCCAGACAGGCGCGCCGTGGGGCCTCGACCGCATCGACCAGCGCGCGCTGCCGGTCAACCGCACCTACTCCTACGGGCTGACCGGCAAGGGCGTGACGGCGTATGTCATCGACACCGGAATCTTGCTCGGCCACGCCGACTTCGCCGGTCGGGCCGTCAAGGGCTTCGACGCGGTCACCCCAGGGGGCTCTGCGGTGGACTGCAACGGTCACGGCACCCATGTCGCGGGCTCGCTCGGGGGGACCCGGTACGGCGTCGCGAAGGCGGTCCGCCTGGTCGCCGTGCGGGTGCTCGGCTGCGAGGGCGACGGCGCGACGAGCGGTGTCATCGCCGGCATCGACTGGGTGACCGGTCACCACGTCACCGGCCAGCCCGCCGTCGCCAACATGAGTCTCGGTGGCAGCGCGTCGCAGGCTCTCGACGACGCTGTACGGCGGTCCATCGCTGATGGCATCAGCTACTCGGTTGCGGCGGGCAACGGCAACATCCTCGGCTCCGGTGTCGACGCGTGCGGCGAGTCTCCGGGCCGGGTGACCGAGGCGCTGACGGTCGGAGCGACCGACATGTCCGACGCGCGGGCGTCCTTCTCCAACTTCGGCACGTGCGTCGACCTCTACGCGCCCGGCGTGGACATCGCGTCGGCGTGGCACACCAGCCCGACCGCGACGAACACGATCAGCGGGACGTCGATGGCCAGTCCGCACGTTGCAGGCGTTGCCGCTCTCGTCCTGCAACGCAGTCCGCGGGCAACCCCGCAGGCCGTTCGCGACCGCGTCGTCGCTGTGTCCACCAAGGGCATCGTCTCCGGCTCGACCGCGGGCGGTGGCCTGCTCGGACTCGGCGGTGGTGGCGCGCCGGTCAACAACCACCTGCTGCACAACGCCGTCTAGCGCAGCCATGGCCGCTCCGGGCTGAACACTTACAGGACGAGCTGGGTGGGTCCGCGGGGTCGGCTGGTGTAGGAGCGGAGTCCGTCGGGGTTGGTGAAGGTGACGTTGCGGCCGGCGTCCATGTCGAGGGTCCAGCCGCGGTCGTGGATCAGGTAATGGTGGAAGTCGCAGATGAGGACGAGATTTCCGAGGTCGGTGGTCCCGCCGAGTCGCCACCAGCGGATGTGGTGGGCGTCGGTGGCATGGGCGGGCTTGGTGCAGCCGGCGCCGCGGCAGCCGCCGTCGAGGAGGTGCAGCAGTTTGCGCTGGGCGGGGGTGACGTCGCGGGTGGTGCGTCCCATGTTGAGGATTTCGCCGGCGGGGTCGACGAGGAGGCGGGTCCAGCGGGCGTCGCAGCAGGTCTGGCGCAGTCGGGCGGGCGGCAGCGGGGTGCCGTCGGGGTAGCTGGCCGGGGGTGTGGGGGTGGCTCCGCCGGCGTGGAGTGTTTCTTCGCGGACGCGGACGGTGACGCTGGGCCGGTTGCCGCCGGTGACCGGCAGCTGGTCGGAGTTCAGGGCGATCCGGGCGAGGTCGGCGAGGGCGTCGGCGTTGCGCTGGCCCTGCGTGCGCTCGTCGGAGGCGCCGGCCTTGCGGGCGAGCGCGTCGAGGGCGAGGAGCAGCGGCCGCGCGGTCTCCGGGTCGAGCATCCCGTTGATGCTGACCATGCCGTTGATGGTCTCGGCGAGGCGCACCCACCGGCTGTCGTACTGGCGCTCGGTGTCGCGTTCGTGCCGGTCGGGGAACGCGACGGCGACCCAGCGCTGCACGCAGATGCCGAAGGTCCGGGGGTCGAACTCTCGGGCCAGGTCGGTGAGCTGCTTTTCGTCGGCGGCGACCCGCTCGGGGTCGAGCCGGCGGGTCGCCGCGGCGAGGATCTGCAGGTGCGCCGGGCTGATCTCGCCGGCGGCGAGTGCGGCGCCCATCACCGGCAGCCGCTCGGCGGCCCGACCGAGGGCCCGCGCGGCGGCGGCGTCAGCGCGGGAGGTGTTGCTCCTCGCCTGCAGCCAGCTCGTCACGCTGCCGGCGCCGTCGAGCACCGCGACGTCGCGGCGTTCGAACTCCCGCACATCCATCGCGTGCACGGCCTGCAGCCGGCGAATCTGGGACTGCACCGTGAGCAGCCGAGCGCCGAGCGTGTCGTCGGGCAGGCGCGCACGGTCGACATCGACGATCCGGTCGACCGTCTCCATCGGCCTGTCCACGCTATCCCTCATGCCAATGACGGTACCCGCCACCCCCGACGGAATCCGCTGGGGCGCAGCGATTGTGCACAACCAATAGAACAAAGTTTCGAGTTCAAATCGAGCCCGTACAAATCCGCCGCCACCAAGCGCGGCTTCCAGGGGGCGAGGCGTCTGTTGTGGGTCAGCCGAGCAGGACGCCGGGATTGAGGATTCCCGACGGGTCCACAGACTTCTTCACCGCGCGAAGCGCTGCTGCGAAGAGGTCGGGCCGCTGCATGTCGTACCACGGGCGGTGGTCGCGACCGACAGCATGGTGATGGGTGATCGTGCCGCCACCGGCGAGGATCGCCTCGGCCGCCGCCGTCTTGATCTGCGCCCACTGCGCCAGTTCGCCGCCCCGACGCGCCGGCGCGAGAACGGTGAAGTACGGCGCTGCTCCGTCCGGGTAGGCATGCGTGGTCCGGCAGGTCACGATGCCGGTGCCGCACACCCGACGCACCGCGTCGAGGGTCGCGGCCCGCACCGACTCGACGAAGACGTCGAAGCGGTCCCAGGTGACCGCTGTCTCGAAGGTCTCGGTCAGCACGCCGAGCAGGATCAGGTTCTCGCGCAGGTAGGGCGCTCGCACGAAGGTGTCCCGCCAGCGTCCGCTGGTCTCCGCCCCGGCGCGTCCCGCAAGCCCGGCGCCACCCGAGTCCTTGCAGATCTCGACCGCACGAGCGAGCTCCGCGTCGACCGGCGCGTCAGCGCTCTCGAAGGCCAGCACAAGAACCGACCGTCCATCGTCGAGGGTGCTCGTGAGCCGGGCTTCGGTGGCGTCGACTAACCGGCAACCCGCTGGGCGCAGCCCGGCCTGGACGATGCGGCGTACGGCGCTCGCGCCGTCGGTCCACGACGCGAATGCGACTGACGTGCCCGCTCGGTGGGTCGGTCGCACCTGCAGCCGCACCCACGCTTCCGTGATCACTCCGAGGATGCCCTCGGAGCCCAGCAGCAGCCGGTCGGGGCTCGGGCCCGCGCCCGATCCGGGAAGTCGGCGCGAGCTCCAGGTGCCGCCCGGCGTCACCGCGGTGACCGACTCGACCAAATCGTCGATGTGCGCCGCGCCCGTGGCGTAGTGGCCGGCAGCGCGGGTGGCGATCCAGCCGCCGAGCGTCGAGCGCTCGAACGATTGGGGGTAGAAGCGCATGGTGTGACCGGTCTCGGCCAGTTGTCGCTCGAGATCCGGCCCGAAGGCGCCGGCCTCGATGCGGGCGGCACGTGACACCGGGTCGACCTCGAGCACTCGGTGCAGCAGCCCAAGGTCGAGTGAGACCACACCGGAGTGGCTGGAGTCGACGGGGAGCACCGGCTCGACCCCGCCGACCACACTGGACCCACCGCCGAACGGCACGACTGCCCAGCCGCGCTCCGCGCAGCGGTCCAGGACCTCGTCGACCTGCGCTGCAGACGTAGGTCGTACGACGACGTCGGGCACGTGCGGGACCTCCCCGCGGATGCCCCGGACGACGTCGCGATAGCTCCGGCCGATCCCGTGTCGGGCCCGGTCGACCGGGTCGGCCGACCCGATATCGCCAAAGATCGTCGGGTCCATTCGCGGCGCCTGCAGTGGCTGCAGCGCCGACGGAGCCTCCGGGGCCTGGACAGGAAACCCGAGCAGCGCGGTGGCCCACGGCGCTGCTGCGACGAGATCGCTTTCCCGCGGCTGGTCGGCAGGGTCGCCCCAACCCCACACGGCGTAGCTCATGAGGTCCCCCGCAAGGAGATGGAGAGCCGGGCAGTCGTCGCCGCCCGGGCCAGCTCGCGGGCCGTCGACGGCCCGACGGCGACGATCAGCAACGAGCCCTCGAAACCATCGGCGTCCGCGGGGACAGCAAGGACCAGGGCGTCGGCGGCCACCACTTCGACCGCCCGTGCGGCGTCATTGCCCGCAGCAAGCGGAGCGGCCAGGACGTCGACCCGGTCACCTGCCCTCACGAGGCCGGCCGCGTCGCGGTCGCCGAGGCGGACCGGGACGGCGACGGCGCTCCCGTCCCCGGCGACGCCGTCGAGCAGGCTCGGTCCGACCAGGCGCACGTCGGTCAGCGGCTCGCCACGGCGGACCGGACCGCTCACGAGGCGACCAATCACCCGCGCGCCCAGTGGCAGCGCGCCATCAGGCACCAGCTCGCGGGGCAGTCGAAGAGGAGCGAGATCGGCTTCCGACACAGCCGCTCCGGCCGGTATGTCGCGGGCTGCGGCCAGCACGGCGGTGAGCTCAGGCGGCGGGGGTGCGATGACGTCGAGGGAGACAGCCACGGCGCCGGCCGCGCAGAGCCCAGCCAGCAGCCGGCGGTGGATGGTGACTGCGCGGCGTAGCCGGCGGACCAACCGGGCGACCTCAGGCACTGGTCATCCACCGTCCACGGGCGTACCGGGGCAGACGCAGCCCGCTGCCGAATCCGGCAACCGGCCGACGATCGCTTCCAGGAGACCCCGCAGTCGCGCGTTGTTGTCAGCGAAGACTCGGAACACCTCGTCCATGGTCACCGGCGCCACGCCGTCGACACCGGCGTCATGATCGGTGATCAACGCAATCGAGGTGTAGCAGAGGCCGGCCTCGCGGGCGAGAACCGCCTCGGGGTGACCGGTCATGTTGATGACGGACCAGCCCTGGTCGGCGTACCAGCGGGACTCCGCGCGTGTGGAGAACCGTGGACCTTCGATGACGACCATCGTGCCGCCGTCATGAGCAGTGATGTGCACGTCCCGCGCCGCGTCGAGCACCGCCGCCCGGCCCCGAGGGCAGTACGGGTCCGCGAACGTGACGTGCACCGCGCCGGTGTCGTGGAAAGTCTGCACCCGACCCGATGTGCGATCGACCAGCTGGTCGACGACGACGAAGTCGCCTGGGCGAACGTCGCGGCGCAACGACCCGGCTGCGCACGGCCCGAGGAGCTGTGTCACGCCCAATTCGCGCATCGCGGCGAGGTTGGCCCGGTAGGGGATGCGGTGCGGCGGGAACTCATGGTCTCGGCCATGGCGTGGCAGGAAGGCGACCGATCGGCCCGCGATGGTGCCGGTCATGACAGGTGCCGACGGCGCGCCGTACGCCGTGGTGACGTGGTGCTCCTCCGCTGCGTCGAGCAGGGAGTAGAAGCCAGAGCCACCGAAGATGCCGATCTCGGCGCGCGGTGCCGGCACGGTTACTCCCGGAAAGGTTAGCGGATGTGACCGACCCTAACGGCGTTGCGGAGCTGCGCCGGGCGGACCGGGCGGCTCTGTGGACAGCCGTCGGTGCACGTCAGCTGCCGGTCGCGGCACCGGACCCGCTCGACGTACCCGGGGTGGGCGCCGCGGACTTCGTTCCGCCGGACGTGTCCGACGAGGACGTGGTCGAGGACGTCTTGTCGGAGGACGCCTTGTCCGAGGACGTCTTGTCCGACGACGTCTTGTCCGACGACGAAGAAGAGCTGCTCTTCGCGCGGCTGTCCGTCTTGTAGAACCCGCTGCCCTTGAAGACGACGCCGACCGGCGAGAAGACCTTGCGCAGCACGCCCTCGCAGGTGGGGCACTCGGTGAGCGAGCTGTCGGTGAAGCTCTGGACAACCTCGAGGTGCTTGCCGCACGCGGTGCACGCGTACTCGTACGTCGGCACGAGGAGGCTCTCCTGACTTAGCACTCGGGGACAACGACTGCCAATCTTCGGCGATCGCGCCTCACGAGTCCAGCGGACGCGTCCGAATCACCCGGGAGGGGGTGACCACGACATCGACCCTCTGGTCGTGGTGCTCAGCCGGGACGTGCTCGACGATGGCCTCATCCGGCGCCATCGCGATGACGACCGGGTGGCTCCTGCTCTCGCTCAGTGCCCGGTCGAACGAGCCGCCGCCCCGCCCGAGCCGCATGCCGGCTGCGTCGAAGGCGAGTCCTGGCACCACGACGGCCTGGGCCTCGGTGAGCGACGCGCGGGGCGCATCGACGCGTGGTTCCGTGGTTCCGCGGCGGCCCGCCACGAGCGGCGCCCCGGGGTTCCATCGCCGCCACGCGAGTGCGCCACCCGGCAGCAGCACGGGCAGCAGGATGACGACTCCGCGGGCCCGCAGCCCCTCGAGCAGGTCGGTCGTCGGGAGCTCCGTCGGCAGAGCGGCGTACGCCGCGACGGTCGTGGCCCCGACGACCTCGGGCAGGCCGAGCACGGTCGCTGTCGTCTCGGCAGCCACTGCGGAGAGGTCCAGGCTGGACCAGACCGACCTCATGTGTTGGCGCAGCGCCGACTTCGGATTGTGGTGCGCGGTGTCGGCCGATGAGGCACCCATTCGTGCCAGCATGGCACTTCAGGGCCAGAGCGACTCTGTCGACCCCTCCACGGGGGCGTCTGTTCAGGGAAGGGCTCGCGGTGCCACTGCGGATACGGCTGTCGATTGCTTTTGTGGCCATCGTGCTGATCCCGCTGATGGTGACCGCGCTACTCGTCCGCGGCGCCAACTTCAAGAGCCTCGACCGGCAGTTCGACGCACCGGTCACGGCCGCTCGCAGCAGCGCGGATGCCGTTCTCGCGCAGCTGCAAGAAAGATCGGTCACCGCGGCCACCGCGCTCGCGACGCGCAACGTTGCGGATCGCGAGGGCCGCCTCGTGGAGTTCGGGCAGCTGGTGCAGTCCAACCCCACCCGAGTGCCAGCCCTCGTGCGTCAGTTCACCAAGGACTTCCCGGGATCGGCGGACTTCGTTCTCGTCGTCGACGCCAGGGGCAAGGTCATACCCGATGCCGCGGCGGGTCGCCCGGCCGAGTTCGTCGGCGACACCCTGTCCTACCAGGCGATCGCCGACGAGGTCGTTGCCGAGCTCGCCCGGTCGCGAGCGGCGGGCGAGGCTGAGCAGTCGGTTACCGACCGGTACGTGCGCTCCAGGGTGCGCCTGACCGGGCCCCGGGCCAACCAGATCGGTCTTGTCGTCGCCGGCTTCTGGCTCGACCAGGCGATGCTCGCCAGCGTGGCGACCGCCGAGGGAGTCGGCCTCACCCTCGTCAGCGCTGGGCAGGTGACGGCGACGACGCTGGCCGCGTCCGCCGAGGCGTCGGCGCTCGTACGCACTGCTGGCTCGGACCCGCGCCGTACGCCGGTCCAGGTCGGCGCGGACCTCATCGTCCAGGACCGGCTCGTGAGCGATGAGCGACGCAGCCCGAACCTGGTCGTCTCAGTGTCCCTGGACGAAGCCATTGCCAGCAAGTCCAACACCGACCGCGGGCTGCTGGCCGTCATCGTGGTGTCGCTGATCATGGCCGGGCTCTTCGGCTGGCTGCTCTCCCGGGTGACCACCCGTCCGCTCGCCGAGTTGGTCGACGCTGCTCTCGCGGTCGCCGGCGGCCGTCTTGATACGAAGATCGACGTCCGGTCACGCGACGAGATCGGCGCGTTGGCACGGGCCTTCAACACGATGACCGACGAGCTGCGCACCTACATCCAGGCCCTTCAGGACAGTCGCGACGAGCTCAAGCGGAACCTGACTCGTCTGGGCGACACGCTCTCCAGTACCCACGACCTGAAGAAGATGCTCGCCGTCATCCTCGAGACCGCGATGGTGACGATCAGGGCCGAGGCCGGGTCGTTGATGCTTTTCTCCGCCAACCGGGACGAGCTCTACCTCAAGGTTGGCCGCGGTCTCGACGGTCGACTGCCCTCCCCGGCGGAGGTGCGGGTTTCGGTCGGTGACGGTGTCGCTGGCGCAGTGGCTCGCAGTGGTGAGGCCATCCACGGCACGGTTGGCAGCAACCCCGGCCAGTTACGACTCGCCCCCACTGAGCCGCGCGCCGACAGCGTCATCTCGGTGCCGTTGAAGAGCCAGAACCGGGTCATTGGGGTACTCAACCTCTACGACCGGGTCGACGCCGACACCTTCGACGACAGCGACGTCGCCACCATCCGGTCCTTTGCCAACCAGGCGACTGTTGCCATCGACAACGTGCTGCTGCACCAGGAGGCACAGCGGCTGTCGATCACCGACGGCCTCACTGGCATCTGGAACTTCCGCTACTTCCAGATGACCTTCGACAAGGAGATCGAGCGCGCGAGCCGCTTCGGTCGTCCGCTCGCCCTGCTGATCATGGACATCGACAAGTTCAAGGACGTCAACGACGAGCACGGCCACCAACGCGGTGACGCGGTGCTGATCGAGCTGGCGACCCGGATCAAGCTCACGATCCGGGAGGTGGACATCCTGGCCCGCTACGGGGGCGAGGAGTTCGTCTTGATCCTGCCCGAGACCGACCTCGAGGGGGCGGTGCAGGCGGCCGGGAAGATCTGCGAGCTGATCCGCCAGCGGCGCTTCGGCGCAGCGGGAGAGGTGCCGATCCGGGTGACGGTCAGCGTCGGGGTCGCCGTCTTTCCCGATCACGGCACGTCCGGCTCGGAGCTCGTTCGCACCGCCGATGCCGCGCTCTATCGGGCCAAGGAAGACGGCCGGGACACCTACTCGGTGGCGACGACAACCGAGGAAAGCGCTTCCCCCCCGCCGCGCTGAACCGGCTGCGCCGGATCGCTGGGTAGGGTGCTTTCCATGTCCGCCCCCGCGATGCTCCGCAAGGCCGTCATTCCGGCCGCGGGCCTCGGCACCCGCTTCCTGCCAGCGACCAAGGCCACTCCCAAGGAGATGCTGCCGGTGGTCGACAAGCCGGCGATCCAATACGTCGTGGAGGAGGCCGTCCGAGCTGGCCTGAACGACATCCTCATGGTCACCGGTCGCGGAAAGGGGGTCCTTGAGGACCACTTCGACCGCTCGTGGGAGCTCGAGGCCACCCTTCTTGCCAAGGGGGATACCGAGCGGCTGGACATGGTGCGGGCCACCGCCGCCCTGGCTCAGGTCCACTACGTGCGCCAAGGCGACCCGCGCGGGCTTGGCCATGCCGTGCTCTGCGCGGCGTCGCATGTCGGGGACGAGCCGTTCGCTGTGTTGCTCGGCGATGACCTCATCGACTCGTCCGAGCACCTGATCGACGCCATGGCCACGGTGCGGAGCCATCGTGGGGGCAGTGTCGTTGCGCTCATGGAAGTCCCTCGCGAGCAGATTTCCCTCTACGGCTGTGCGGCAGTGCAGCCGACGACGGAGACGGACGTCGTCCGCATCACCGGCCTGGTCGAGAAGCCGAGCGTTGACGAGGCGCCGAGCAGTTACGCCGTCATCGGGCGCTACGTGCTCTCCCCCCGAATTTTCGAGGTGCTCCGGCAGAC
>JBKJUS010000065.1:0-2783 GCA_046590575.1 Mycobacteriales bacterium | reverse complement strand
GAGGCGCCGCGGCGGCGACGCGAGGTGCTGATGCGCACGACGGGGCGGGTGTTCGGCAGCCTGTGCTTCGTGGGCGGCTACTTCGGCCCGATGTACGCCGCCGGCCGGCTCGAGGCTATGAACGTCGGGCAGTACGCCGACGCGAGAGCCGCGGCAGTCTCCTTGGGCATGGTCGCCTATGTGTAGCAGCTCGCCGAGATGACCGCCGAGGAGGACCGGCACGAGCGGTGGTTCGGCGACCGGGTCCGCGGCCACTGGCTGCTCCGCCCGGCGAGCGCGCTCTTCGGCTGGACTCCGCCGCCGGCGCACGCTCAACCGCCGATGTTGTCGCCATCTCCACCCGGCTAGCGTGCCGCCGCTCGTGGGCGGTCCCGCAAGACATAGAAAGCATCCGGCACACCTAAGCGGTAAATCCAATTTCGTCCGGCAGGACGATGACCTACCCGAAGGATCTCCGAAGGATGAGGTCATCTTGGGGAGGCAGCCGTGGAGACAGGTTGAGTCGTTCGCCCGTCAACGTTGTGGGAGCCGTGCTCCTGTCGCTCGACGTGCGCGGCAGCGGTGCCCTGCGACCGTGCAGCCGGATTCTGGCTGCCGCTATCGGCGTCCACCCCTCCGACCTTCGTAGAAGGGTAGAGCGACATGGGCACAGCAGTAGTACTGCGAGCGCGACTATGCCTCGCGCTGATCTTGATCGCGGCTGGGTTAACCACAGTCGTGACACACCCCGTCCCGGCTGCAGCGCACAGCGGTTGTACCAGTTCGACGGACGGCACCTCCGCCGATGCGACTTGGACTCCCGGTACGGGAGTTTCTCTGACGGGGCGAGTGCTCTACCCGACGGGTTGCGGTACCGGCCCGTGGCCCCTAGTCCTGTATATGCAGGGCTCTAACTCGAGTCGTTGCGACAACATCAACTGGATGACTCGGAGCCAGTTGGCAGCGCTGGGGTTCGTCGTAGTCAGCTTTAACGGCCGCGGCTTTCCCAACGGTGACTCAGCGCTCAGCTGCACCTCGGCGACTGACATGACCGACGCTCTAAATGACTCTGGTTACGATGCGAGCGGCCCGAATGACAAGCTCGACGCAAAGAATGTCATCGACTGGGCCATCGCCGGTTGCAGCACTTTGTGCACCAGCAAAGTCGACTCGGCGAACATCGGTGTTATCGGTTACTCGTACAACGGCACGCGGACGTTCCTGCTGCCAGCGTACGACTCGAGAATCGACGCGATCATCCCGGTTGCCGCACCCACCACCTCGATGATCGGTGCCGTCAACACGATCAGTGACCGCCCTCCTGCGGAGCCGAGTTCTGCCACACCGACGGCGTACCTTCACGGGAACTTTGGTTGGTACGGCCACGCCGACCCGACCGTCCACACCGCGATCGCTGATGCGATCCGGACGAAGTACCTCGGCCTGACGCCGTCCTCGACAACACAAACATTCTTCAACGATCGCACGGTGCTCGATGACAGTGCCGCCGTCGACAAGGCGCATCTCATCACCAAGCCGACGTTCGTCGTCGCCGGCTTCCGCGACCAAACCGTGAACCCAACCGCGCAGATCCAGACGTGGAAGAAGTTGCCGACTGGTGACAGGTACCTTTATGTCGGTGCGTGCGGGCACTCCGCTTGGTGTCGGACGAATGATCAGACCACGTTGCGCAACAAGGTTCACGACTTCCTCGACAAGTACCTCAAGGCCTCAGGTGCCAGCCTTGGCGGCCCGGTCTTCTTCGTGACTCCACCGCAGACCGATGTCGACTGGGGAGCGCTAACCAGCGCGACGGACTGGCCCCCGACAGAGGTAGCCGGCAGCCCGCAGACCTGGTACCTGCGCTCGAGCAACCTGCTGAGCCTCACTGCTCCCAGCACAAGCGAAGCGGCCGACAATATGAGCAATCCTGTATGGGGCAGCCCGAGCTCGGTCGCAACAGCCTGCGACGCAACACTGGGGTACTCCACCGGCCAGTTCGTCCAGTACACGACAGACCAGGCAGTCGCCGCCTCGATCCTGAAGCTGGTCGAAGTTGAAGCCGATCTGTGGCTGTCCTCGACGACCGACCGGCTGCAGGTCGTGGTCGATGTTTTCCGAGTGTCTCCCACGAATGTAGAATCGCGGGTATTCCAAGGTGCATCGATCGTGGCGCCGACAGCTCGCGGCCAGGCCGCCGGCACGCACGTTCGGTTCAAGTTCCGCGCGGGCGGCGCGGGCATGACGTTTACCCTGAACGACAAGGTACGCATCAAGGTCGCGACGCACTTCAAGGGCCAGTACGCACCCGAGCCCTTTCCAGGCACCTATTCGGCCTACCACACCACTAGCGAACCCTCGAGCGTGAAGTTCCACTGGGCGGCCTAGGCGATTGATCGTGCATGGCCGGGGTCACCATGCCCCGGCCATGCACGACTGAATCCATCGAGTAAGGAGTGCGGGGTTGCATGTGGACGCTCATCCGGGTGGTAACCACCGCGGCGGCGGCGGCTCTCCTTCTCCCGGCTTGCACCGCCGATGGGCAGTCCTCGTCATTGCCACTCCCACGCCCGCCGGCGGGTAGTCAGAGCAGCCGGTCGGACACCCCGGACCGCGGCTGCGGACAGGCACTTGAGCGGCCTAATTCTGATAGGTGGCATCTCACGACAGGTGAGAGGCTCACCGCGGAGTTCCCTCCCGTGGCGGGCCCGCATGACATCCAGCCACTGCTCGCTGGTTGGTATGACGCGCCACTATTGGATGCTCCGGCCGGCGACGCTGGCCCGAGCATCGGACGAATGGTG
>JBKJUS010000034.1:0-7148 GCA_046590575.1 Mycobacteriales bacterium | reverse complement strand
CTCTGCGAACACACCCACCACGACCTGCACACCGGCCACAAAACCATCCGGCTCAAAGACGGCCGCTGGCTCAACGAACACGGCTGGACCCACGGACCGGCACCGCGTTAGGCGGGCGAATTACCTACCGGCTTGAGTTCGACGCGCGTGCCTCGCAGCAGTGGCAAGCAGCGGCCGTCCTGGGCGCGGGCATCCTGGCGTCCGAGGCTGACCACCTTGCCGGTGATGCCGTGGACGGTGAGCGTCTCCGAAGCGGAGAAGCAGGGTTCGCCGTCGCCGGTGCTCGCTGTGGTGGGGTTCTGCTCGAGCAGTACGACGTAGTAGAGCGGTGCGTTGGTGAATCGGAAACGGGCCGTGGCGACCAGCCGCTGGGCTGGCTCGATCGGGGCGAAGTCATCCTGGAAGGCGAGGTCACCGTAGACCGCGAAGTCGGCCGGGCGGACCGGCCGCGCGCTGCCGTCCAAGCGTGCGGCTAGCGCTCTGGTGACCGCGGCGTTCTCGTCGAATCTCGCCGAGCGGATGCCGTACGGCACCAGCCCGAAGACGGCCAGCCCGAAGGCGAGCAGCCCGAGAAGAGCGGGCATCCGCCAACTGCCTGCTATCTGGTTCGAGACTCGCCGTCGCGCACTGCGGAGCAGGAAGTACGCAGCGATGCCCAGCAGTGCGAAGGCGGCGTACGGCGACGCGCCGGGCAGGGTCCAGATGAACATCCAAGAGAAGATCAGCACTGCCCCACCGATGCGGGAGTCGGCGTCGCGGGTGCGGTCCCCGGCGAGCAAGACCACGGCGATGAGCCCGAGGAAGTAGTTTCCGATCACAACGAGCAGTCCGCCGATGACGACCAGGAAGGCGTTGCGGCGGTACCACGCGCGGCCCACTGGTCGGACCGCGTCCGCAGGTTCCGCGAGGTCGAGATCGGTGCTGGCCATGCCCTCAGTGTGACGGTTTGCGCGTGCTATCGCGCGCCAGCCGGATGTTGTCCACAGATCCGGCGCCAGCAGGTGAACCACAGCGCGTCGTTCGCCATCGTGGACGCATGAGAGTTCACCCGGCGGGCGACCGCGGCAGTGCCACGGCGGAGACCGCAGTGGCGCTGCCCACGCTCGTGCTGCTGCTGGCCTGCGCTCTGTGGGGGCTCGGCGTGATCTCGATTCAGCTCCGGTGCGTCGAGGCGGCGCGAGCCGGGGCCCGGGCCGCCGCGCGCGGCGAGTCCGCCGAGGAGATTCGTGGTCGGGTCCGTGAGGTGGCCGGCAGTACTGCCGAGGTCACCATCGTGGTTTCTGGCGGGACCGCCACCGTGGCGGTCACGCGGTCAGTGAGCCCTCCGTGGCCGGTGCTTGCACGGCTTCTTCGGCCGCTTTCGGTGTCCGCTCAGGCTGTTACTGACGCCGAGGGCCAGCCATGACCTCGTCCTCTCGCGAGCGGGGCAGCGCTTCTCTGTACCTCCTGTGGGCTGGCCTCGTCGTCCTCGTGGTGGCCGGCGTTCTGGGTGCCGTGGGCATCGCGGGGGTGGCGCGGGCTCGGGTCGCCTCGGTGGCTGATCTGGCCGCCCTCGCCGGCGCCGCTGCGGAAGCTCGGGGCGAGCATGCGTGCCGCCGAGTTTCTGCCGTCGTCGTCGAGGGACGTGCTCACCTTGTCTCCTGCCAGGTCGACGACGTCGGCGTTGTCACCGTCGAGGTGCGCCTTCCCTTGCGTGGGCCGCTGGCTGGTCTCGGATCCGCCACCGCGCGGGCGCGGGCCGGACCGGCCCTGGCACCTGACTTCCCTGGCACCTGAGTTCCCTGGCACCTGACCTCCCTGGCACCTGACCTCCCTGGCGAGTAGCCGAGGCGTCACCGGGTACGACCACGGCGACCATCTCGTGGAGGTACGCCATGACCTGCGCCACCTGCGCCTCGGATCTTCCCGACGCGATGAGCTTCTGCCCCAGCTGCGGCAGTCCCGGCTCGTCGGCGACAAGCCCGGACACCCGGGTGATTCCGACCAGCGAGGTCGCTGACGCTGCCGCACCACGTCGGAGATCATCGGTGGGGCCGTCGTCCACGACCCTCCTTACTCCAGCCCCGGCTCCGGCCACGGGCGCCCGTGGGACGACCCGTCGTGAGGGACCTTCCGTCGGTGAGCGGGTAGCACCCGCGGCCCGCGAAGCCCGTCAGCAGGCTCGGCAGTGGGCAGATCGGTTTGGCACCCTGCCCTTCGACCTGCGCGTCGCACTGGTGGGCACCTTCGTCACTGTGCTCTCCTTCTTCGTGTTCGACTACGCGGCCGGCCTGGACAAGCCGGTGGGCGTGTCCGGTCGCCTGTGGCTGCTGCCGATTTCCGCGGTCGGCGCGACGGCGCTGCTCTATGGCTCACTGCGACGCAGCGGTCCGGCTGTGGAGTCCACCGAGGTGCCCCGACGTACAGACGGCCTCCTTGCCGCTGTCGCGATCGCCGCGGCCGGCGCGGCGGAGGCTGGTCTGTTCAGTCTTTTGGCGGGCGACGTGGTCGGCCCACGCGCTGGGTTCTACGGAATGCTGTTAGGTCTTGTCGTCATTCTCGGAGCGTGCGTACGCGCGGCGCGTCGTACGCTCCGGTAACGACTGCCAGTGTTGTTGCGCCCGGAACTTTGTGCTGGCTGGGGCGTTGGGTAGGAGACTGTAGTGCTGGCGCGCCCGCGCCTGGACTGTCCGTGCGCTGCCCATTCGGAGACCGCTGATGGACCCGTCGTTTGTGACTCCGCCGGTGCCGGCTGACGCGCGCCCGGCCCGCCGCCTCGTCGGCGACGCCCTCCGACGACCGGGCGGCCGACGTGCGCTGTCCGTGCTTTCTCTTGTGCTGGCCCTGGCTGGCGTCGGCATGTTCGCCTACCCGTTCGGCACGGACCTGTACTCCAGGCAGATCCAGAGCCGGCTGCGCAGCGAGTTCGATGACCCAGAGTTCGTGGAGGCCTACCAACTCCGCAAGATCAAGGTCGGCCAGGGCCTGACGCGACTGCGGATCCCAGAGCTCGGGGTGGCGGTCCTTGTCGTCGAGGGGACAACTCCGAGCGCGCTCAAAGCGGGGGCCGGGCACTACGTGGGCACTCCGCTCCCCGGCGAGGAGGGCAATGTCGCGATAGCCGGTCATCGGACGACCTTCGGCCGTCCTTTCAACCGCATCGATGAACTCACGGCCGGCGACAAGATCTACCTGGATACGCCCTTCGCGACGTTTGAGTACACCCTCGTCGCCGGTTTTGACGGCCATGCGAATCCCTGGCCGACCAGCCCGAATGACTTCAGCGTGGTTGCCCCGCCCCGGACGCCGGGGCAGAAGACGCTGACCCTGACCACCTGCCACCCCAAGGGCAGTGCCAAGCAGCGCCTCATCCTTCGGGCCCTGATGTCGAAGTCCACCCCCGTCAAAGCGCCTTCCTGACCCCGTAACCCAACTAGTCGCCGGGCGTTGATCCGGACACGACGGCACGAGGCGGACGTCCGCGGATACAGCCCCATAGCACTGCAAGCAGGTGACAGGATGGTCAAGGCGGTCAACCCGGGAGCCCGGTGTGTCGAAGCACCGACCGGGGCCACCAGCGGGGGTCGTCGCATGAGCACGTCCACGCTGCAACGGAGGAAGGAGAGCGGGGTGGTACGAGGTACTCGCCACGGCGCGCGCCTCGCTCTGGCGGTCCTGGCGGCGCCGGTTCTCCTCGTCAGTCTCGCGCAGCCAGCACATGCCGCCACCGGCTCGATCTCGGAACCCCCGGCGGGTCAGACTTTCACCAATGGCAGCACGCTTATCTTGCGCGCCCAGGTCAGTCGCGGGTTCAACGACGGCGCCAAGGTCGCCATGACCCTTCAGCTGCCTGGGTCGTCCACTGAGTTCGAGGTGGCCAGCCACAGCGGCGGCGGTGCGTCCGGCGGGCGATTCGACCTCCAGTTCACCTACGACCCGAGCTGTCCCTCCTTCCCAGGCACCTCATGCAACGGTCGGCCTGCCCCCAACGGCACGCACGTCATCCGGCTGCGGGGGACCAGTAGCCCGGTCGAGCGAACTTTCGTCATGCGTGTCCCCCCGCGCCGCCCGACTGGAGTTACTGCGACCACGACCGGGCAGTCGCAGATCACCGTGCGCTGGGACCGCGGTAACGAGCCGGACCTGGCCGGCTACGACGTCTACTCCAACGGTGACTCGGTCATCGGTCGCGATCTCCCGCCAGACACCACCGAGTACGTCGTCAACTACCCGTCGTCCGGCGCAGAGGGGGAGAAAGTCTTCTCCATCGTCGCCAAGCGCCGCGCGTGCCCGGGGTGTTCTGACGTGCTCGAGTCCCCCCGGTCGGACCAGGCGTCCGCCCGAATCGACGCGCCACCGCCCCCACCGCCGTCGCAGGACCCGAACGCCACCCCACCGCCGCCCTCCAGCGCGCCCTCGAGCAGCGCGTCCCCCGGCGGCGGGTCGTCATCCGGCAAGCCGGCTCCTGAGCCGTCCACCAGTGCGGGGGGCGCGGCCGCCAGCGGTAGCCCCACCCCCAACAGCTCCGGCGGCGGCTCGTCTACCGGCGGCGGCGCGGCCAGCGGAGCTCCGTCGAGTCCGACCGGGGGCGCGGGCAACCCGCCGAGTGCACCAGTCATCGCGCAACGGCAGGCCTTCGCCCTGACCTTCAGGGACTTTCAGCCGAAACTCGGCGCACCCAAGCTGCCACCGCTGCCCGACTTCACCGATCCCGAGATCTTCGAGGAGGAAGGCACCTTCGAAGAGACGCTCGACTTCGGTGATCAGGATGTCGAAGAACTGGTCTCCTCCGCGCAGGGCGGCGGCTCCCGCTCGATCGTCGAGGAGTTCGTCACGCAAGCCTTCGAGGGGCGCAAGCTCTGGAGCAGCATCGGCTGGTCGCTGATCCTGTTCCTCATCGCTGGTCACCTGCGCCGGTGGCTCAACGCCGTGCCGCACCCCTGAGCGCTTCGGCAGATCAGATCTCGGCGCGGTCCTTGCGCAGGCGACCCAGCAGGCCGCGGTGGTCGTCCCGGCTGTGCTCAGGGTCAGCCACCGGCTCGGCTTCGGAGGGGTAGGGCTCCCCGTCCATGCCCGGAGGCGGGACAACTCCGCCGAGAGTGGCCTGGTTCATCCGCTCCCGAGCGAGTTCCTCGCGGAGCTCGTCTGCCTCGGCCACGGCCGCTAGGCGCTCCGTCTCAGCCTTCTCCTCTACCTCCCGCTGGCGGGATGCGACTTCCTTGAGGTCCGCGCGACGGCGCCGCGATCGGGAGGCTCCGGAGCTGATCAGCGAGATGCCGAAGAGGAGCACCAGCGTGGTGAGCGCGCCGGCCAGGAAGAATCCACCCAGCGAGACGTCGGACAGCGTCTGGTTGAACGCCTCCGCCGTGGTCTCCTGAGTGTTGCTGAGAAAGATCTCCGCGCCGGCAACAGCCGCGAGGGCTACCAGCACCAGGCCAAGAACGATCACGAGGACCTCCGGGAGTCGTGGGTCGGGGGCAACCTGCTGACCACTGCATACCCGGCTGGGCGCGCCCTACCCGCTGGGAGGGGAGCCGTCGAGGACGGCATCGAGCAGGCGTACGGCGCCTGCTTTGTCGAGCGGGTGGTTGCCGTTGCCGCACTTTGGCGACTGCACACATGACGGGCAGCCGGACTCACAACCGCAGCCAGCGATCGCCTCGCGGGTGGCGCCTAAATGCTCCCGCCCGGCGGTGAAGCCGCGCTCTGCGAAGCCAGCGCCGCCGGGGTGACCGTCGTAGACGAAGACGGTCGGCAGGCCGGTGTCCTGGTGGAGTGCGGTCGACACGCCACCGATGTCCCACCGGTCGCAGGTGGCGAAAAGCGGCAGCAGGCCGATTCCGGCGTGCTCGGCGGCATGTGCTGACCCGGGTACGTCGGCCCACTCGACCCCGAAGCGGGCCAGCTGGTCGGCGGTGACGGTGTACCAGACCGCGCGGGTGCGCAGCTCCCGCGGGGGCAATGTGAGCGGCTCCTCGCTGATCACCTCACCGGTCAGAATGCGCCTGCGCATGAAGCCGACCACCTGGCTGCTCACGTCGACGGTGCCGAAGTGGAGTGCCGCCTCGCCCCACGACACTGACCGCAGGCTTTCGATGATGCGGATGTCCGTGATGTCTTTCGCGGATGTCGTCCAGTCTGGCTCGGCGGCGGCGACCAGGGCCACGTCGTGCGCGATGTCGAGCTGGTCCACGACGTAGCTCTCGCCTTGGTGGAGGTAGACCGCCCCGTCGTGCACCGCCCCGTGCGAGGCAGCGGCGTCGACCGTGCCGAGCAGGCGGCCGGTTGACTGCTCGACAATCCGCACCGGGGGCCCGCCGGCGCCGCGAATGTCGGCGAGATCGGCGGCCCGATCCCGGCGGGCCCAGTACCACCCGGTCGGCCGATGCCGCAGCAGCCCGCGCCGGACGAGGTCGGCGAGCCGGCGCTCCATCGTAGGTCCGAACAGCGCGAGATCGGTCTCGGTGAGGGGCAGCTCGGCGGCAGCGGCGCATAGATGTGGGTCGAGGATGTGTTCGTTGTCGGGGTCCAGGACGGTGGCCTCGACCGGCCGGCCGAACAGCGCTTCGGGGTGATGGACTAGGTAGGTGTCCAGCGGGTCGTCGCGTGCGATGAAGACGGCCAGCGAGGCTGTCGCTTGTCGTCCGGCCCGACCGGCCTGCTGCCACAGTGAAGCGACAGTGCCGGGATAGCCAGCGAGCAGTACGGCGTCGAGACCACTCACGTCGACGCCGAGCTCCAGTGCGTTGGTGGTGGCCACACCGAGCAGCGCCCCGGACTGCAGGTCCGACTCGAGTCGTCGACGCTCCTCAGGTAGGTAGCCCGCGCGGTAGGCCGCGACCCGGCCGGTGAGGTCCGGATCGACCTCCTCGAGCAGCCGTCGGGTCTGCGTGGCGATGATTTCGGCCCCGCGCCGCGAGCGGATGAAGGCAAGAGTGCGCACTCCGTCGACCACGCAGTCGGCCAGCAGCTCCGCGGTCTCCGCGGTGGACGACCGGCGGGCGCCGGAGCCGCCGTCGGTCAGCGGCGGCTCCCACAGCACGAATTCCATCGGACCTCGTGGCGACGCGTCATCGGTCACCGCCGTCACCGGCGCGCCGACCAGCCGGCCGGCAGCCACCTCCGGCGACGACACCGTCGCAGAGGCCAGAATGAACGTGGGAGTGGCG
>JBKJUS010000202.1:0-6440 GCA_046590575.1 Mycobacteriales bacterium | reverse complement strand
GATCGTGCCGACAGCGATGTACTTGCGTGCCACCGAGAGGCTGGACGTCGGCATCGTCGGACTGAGCTGGGCGGCGCGGCACCCCGCGATGCTCGCGATGGAGCTGTCGTCCCTGGCGGAGATCTCGAACGGTCGGTTCCGCATCCAAGTCGGCACGGGTGACCCGGGACTGATCGGCAAGCTCGGCCGGACGCTCGACAAGCCAGCCGCGTCCACGGCGACCTTCGTCACGATGCTGCGCGAGCTGCTCGCGGGTCGCGAGCTCACGCAGACCCAGCTCGGCTACGAGTTCAAGCAGTTCAAGATCCAGCCCATGGCGCCGTGCCCACCCATCGACGTGATGGCCATGCGCCCCGGGATGATCAAGACCGCGTGCCGGATCGCTGACGGGATCTCGCTGAGCGTCGGAGCATCGAAGCAGTACCTACGTGACACCGTGGCGCTCGTCGAGAGCGAACTCGCTGCTAACGGGCGCAGTCGCGATGACTTCCGCATCACCGCGTTCTGCATCGGCGCCGTGAACGCCGACCTCGATGTCGCGCGCGGTCCCCTCAAGCCGCTCCTGTCGATGTTCCCGCCGGACGGGGCTGCCGTACTCGCGACGGGGGTGCTCGGTCCCGATTTCGTCTCTGCGGCAGAGGTTGGCGGCGCCTTCGCTGCGATGAAGTTCTTCACACCCGAGGTGATCGACCAGATTGCGCTCGTATCGACGCCCGACCGACTCGACGAGGCACTCGCGGGCTACGCCGCGACCGGCGTCGACGAGTTGGCTGTGATGTTCATGAACCCGGCCGAGGAGCTGCCCGCCATCGTCAAGCAGCTTGCCGCCGCCCGCGACGGTCTTCAGACCGTCTGACCCCGAAGGAGCTCATCGCATGACGACCACCACCACCGCACCTGTCCAGACCGACGAAGCAGCGATTCGCGAGTTGCACGACGGTTTCGTCGCAGCGAACCGCACGGGCAAGACCGAGTTCCTCCGGGCCCACATGGCCCCGGGCCCCGACGCCCTCCTCTGGTACAACCTGAACAGCAGCAACTACATCGGGATGGACCACATCTGCGAGCTGTGGGACTTCCTGGGCGGGATCGTGGCGGGCACTGGCAAAGAGGCTCTATGCGTACCGCGCGACGAGCAGATCACCATGCTGGGCGACAGCGCGCTTGTCACGTACCTGCTGCACTTCGAAGTCGACCTCGGCGCACTCGGCAACATCAACCAGGACGCCCGCTGCACTGAGGTGTGGAATCAGATCGACGGTGCCTGGAAGATGATCCACTTCCACTGCTCCAACTACGTGCCCGGGATCATGGGCGGCAAGTGAGCCTCGATCTCCGGCGTCGTGACGTCGAAGGGCCGGTTGGTCGCCTCACCGCCTATGAAGCAGGCTCCGCGGACGGCGCCGTTCCGGTGGTGCTCCTGCACGGCAACAGCATGGTTGCGACCGCCTGGGCCCGATTGATCGCCGAGCTACCGGCTAACCGGCGGTACGTGTGCCCCGAGTTTCGCGGCCACGGCACGTCGGTGCATGCCGGGCCGTACGGCGCCGAGGAGTACGCCGACGACGTCCTCGCCGTTCTCGACCACCTCGCTGTCGACCGAGCTCACCTGGTCGGTGGACTGTTCGGGGGGATGGTGGCCTGCGTACTCGCAGCTCGCCAGCCCGACCGGTTCGTCTCCCTCACCGCCGTCGGGAGTGCTCTGTCGCTCGACATCGACGCCGAGCAGGCAATCGCGATGATGCAGGAGATGGGCGTGCGGGAGTTCCACGAGTGGCAGATGCCGCAGGCGCTGCCCGACGGGGATCCCGCACTCATCCAGGAGATCATCGACGGCGCCAGCAACGGGCGGAGCTTCGACACGGTGAGCGCCGCGACGTACGCCGCCTTCACCTCCGACGTCACCGCGGCTGCCGAGAAGGTTCAGTGCCCGGCCCTCGTCGTCAACGGGGAGAACGACCCAGCCTGCACGCCCGCCCTCGGTGAGCTCATGGCCAAGGTCCTGCGCGGCAGCGCCGTAGTGATGCCGGGTATCGGACATGCCCCGATGGTTGAGCACCCGGCCGGACTCGCGGCCCTGCTTCTCCCCCATTTCGAGGCCACCGAGACGTCCTCCGCGAGGGCCGCCGCGACCCACCCACTCAGTCAAGGAGAACGATGACAGTCACTCTCGAGCCCTTCGAGGTGAGTGGCCCTGCTGGTCGACTCACCGGGTATGCCAGCCCGGCAGGTTCCGACTCGGCCACTCCGGTCGCACTCGTGCACGGCATCAACATGTCGGCACAGGTGTGGCAACGCCTAGTCGACCAGCTGGGCGGCGATCGGCGTTACGTCGCCGTGGACCTCCGTGGCCACGGCGGGTCCGACCGCACCGGTCCGTTCGGCCTTGATGACTACGCCGATGACGTCCTCGCTGCGCTGGACCACTTCGGCATCGATCGCGCCCATGTCGTCGGTACGTCGTTCGGCGGCTCGATCGCCGTGACTCTCGCCGCCCGAGTGCCGGACCGCGTCGCGTCGGTGACGGCAATCGGAAGTGCTCTAGCCGTAGAGGGCATGGACCTCGAGGGCGCCACCGCAGCGTTGCGCGGCATGGGAGTGCGGCCGTTCTACGACATGTTCCTACCCCAGGCGAGCTTTGGGCCCGGCACCTCACAGGACCTCATCGACGAGGCCGCCACCATCGCCAGCACGGACCGTGACGTCGATCTGGTCATCGACATCTCGGTCACTGCGTTTACCACCGACGCGACAGCGCGGGCCGAGCAGGTGCGCTGCCCCGCCCTGGTGATGGCCGGCGAGCTGGACCTCACCTGCCCGACTCCGCTCGGGGAGACCATGGCCAAGGTGCTCGGCACCGAGCTCGTGCTGGTCCCTGGCCGCGGCCACATGGTCGTGGTGGAGAGCCCGCAGGAGACAGCAGTTCACGTGCAGCGTCACCTCGACGCGAGCGAATGACCACAACGTCGACCGCACGGCAGCTCGGCACACGTCGACGGACCGTCGGGCTGGCTATCACCCTGCTTCTGGTGGCGGGGTGCTCGACCACGTTGGACAACCCCCGCCTTGATGCGGGTGAGAATCCGGCGGCGGATGCTGCGCCGGGCGATCCCAGCGGTTCGACGTCCGGCGGCAGCTCGGTCACGACCAGCATCGGTGCCTCCGCGTCAGGTGGACCTGTCGCCGGTCAGGTGACCAGCGGCTCGCCTGCCGGGGTGACCACAAGAGGCCCGGGCAGCATCCGAGGTGGGTCGACGACCGCGGCAACAGCGGGGCCGTCGAGCCGCGCCCCCGGGGGAACGACCGGCGGCAGTTTGGACCGCACCATCCGCACCAGCCAAGGCGTCACTGCCACGACGATCAAGATCGGCTTCATGACGACCGACGCCGCCGGGCTGCAGTCGGTCCAGGGCGTTAACCTCGGGGACAACAAGGTCGAGGCGCAGGCAGCGGTCGACTGGGTGAACGCGCACGGGGGCGTCGCCGGCCGAAAGATCGTGCCGGTGTTCGAGGAGTTCTCCGCCGCGAGTGACAACTGGGAGCGGGACTACCAGGGGTTCTGCACCAGCTTCGCCGAGGACCACAAGGTCTTCGCCGTCGTCGGCAACACGATCGCCTACTCCAAGACGTTCGCCTATTGCCTGGCGCAGCACAACACGCCGCTCCTCAATAGCGCCGGGGGGGTGCAGGACCGGGTCGGCGCCGCGGCGCTCGCCCGGTTCCTATACACGCCGGGGTCCTTTGAGCTCACCCGGCTGACCGCGACCTACGTCGACGGGCTGCAGGCCGGGAGCTTCTTCGGGACCGACGCCAAGATCGGCCTGATCCGGGTCGACGACGCGCCATTCGCGCGCGTCACCGGTGAAGTGCTCAAGCCGCGGCTCGCCCGGCTTGGTCTGTCGGTCGTCGAGGAGGCGATCGTCGCGGCAAATGAGTCCCTCGGCACGACCGCCTCGCAGATGCCCAACGTCGTGCTGCGCTTCCAGCAGGAAGGTATCAACCGCGTGATCGTGCTGGACAACGGCACCCTGGCGATCTCGTTCTCGCTCGCCGCGGCGTCGCAGGGCTACTTCCCTCGCCTGGGTCTCAACTCGCTGAACAACCCGATCCTCATGCAGCAGAACCTGCGGCCGGAGAGCCTCGCCGGGTCCGTTGGCGTCGGCTGGCAGCCGACCGGTGACGTGGACGGGCCGCGGGACACCGAGCGCAACCGTGCGTCGAAGATCTGCGACGAGGTGAATGTCAAAGCCGGTCAGGGCAACGTCGACCGGACCGGGCTGTGGCAGCAGCGGATGTACTGCGATGCCGTCTTCTTCCTGCAGGCTGCGCTCGCCCGGCCCACCGAGATCACCCCTGACGGGCTGGCCGCCGGCACGGCCGCGCTGGGCGAGTCATTCGAGTCCGCGATGACCTTCCGCACCGCGTTCCCCGGGCGTCGGCTCGACGGCGGCGCGGCCTTCCGCGTCTTCGTCTACGACACCAGCTGCAGCTGCTTCAAATACACCGGTGCCGCTCGGGCGACCGGATGAGACCCGACCTGAGGATGCCCACATGAAGAGACTCGTCGTCCTGCTCGTCGCCCGCACCGGCCTCGACGCCGCCGGTTTCCGCGCTGCGATGGAGCCACACGCCGAACGTTTTGCTAAGGCCTGCGCGTCGATCGGCGCAACCTGTCGGCACGGCTACCAGTCGCAGCCCGACCCTCTCGCGGCGGCAGCGGGAGACCGTGTCGTCGTCCCCGTGCACGGGATCCTTGAGGCAACGCTGCCGGAGGGATCAGACGTGGGCCGTCTCATGAGCGTCGTGGAGCACTTCGCGCTGCGCACCACCGATGCCGTCGACCGGACGCAGACCGCGGTGTTGGTTGGCGACGCCCACGTCGTGTTCCCGGATCGCGGCTCGGTGATGCTGCTGCTCAGCACCCGAAGGCTGCCGACGCTCGATGCGGAGGGTTTCAACGACTACTGGCTCAACAGCCATGCCCCGCTCGCTCTGTCCATGATGAGCGAGGAAGACAAGGCAGCCCAGGGCTACATCCAGCTGCACGCCGACGCCGAGCTGTCCCGACAGGCGAACGGTGTGGCCGGCCTCGAGAACCACTTCTACGACGGCGTACTGCAGTGCACGGTCGAGGACATTCCGACTTTCCTTCGCATCCACGCCAACCCCGAGTTCGACGCGGTGATGTACGCCGATGAGGAGAACTTCGTCGATCGTTCGTCTGACTTCCGCGGCGCCTTCCTCGACCTGGTCTGAACGACATCGACATGCAGCTCACCTTGCACGGCGGGACCGTCATCGACGGCACCGGCGCTGATCCCGTCGAGTCGACCAGCGTCACGCTCGACGGTGACCAGATCGTCGCCGTCGGGCAGGCCGGCGGTTCGCGGTCCGGCAGTGAGGACGTCGACGTCACCGGCCTGACGGTGATGCCAGGTTTGATCGACGCGCACACCCACCTCGGCATCGCCTACAACCTGACGTCGCACGCGGTGGGGGGTTCGGTCGCGGCGTCGGACATCGCGGCAGGGATCTTCCGCAATCTCGAGCTCGCATTGGATGCCGGCTTCACCACCTGCCGGGACATGGGCGGTCTGGACGGTGGCGTTGCCGGCACTGTCGCGCGAGGTCTGATCAGGGGTCCGCGCATCCTTCCGTCCGGCCCTGCACTCGCCCAGGACGGTGGCCACGGCACGTTCATGGCGCCGTATTCCGACTGCCATTGCCCGACCTCGATTCCAGGACTGGTCGACGGTGTGCTGGTGGTCAACGGAGTCGAGGAGATGAGGCTGGGAGCGCGCAGAGCGTTCCGCCGTGGAGCAACGCAGCTGAAGGTCTTCACCAGCGGAGGCGTGATCTCGACCACCGACGAGATTGACCACACTCAGTTCACGGTCGAGGAACTGAGAGCGGCAGTGGTCGAAGCGGACGCGCGTGGAACCTACGTCACCGCACACGCCCACAACTCGCGCGCGATCCGCAACGGGCTCTCCGCCGGCATCCGCTGCTTCGAACACGGTAGCTGGCTCGATGAAGAGACCGCACAACAGATGGCTCTCGTCGATGCCGCGCTCGTGCCGACGTTTGCCGTCGCGACTCTCATGCGGACGGAGCGCGAGAAGTGGGGGCTCCCAGAAGCGGTGATCCCAAGAATGGAGCAGGTCGAGGGCCGGATGGCCGAGGCCGTCCACATCGCGAGATCGGTCGGCGTCCGGCTCGGGTCGGGCTCCGACCTGATCGGCCCGGAGCAAGAGCACAGGGGTCTCGAGCTCGTGATCCGCGCCAAGCTCACCGACCCCATGGACGCGATTCTCGCCGCGACATCGGTGAACGCGGGAATCATCCGGCGACCTGATCTAGGAGTCGTCCGGCCAGGGCTGCGGGCGGACCTCATCGTCATCGACGGGGACCCTCTCGCCGACCCCAAGGTGCTCGACGAC
>JBKJUS010000128.1:0-24946 GCA_046590575.1 Mycobacteriales bacterium | reverse complement strand
CGTACTCGCTGGAGTACAGCGGCTCAACCATGGCGACGCACTCGCCCCAGCCTTCCGCGTCAGGCGTCTCGACCCGGAGCAGCAGGACTTCCTTGGTTTTCTCGACCCCGAACGACGTGCGGAAGGGCGAGACCAGAGGGAGGCGGGCTCGTCGGAGCTCGACCAGGTTGAGCTTCACAGGGCAGTTCCATCCGTCGAGGTCAGCACGTAATAGCCGGATCGGGTGATGCCGACCACTCGGTAGCCGTCGTCTATGGCCGGTCCCAAGGCGGAACGAACCGCACGGCGCCACGACGAGACCAGCGTCAGATCGTGACCGCGCAGGTCGACGACATCTACCGGCGTGGCGACCATCAGCGTCGCGCCGGACGAGACGTCAGGCGTACGCACCATCGGCCGGCCGTCCACGTTCTCCACCAGGATGCACGCACCGGCGCCCTGCAGCAGATCCGCGTCGAGCTCGCGAGCCGCACCCGACGTGGCTGCGATCGTCCGCGCGGAGAGCAGCTCCCACCGGGCGAAGAGCCGGTCGCTGCTGTCCCCGGCGTTCATGCCGTCTCGCATCGGACCGTAGAAGTCGCGCAGGTACTCGTCGCAGGTAGCGCCGAGCTTGCTCAGGTTGAACCAGGCGTTACGGCGCACCAAGGGGTCGAACGTCCAGGTGATGACCCCGATGCCCCGGTCGAGGCACCACGCCCGCTGATCCAGCTTCAACGCATACCCGAGGCCCCGGCCTTGCAGGCCGGCGCGCACACCGGAGATGTGGCTGTGCAGTGCGCCGTCAGCCGCGAAGAGCCCGACGGAGGCGCCGGCGACCTCTCCGTCGACGTACGCCGCGGCCACATATCCGCCGGCGTGGGCAAGTGCACGGAGCAGATCCCGATTGATAGGTGGGTCCATGCCCCGGGTCTGCCAGACGTCGACGAAGAGGTCGACGACCTCTTGCATCGGAGCGAGGTCGTGCAGCTGGCGAATCGTGACCTCCGCACGTCGAGCCGCGCCCGACGCCGCGGCGGAAGCGTCGCCGTCTCTCGGCGCGACAGGGTGCACAGCTCGCTCAGTCACACGGATCAGCCTGACGGACGGCGGGCGATCGTGACTCGTCTGCTGGCGAGAACCTGCGGGCCGTCCTTCGTGCGCGTACACCACCTCGGTGCCGAATCCCTCATCGTCACGGGCTCGTCACCAGGTTCTCTACTAGCGCGGCCACCAGTGCGGCCCGTTCCGGCATGGCCGTGATGACGACGTGCTCGCCCTCGGCGTGCGCCCCGTCACCCACCGCCCCGAGACCGTCCAGCGTGGGTACGCCGATTCCCGCAGTGAAGTTGCCGTCCGACCCGCCTCCGACAGTCACATCCCGAAGCGGTGCCAGGCCGAGATCTGCGGCGAGTCGACCGGACCGCGAGACAAGCTCGGTGCTGGCCGAGGAGGGCATCGGTGGCCGGTTGGGGCCGCCGAGCACCTCCACGCGAGCTCCGGGCAGGTGGGCTCGGAGCCCACGCATCGCCGCATCGACCCGCGCCTGCTCCTCCGGCGAGGAGACCCGGACATCGACCGCCACGCGGGCGGCGGCGGGAACTGTGTTGGTCGTGGTCCCACCCGACATTAACGTCGGCGTCACGGTCGTGCCGAGCTCAGCCCTGGCAACAGGTCCCAGCGTGAGGATCTGATGGGCGACCTCGATCGCCGCATTGACGCCCAGCTCGGGTTCGAGGCCGGCGTGCGCGGCCCGGCCGTGCGCTACCAGCTCGTACATCGACACGCCTTTGCGAGCGCTCTTGAGCGCACCGCCGGCGCTCGGCTCAAGCACCAACGCCGCCCGGGCACCGATCGCGGACTCCTCGATCAGGGCACGACTCGACCCGCTTCCCGTCTCCTCGTCGGTGGTGACCAGAAAGGCCACGCCGCTCAGGTCGCTCACCAGCGAAAGCGCATGGATGCCCTGCACCAACCCGGCCTTCATGTCGAAAACCCCTGGGCCAGTCGCACGATCACCGTCCACCGCGAAAGGCCACCGCGTCCCGGTGCCGAGCGGCCACACAGTGTCGACGTGTCCGACGAGCAGAACCCTGATCGGTCCGCCGCCGCTCCAGCGCAGATGGATCCGACCGTCAGCGCCGTACCGCTCGGCCGGACTACCTAGCATCTCCACGAAGAGCTGGTCCACGACGTCGGCTCCGGCCGCCGTCGCGACTAGATCCTGTGACGGCGACTCGACCGCGACCAACGCCGCGAGGTGATCGACCATGGTCGGGATACGCCGCCGCAGCTCGGCGAGGAGAACAGCCACCGTCGCAGTGTGTCACCGCATCCGTCGAGCGGGCGGCCGCATAGTCGCCTGCCGGGACGGAGGACAGTGCCCACGACATCGCCTACCTTCGCTGAATGAGCAGTCGCCAGTACGACGCCGTCGTCATCGGTGCGGGGGTGATCGGCGCCTCCGTGGCCGCCGAGCTGGCCCGGGACGGCCGGCAGGTCTGCGTGGTCGACCGCGGACCAAGTGCCGGCTCAGGGTCGACAAGTGCATCGTCTGCCGTCGTTCGGTACAACTACTCGACGTGGACCGGGGTGGTGGCGGCCTGGGAGTCCAAGCACTGCTGGGAGGACTGGGCGGGACACCTTGGCGGTGGTGACGACGCGAGCCTGGCCCGCTTCATCAGGACCGGCGGGCTGGTCCTGGATTTTCCCGGGCAGGACCGCGGCAAGGTGCTCGGTCTGTTCGACCGAGCCGGTGTGCCGTACGAGGAGTGGGACGGTCCGACGCTGCGCGAGCGGATGCCGTGTCTCGAGCCAGGCAAGCACTTCCCGCCCAAGCGGATCGACGACGAAGCTTTCTGGGCCGACCCGCGCGGCGAGCTGACCTGCTACTGGGTACCCGACGCCGGGTTCGTCGACGACCCGTCGCTGGCCGCCCACAATCTGATGGTCGCGGCGGAGCGACGGGGGGCGCAGTTCCGGTTCAAGAGCGCCGTGACTGCCATTCGGCGTGCAGGTGGCCGAGTCGCTGGGGTGACCCTGGTGGACGGCAGCCTCATCGACGCGCCAGTGGTGGTCAATGTGGCCGGCCCGCACAGCTCGCGGATCAACGAGCTGGCCGACGTACTCGGCGACTTCGCGGTGACCACCCGGCCGATGCGCCAGGAAGTGCACCACGTCCCCGAGCCGGCCGGTTACTCCCATGGCATGCCCGGCCCGCTCGTCGCCGACCTCGACCTCGGCACGTACTTCCGAGGAACGCCCGGTGGTGCACTGCTGATCGGCGGCACCGAGCCGGCGTGCGACCCGCTGCAGTGGCTCGACGATCCCGACGTCTACGAGACCAACCCCACCCAGGAGGTCTACAAGGCACAGGTCTACCGCGCCGCCCGACGGTTGCCGGAGCTGCCCGTGCCGGAGTCGCCCCGGGGGATCGCCGGTGTGTACGACGTGAGCGAGGACTGGATCCCGCTCTACGACAAGACCAATCTGCCCGGCTTCTACATCGCGATTGGCACGAGCGGAAACCAGTTCAAGAACGCACCGGTGGCCGGGCGCTTCATGGCCGAGCTCATCACGGCTGTGGAGGGCGGCCACGACCATGACGTCGAGCCCGTGCAGGTAAAGCTCGAGCGCACCGGCCACGTCGCCGACCTGGGGCACTACAGCCGACTACGTCAGATCAACCAGGAAAGCTCCTTCAGCGTGATGGGCTGACGGTTGCGGCCTACCCAACACGGCGCCGGTGCGGCAGGGTGACGTGCATGTCACTGAAGCTGCACCACGACGCCGTTGTCGCCGACACCCACAACGACCTGCTGATGCTCGTCGTGCGCCGGCCGCGCGAGCGCTGGGTCGACTACTTCCGGGACCACTGGCTGCCGCAGCTCCGCGAAGGCGGCGTCGACATCCAAGTGCTCCCGGTGTTCATCGACGATGAGTTCCGGCCCGAGGGTGCTCTGCGCGAAACCCTGCGCATGGTCGAGGCCGCACATCGGATCGCCGACGGCTGCGCGGATGAGGTCGCGCTGTGCAGGGACGGGCCGGAGATCGACGCGGCACTAGCGAGCGGGCGCATCGCTCTCGTGCTCGCCCTTGAAGGCTGCCCGCAGATCGACGATGACATCGAGCTCCTGCAGGCGCTATGGCGCCTCGGCGTACGTGTTGTGTCCTTCGCCCACTTCGGTCGTAGCGCCCTCGCCGATGGCTCCGCCGAGGACGCAGCTGCCAGCCGACTCACCCGGTCCGGGGTCGCCGCGCTCGAGCTGTGCGAGCGACTTGGCATCATCATCGACATCTCCCACCTCGGCGTCGGCGGAGTCGATCATGTGATGGAGATCGCCACCCGGCCGATCATCGCGACGCACTCGTCCGCCAGGGCGATCCGCGACCATCATCGCAATCTCACCGACAGCCAGCTGAAAGCGGTCGCCGCCACAGGTGGTGTTGTCTGCGTCAACTTCTTCGCCGGTTTCCTCGCAGAGCGCGACGCGACCATGGACGATCTCGCCGACCACATCTGCTACGTAGCTGACGTTGCGGGCATCGACTCGGTCGGCCTCGGCCCGGACTTCATTGCAGAAGTCTTCGACGAGAAGATCCCCATGTGCGACCGGCCAGTTCTCATGGAGGGTCTCGACGTCATGCAGTTCATCCCCGGCCTCGCCGGTCCAGCCGGGCTGCCCGGCGTGACGGAAGCGCTGCTCGGCCGCGGCCTGACCGAATCCAACGTTCGGAAGGTGCTAGGCGAGAACGTGCTGCGGCTCTTCCGCAACGAGCTGGGCCGACCGCAGGGTCCTATCCACGGCCAGACTTGGGCGTCCGCAACTAAGATCTCATGATCCGATCGTCGGTCTGCACGAAGTATCGCCGCGCCTCGCACCGGCACGATGAGGGCCATCGAAGTGCACCCAGGAGGCTGCTGTTGTCGCACCGCCTATCGTCGCATCGCCGCCAGGCCATGGTCTTGGTCGTCACAGCGCTCTACGCCGTCACAGCGTGCGGGTTCGGCACCAGTGGGCTCGCGTTCTCCAACGACAACCGGCTGCACATCCTGGCGCCGAAGGAAAGGGAGAAGCTGCGGCTGCCGCTGACCGTCGACTGGCGGATTGACGACTTCGACATCGCGGGACCAGGCGTCGGCTCTGGCGACGGCTACTTCGCCGTCTTCGTCGATCGCTCCCCCGTGCCGCCCGGTAAGACGTTGCAGCACGTGGCGCGCAAAGACCGGACCTGTCGGCCGGCGGACGGCTGTCCCGACGAGGAGTACCTCGAGGCCCGCCGGATCTTCACCACCACTGAGACGGAGCTCACCTTGGACACTCTGCCGCAGAACTCGCCTGAGGGACGGCGGGAGTTCCACGTGGTGACTGTCGTATTGCTCGATCCGGCGGGACGTCGCATCAGCGAGAGCGCGTGGCAGGTCCGGTTCGAGATCGACCGGGACGTGCGGGCATGACCCCACCCGTCGATGCTCCGGTGGTCGCTGACGGCGACGCCCTCGTCGATGAGGTCGCCGCCACGCGGGAAGCGCTGCGGGACCAAGCCCGTCAGACCTTGGGCGTGACCGGCGCGGACCATGACACACCCGAATTTCGACAGGTGCTGCGCGAGCACAAGGTCACGATGTACCCGCTTGTCGTGGTCGGCCTGCTCGCGGTCGTCGACAGTTTCCAGGGCTACGCGTTCCGCGTTCTCGCACCGGAGATCAGCCGCGCGATCGGCGTCGGTGTCGGCACGATCCTGCTCCTGTCGGTCCTCCAGTTCCTCGCCGCCGGGTTCGCGCCCATGCTGCTCGCGGCCGCGGTGCAGAACCGTCCACGCCGCGCGGTGCTGTCACTGGTCACCGCAGCCGCGTGGGCAGTGGCGACCCTGGCCACCGGGTTCGCGGTAGCAACGTCCGGTATCCTGCTTGTCCTGTTGGCCGACGGATTCACGTCCGGGAGCGTTGGCGCGCTGCATCAGCCGCTGCTCATGGACAGCTATCCGCCGCCAGCCCGAGTCCGAGTGCTGAGCTTCTACAACGCCATCGCTCGCGGCGGAATTATCCTCGCACCGCTGACAGTGGCCCTGCTCGTCGGCCCGTTCAACCTCACGTGGCGCGGCGTCTTCCTGGTGATGGGCGGCATCTGCCTGCTCGTGCTGCCGGGCTGCGTCCGCCTGCGTGACCCGGGCTTCGGCAGGTGGGACACCCAACGGCTGCGCGCTTCGGTCCACGAACTACGCGGCGACGCCGACCGGCTGACTGAAACTGACGTGCAGCTCGGCTACTTCGAGATCTTCCGCCGGCTACTGCTCATCCCGACCGTGAAGCGGCTGATGGTCGCGTACGCCGTCTTTGGCGTGCTGCTCATTCCTTTCCAGACGTTCCTGTCGTTCTACCTCGAAGAGGACCTCGGCCTCTCGGCGACCCAACGAGCCCTGTTCTTCGCCTACCTGGCCGCGTGCAGCATCGTCGCCCTCATGTTCTACGGGAAGCGCGGCGAGGACATGTTCCGGCGCAGCCCGCGCCGGGTCATCGAGGTATCGGGGGTGCAGCTCGGCGCCGGCGTGGTGCTGATCGTCCTGGCCATCGCTGCGCCGTACACCTGGCTGACGATGCTGCTGTTCGGCGTCGCTAGCGGCCTGTTCGCCGCCCTCGCCCCCGCCTTCGCGATCACCCTGCTGTCGATCGTCCCGGCCTCGATGCGGCCCCATGCAGCCGCCTTGCTGACGATCTTCGCGGCCGGCGTTGGTGGGATCGCCGGAGCGCTGCTGCTCGGCACCGTCCAGGACGAGTACGGCATCGCCGGCGCACTTGCGTCGTTGCTCATCCCGGGCGTGATCGGCTCGTTACTGCTGCGCGACGCCGGCAAGACGGTGCAGGGTGACATGGACCGGATGATCGATGAGGTGCTCGAGGACGAGGAGATCAAGCGGATCACCCGCGCCGGTGGGCGACTGCCGCTGCTGACCAGCAAGGGAATTGACTTCTCCTACGGCCAGCTGCAGGTGCTCTTCAACGTCGACTTCACCGTCGACGACGGGGAGATGGTCGCGCTGCTGGGCGTCAACGGTGCCGGCAAGTCCACCCTGCTGAAGGTCATCAGCGGGGTCGGCCTGCCCACCGCAGGCAGCGTCCGCTTCCGCGGCCAGGACATCACCTACCTCGACGCGGAGCGTCGGGCCCGCCTCGGCATCACCCAGATACCAGGTGGACGGGCGGTCTTCGGTCCGATGAGCGTCGTCGACAACCTGCGCAGCTTCGGCTACACGCTCGGGCGGAACAAGAAGGCTCTCGAAGAGTCGATGGGTGCTGCCTTCGAGACGTTCCCGCGGTTGGCCGAGCGGCGCAACAGCAATGCCTCCACACTCTCCGGTGGCGAGCAGCAGATGCTCGGGCTGTCCAAGGCATTGATCATGAAGCCCAAGCTGCTGGTCATCGACGAGCTGTCGCTCGGCCTGGCACCGGTGATCGTCGCCCAGCTGTTGGAGCTGGTGAAGCAGATCAACAAGACGGGGACGGCCGTCGTCCTCGTCGAGCAGTCGGTGAACATCGCCCTGAATCTGGTCCAGCATGCGTACTTCATGGAGAAGGGCGAAATGCGCTTCGACGGCCGCAGCGAAGACCTGCTCGCTCGTGACGACCTGCTCCGCGCGGTGTTCCTCGAAGGGGCAGCGAAGGGCGAGGACCTGTGAGCATCCTCACAGCGCCCGCCCGACGGATCCACGTCGGCCAGCTGACCCCCAAGCGCATCGCGAACACCGCGGGCGGGATCGCGCTCGTCGTCGTCGCACTGACCCTGCGCTCGCGTCTCGGCGTCGAGACGCCAATCCCCGTGATCACGCTCGGCACGATCATCGGCCTGACCTACGGCCTGCTGTCAGTCGGCCTCGTCCTGATCTACCGCAGCAACCGCATCATCAACTTCGCCCACGGCGAGATCGGTGCGTTCGGCGCGGCGCTGTTCGGCCTGATCGCGGTGAAGTACAGCTTCCCCTACTACGTCGCCTTGCCGATCGGCCTGGCCACCGGCGCGGCGACCGCCGCGCTGGCGGAGATCGCCGTCGTACGCCGACTGCGCAACGCGCCGCGACTGATGTCGGTCGTGGCGACACTCGGGGTCGGGCAGTTCCTCGTCGTGTTCTCCCTGGTGGTCAACAGCCAGGCCGGAGCGGGCTCGAAGTATCCCGAGCCGCCCCAGATTGGCTTCCTGTTCCGACCGTTCGAGATCGGCGCACTGCGCATCACGAGCGCGTACTACGGGATGCTCGTCTTCGCTCCGCTCGTGGTCATCGCCCTCATCGTCTTCCTCACCCGCAGCCGCTTCGGGCTCGGCATCCGCAGCTCCGCCGCAAACCCGGAGGCGGCTCGGATGGCCGGCATCCCGGCGGCCCGGATGAGTGCACTGTCCTGGGCGCTCGCCGGTGGGCTGTCCGCGTTCACTGCGATCCTCACCGCACCCACGCGGGGCTTCTCCAGCGGAGAGACCTTCGGCCCCGGCCTGCTGCTGCGTGCCCTCGCGGGTGCGGTGCTGGCCCGGATGAACAACCTCGGCCTGGCGCTCGCCGGGGGAATCGGTCTCGGCGTCATCGAGCAGCTGCTGCTCTGGAACAAGCCGCAGTCCGGGCTCGTCGAGCTGTGCCTGTTCGTCATCATCCTCGGCGCACTGCTGCTGCAGAAGCAGCGCGGGGGACGAGATGAGGAAAAGGGCTCGTGGGCTGCGGTGCTCGCCGCGCGACCAGTGCCCGACGCGCTGCGCACGCTGTGGGTCGTTCGCAACCTGGGCCGGATCATCGGCCTCGCCGGACTTGCCGTGATGCTGTCACTGCCGTTCTTCATCTCCAACAGCAACGCAGTGACCATCACCGGGATGATGGGCTTCGCCATCGTCGGACTGTCCGTCGGCTTGGTCACCGGACTTGGCGGTCAGCTCAGCCTCGGCCAGTTCGCGATAGCAGCCGTTGGCGCCTGGGCGTCGTACGAAGTGTCGTCGCGCACGGGTAACTTCGCGCTGTCTCTGCTCTATGCCGGCCTGGCGGCCGGAGTGGCTTCCCTGGTCATCGGCCTGCCTGCTCTGCGCATCCGGGGTCTCCTACTCACGGTCACCACCCTCGGCTTCGCCCTGGTCACCCCCGCGTGGCTGCTGCAGCAGAAGTACGTGCTCTCCGACGGCGTCGACCCTGGTCGACCGTGCCTCGACCGCGGTTGTGACACGGCGCTGGACACCGGCAAGCGGTACTACTGGTTCGCGCTCGCTGTCACCGTCATCGCGGTGATCCTCGTCAAGAACCTGCGATCCGGCGGTTTCGGCCGGCTGCTCGTCTCGGTGCGCGACAACGAGGACAACGCCCGGGCGTTCACCGTCCGCGCGGCGCTGGTCAAGACACAGGGCTTCCTTCTCGCCGGCTTCGTCGCAGGACTCGGCGGAGCCGTCTACGGCCACGCACTCTCGCGCATCGGCACCTCCACCTTCCCCACCGCATCGAGCATCGACGTCGTGGTGATGACGGTCCTCGGCGGCATCTCGATTCTCGCCGGGCCCATCATCGGCGTTCTCTTCGTCATCGGCATACCCGCCTTCGTCGACCTCGGTAGCGCAGGTCTCGCAGCAACCAAGCTCGGCGCGCTGATGCTGATCCTCTACGCCCCCGGCGGCCTGGCCCAGGTCCTCACTCCGGTCCGCGACAAGATCGTCAAGGCGCTCGGCCGCCGAGCCGGCATCGACGTCGACGCCGCCTACGCTGCCGACGCAACCCCAGTGCCCGCGTCGATGGGGTCCGCTGCATCGGTACGCCGCCGCACCTCACCCGTCGCTCCCGCCATGCGCCTGCGCCCACCGGGCGCGGTACTGCTCGAGGCCAGCAACCTGCGCAAGCGCTTCGGCGGTGTCGTCGCGGTCGACGGCGTCTCCTTCACGGTTGCCGCCGGCGAGACCTTGGGGCTCATCGGACCAAACGGCGCTGGGAAGACCACCACCTTCGAGCTCCTCGGCGGATTCACCCGGCAGGACTCGGGCCTGGTCCGCTTCGACGGGCAAGACGTCTCAACGCTTGGCCCGGAGGCGCGAGCCCGGATGGGGCTCATCCGGTCCTTCCAGGACGCCGCCCTCTTCCCCACGATGACCGTGACCGAAGCGGTGCAGCTCTCGCTCGAGCGGACTCACCCGAGTCGCCTGGGCGCCGACCTGCTGGGGTTGCGCGGAGGCGAACGGCGCAAGGAACAGCTGGCCCGTGAGCTGGTCGCCTTCATGAACCTCGACCGCTACCGCGACAAGCAGGTCCAGCAGCTGTCCACCGGCACCCGCCGGATCGCCGAGATCGCCTGCCTCATTGCGCTCCGCCCCGTGATGCTGCTCCTCGACGAGCCATCGTCAGGCATCGCGCAGCGCGAAACCGAAGCCCTGGGAAAGCTGCTGCGTGACCTCAAGAGTCAACTCGACGTCACGCTCGTCGTCATCGAGCACGACATCCCGCTGATCATGGGCCTGTCCGACCGAATCATCGCGATGGCCGACGGCCGGATCATCGCCGAGGGGTCGCCCGACGTCGTGCGCCACGACCCCCTGGTGATCGAGGCCTACCTCGGCGGAGATCCCGAGGCGATCGAGCGTTCCGGCGTCGGCCCCAGCACCGCCGAGCGCGTGCTCGAAGCGCTGCGATGACGCGACCGAGACGATCGCGATGACTTCGCCCACCTACGCCGCTCCGATCGCGCCCCTCGGAGTGCTTCTCGACGTGCTAGGCCCTGGATTGCTCCGAGTGCGCACCGCGCCACACGGCCTGGAGGCTGCCGTGGCCGACGTCGTCATCGCCGACCCGCGCGGAGAGCCTTCGGGGGGACCGCTCGCAGCTGCAGGGGACGTGGTGCTGGGTGTCGGGGTAGACGGCAGTCGGCGCGAAGCGGAGGACCTGATCCGAGCGGCCGGCTCGATCGGCGCGAGCGCGGTCTGCCTCCGCGGACCGACGGTGTCGCCCGAGGCGGTGGCGGCCGCGACAGAAGCCGGGGTGGCCTTGCTCCTCGTCGATCCTGAGCTCTCCTGGTCCCAGCTGCACGTGCTGCTGCGCAGCGCCCGAGCCGCGGCAGGAAGCCCGACTGCAGATGTGGGAGGGGCCCCGGTAGGCGACCTCTTCGCCCTCGCCGACGCGCTCGCAGCGGTCGTCGGCGGCCCGGTCACCATCGAGGACCCGCGTTCGACCGTCCTGGCATACAGCCGCGACCAGACCGGCGTCGACGAGCCGCGGCGACGGACCATCCTCGGCCGCAAAGTGCCCGACGAGTGGTTGGCCCGGCTCACCGAGGAAGGGGTGTTTCGGCGGCTCTGGAGCAGCGATGAGGTGGTGCTGATCAAGCTCGACGACGTACCTGATCTGGCGACCCGCCTCGCGGTCAGCGTCCGTGCCGGCGGCGAGGTGTTGGGCAGCATTTGGGCGGCGCAGCACGAGCGGCCGTTCGACGTGGAGGCCGAGCGCGCACTGCAGGAAGCGGCCCGGGTCGCAGCGCTGCACCTCCTGCGACACCGGTCGTTCGAGGACCTCGAGCGGCGGCGGCGCTCCGACCGGTGGCGCGCAGTGCTCGACGGAAGCCTGCCGAGCGGCGTGTTCCTCCAAGCGCTCGGTCAACCGCTGGACCAGGCGGTCACGGTCATCGCCCTGCGGCTCAACGAGAGCGACCGGCCCGGCGCGCTGGCCCAGGCCGAGCGTGCCGTCGACCTCGTCGGCCTGCACTGTCGGGCCTACCGGCGGCCAGCGGCTGCCGTCGCCGTCGAGGACACGGTCTACGTCCTGCTCGCGGGGCACACCGATGCGGCAGGTGCTGGCGCACTCGCGCGCACACTCGTCGACCGGGTCGGCAGCTCTCTTCATGTGCCCGTGACCGCCGGAGTGAGCTCTGCCTCGACCGGGCCACTGGCCGCAGCTACGGCTCGGGCCGAGGCCGATGCCGTTCTTCGCGTGCTCTCCTCCTACCCGGACCGGGGGCCGGTGGCCACCGGCGAAGACGTACGCAGCCATGTGGTGCTGGCCATCCTTCGCGACGAGGCAGCCGCCAACCCGGGCCTGCTCGCCGGTCGCGTAGGGGCGCTGGTGGAGCACGATCGGGAAAAGGGCACGACGTACGTCGAAACGCTCGGCGCGCTTCTCGACGCCTTCGGTGACGTGCGGGTGGCCGCCGACCGGGTCTCAGTGCATCCCAACACCTTCCGCTACCGGATTCGGCGACTGCTCGAAGTGTCCGGCCTCGACATCGACGACCCAGTCGATCGCCTCGTCACGCACCTGCAGCTGCACCTGCTGGACAGACCGACTACTGACACACAGAGGGAGCCTTCGGCATGAGCAACACTCAGGTCATGGGAGCAGCCGGCACCGCGCCGTACGCCGCAGACACTCTGGACGCCGGCCAGTCGCGCCGAGCGAGCCTGTTGCGACCGGGCTCGCCAGTGCCGACGTACATCGGCATCGGCCTGTGTGTCGCCGGATTCGTACTCCTCACCTTCACGTGGGGCCGGGTAGCTGACGAGGTACAGGTGTACCGGCAGATCCCGTACCTCGTGTCGGGCGGGTTCACCGGACTTGCGCTGGTGCTGATCGGAGTGACTGTCGTCAACGTCGCCGCCAAGCGCACGGACGCGGCCGATCGCGAGCGTCAGCATGACCAGCTCACCGGCGCGCTGCGTGAGCTCCGGGTCACCCTTGATGCGAGCCCCGAGTGATCGACCTGGTCGAAGCCCTACGCGCCTTGCGCAAGGCGGTGGCCGCGCCCGCCGTCAGCACCGGCATCGTCCTCGTCGGCATGGCGATGGCAGCGTTCGTCGCGATCGGGCTCGCCTGGCGAGGCGCCGCCGCGACAGAGTTCGTCCCGTACCAGCTTCCCTTCCTGGTCTCCGGCGGGGTGGTGGGCCTGGCCCTGCTCGTCTTCGCGCTGGGCATGTTCGACGTGCACGCCAACCGTGTGCTCGGGGCGCAGCGTCACGCGGACACGAATGCCGCCCTACGCGAGGCCGTCGAGCTGCTCGCGCTGGCACCGACCATCCGTCGCCGTCGAGCCTCGGCTCAGAACGATGTGGGCGTGAGGTCTCGGGTGAAGGCTCGCGCAGCCCAGGCCGCGCCGGCAAGGAGGGCCAGCGGGACGAGGAAGACCGCCGGGTAGGCGAACGGCGTTGCGGTTTCCTCGGCGGGGGTGAAAACCGGGGCCTCGACGACCACGGGCGGCAGCGTGGGGGCGTCGGTCGGCGCCACGACCTGGGGGAACGCGGAAAGCGCCGACGTGGCGTCGCTGCGCAGGTCAGCAGCGAGTGCCGGGACGGGCGCAGAGAAGATCACCAGGCCAGCCGTCATCGCGAGCAGAGTTGTCCGCATGCGCGCAGTCTGCGCCAGTCGCCGGCTCCATGTCATCAGCGGGTACGCCGAGATCCCAGGCTGCCTTTGAGCGTCTCGCACCAATCGTCGGACTAGTTCGCGAGAGTTCCGGTCCGCTCGAGCAGCCCGACCCGGTTGCCGGCCGGGTCAGGGGTGAACCCGCGCCGGCCGCCGAAAACGTCCTCCTGCTCGTTCCAGGTCCCTCCGCCAGCGACGAGTCGCGCGAGCACCGCGTCGAAGTCATCGACGACGAGGGCGAAGTGGGAGTCCTCGTGGACCGCACCCGCCCGCTCAGACAGATGCAGCTGAGCGAACCCGTCGACATCGAGCCACGCACCGCCGCGCCCAGCAAGCGCGGCTGGTTTGTCGATGCGTTCCAGCCCAAGCACGTCGACGTAGAACGCGGCGACCTGCTCAGCCTGCCCGGGCGGTACGACGACGTTGACGTGCTGCAGCGCGGTCACGACGGGATCTCCTCACTCACCGCGCCGTAGCGGCGGTCACGACGCGCATAGTCCTCGATAGCCTTCCACAGCTGCCGCCGGTCAAAGTCCGGCCAGAGCGTGTCGACGAAAGCCAACTCAGCGTAGGCGCTCTGCCACAACAGGAAGTTGCTGATGCGCTGCTCGCCAGACGTCCGGATGAAGAGGTCGACGTCAGGCATGTCAGGCTCGTCGAGGTAGCGCGCGATCGTCTTCTCCGAGACCTTTGCCGGGTCGACGCGCTTGGTGGCGACGTCTTCGGCCAGTCGACGTACGCCGTCCGCGATCTCGGCCCGACCGCCGTAGTTGACGCACATGGTCAGGGTGAGGACGCGGTTGTCCTTGGTCAGCTCCTCCGCCTCTTCGAGGCGACGGATCACCCGTGGCCAGAGCCGCTGTCGACGCCCGGCCCACCTCACCCGTACGCCGAGGGCATGCATCTCATCACGGCGGCGGACGAGCACCGACTCGTTGAAGCCCATCAGGAAGCGGACCTCCTCCGGCGAGCGCTTCCAGTTCTCCGTGGAGAAGGCATACGCCGAGAGCCACTGCACGCCGGTCTCGATCGCCCCCTCGACGCAGTCGAAGAGCGCGGCCTCCCCAGCCTCGTGTCCCTTGGTGCGCGGAAGTCCGCGGGCCTGCGCCCACCGGCCGTTGCCGTCCATGACCAACGCGACATGGCGCGGCACTGCGCGCCGGTCGAGGTCGGGCGGCTGCGCCCCGGACGGGTGCGGGCGCGGCGGGAGCACCGGCGCTCTGCGACGGCTCATCGCGGCACTGCGTTCACGAGGGCACGGGTTCACAAGCACCGGACATCGTTGTGAGGAGTTCTCCGGTCGCTCTGGCGACCGCAATCCTCCCCACAACGCCCACGGGCTCGTCTTGGCGCGGGCGGTCGGCGCTCACCGGGGTACCAGCGGAAGCGCCCGCAGGCGGCGGTCGAGGTGAAACTCGCAGTACGCCGACACAAGACCGCTCGCCTCCCGGCGGACCCGTCGCCCAGTCGCCTCCGCGGCCACCCAGTTACCGCCGAGCAGGTCGCTCATCAGCACCACCGAAGCAGCTGATGGCGACGCTGCCCCGGCTGGCCGACAGGCACCGCACACTGCCCCGCCGGAAGCGATGTGAAAGGACCGGTGCGGCCCGGGCTCGCCACACCGGGCACACGACGTAAACGCCGGCTCGTAGCCGCTCAGGGCCATGGCCCGCAGCAGAAAGGCATCGAGCACCATCTCGCTGTCGCGCGCCACATCGTTCAGGGCGTCGAGTGCAGCGACCAGCAGGAGGTAAAGGCGCAGCGCCGGCTCTCGCTCCTCGGTGAGTCGATCCGTGGCTTCGAGCATCACCGTGCCCGCCGTATAGCGCTGGTAGTCGCCGGCGAGCAGCCCGTGCGGCTCGAGGATCTCAGCCTGCGTCACGGTGTCCAGCGAGCGACCGGCGTAACACTGGACGTCGACACGGGTGAAGGGCTCCAAGCTCGCCCCCCACCGGCTGCGGGTACGGCGCACCCCCTTGGCCACCGCGCGCACCTTGCCGGTGCGTCGGGTCAGCATCGTGATGATGCGATCCGCTTCACCAAGCTTCTGGGTGCGCAGGACGACAGCCTCGTCCCGGTAGAGCGTCACGACCCCATCATCCACTGCCAGTTATCCAGTGGCGCCTACGCCGCGCCCGGGTCTAGAACTCAGGGCATGGCTGTCATCGAAGACTTCGACCCCAGCACGGCTCCACTCGCCGACCTGGAGGCGTGGTGCGTCGTGACCAGCGAGGTCGACCAGGAGCAGCGCCCGGGTGAGCCGGTCCGGCCCCTTGCGTCGCACCTCGCGTACATCCGTGCCACGGAGTACGCGTGGATCGAGCGTCACTGGGTCGCCCGAGACAGCCGGGACGAGGTCATCGGCTGCTGCACCGCGTCCTGGCCGGATGCTCCGGAGAATCGCGACATCGTCTTCCTCGCCGTCAGCGTGCGGCCGAGCAGACGTCGGGAGGGTGCCGGCACTGCTCTGATCCGGGCCGCGACGTCGTACGCCCGATCCCATGATCGGTCCTTGGTCACGGTCGAGGCCAAGAGCGGCTCCGCGGGCAGCGCTTTCCTCGGCGCGCACGGGGCGGAGCAGAAGACGGTCGACCGTCGGAGCCTGCTGGACCTCAGCGGGGTCGACGTCGAGGCATTGCTGCAGTGGGGTCGACCGGCACCGACCGCAGTCGGCCGCTACACCCTCGTCCAGTGGCGTGAAGTAACCCCGGCAGAGCTGCTTGCCGACCACGCTGACCTGCGGACAGCCATGAATGACGCACCCCGCGAAAGCCTCGACCTTGAGGACGAGATCTACACCAGCGAGCGGGTTCGCGCCTACGAGGCGACCATGTCCGAGCGCGGCGACGAGCTCTGGGCCACCTGTGTGCGCGACGAACTGTCAGGTCGGCTGGTGGGGCTCACCGACATCATCGGTCCCGGCGGCTGGCCGGAAGTCGCCTTCCAAGAAGACACCGTGGTGCTGAACGAGCACCGAGGCCACGGACTCGGCCGCTGGATCAAGGCGGCCAACCTCGCCGTCCTGCTCCAAGACCGGCCTTGCACGCGGTGGGTGCAGACCTTCAACGCCGAGGTCAATCGGCACATGCTCGACATCAACGAGGCGATGGGGTTTCGCGCTGTGGCCGAGTGGGGGGAATGGCAGGTGCGAGCCACCACTCTAGAAGCGGCGTTGCGCGACTAGAGCTGGCTGAGCAGGGCGGCCACGATGGCGACCCCACCGAGCAGAGCGGAGACGCCTGCCAGACCGTGCCACTGGCCGGCGCGCGTGCTCTTGTCGCGCGCGGACAGCCCGCACAGCAGCGCGACGGCACCGAGCACTACCGCGAGGATCCACGCCCCGGCGACGAATGGTGAGACGAGGGCCGCCACCAGGATCCCGACTACGCCAGCGCCGAAGCCCGCATTGGTGAGTACGCGGGCGGAAGCCTCATCCGACTGTTCCTTGATCTCGCTGTCCATGTTCGCCGTCTACCCACCGAAGTGCCCCCCGTAAACGGTGGGCCGTCAGAAGCCGAGGCGCCGCAGCTGCTTGGGGTCGCGCTGCCAGTCCTTGGCCACCTTCACGCGCAGCTCGAGGTAGACCCGGCTGCCGAGGAGTGCCTCGATCTGGGCGCGCGCCCGAGTGCCCACGTCGCGCAGCCGTTCACCACCGCTGCCGATGATGATCGACTTCTGGCTGTCCCGTTCCACGTAGACGATCGCGTAGATGTCGACGAGGTCGGTCTTGCCCTCCCTCGGGGCCATGTCCTCGACGACCACGGCAAGAGAGTGCGGCAGCTCGTCCCGCACGCCTTCCAGCGCAGCTTCGCGGATCAGCTCGGCCACCATCACCATCTCGGGCTCGTCGGTCAGGTCACCCTCGGGATAGAGGGGTGGGCCCGTCGGCAGCCGAGAGACGAGCAGGTCGGCCAGCAGGTCGACCTGCCAGCTCGTCACTGCCGAGCAGGGCACCACCTCGGCAAAAGTGCCCAGCTTCGAGACGGCGAGGAGTTGCTCGCGCATGCGCGGCGGGTCGACGAGGTCCTCCTTCGTCACCACTGCGAAGACCGGAGTCTTCAGCGCCGACAGCTCGCGGGCAATGAAGCGGTCACCGGTGCCCACCGGCTGGTCTGCCGGGATGCACAGTCCCACGATGTCGACCGCAGCGAAGGTCTCCCGGACGATGGCGTTGAGCCGCTCACCGAGCAGAGTCCGAGGCTTATGCAGGCCGGGGGTGTCGACCAGCACAAGCTGCGCGTCAGGCCGGTGCACGATGCCGCGTACCGCGTGCCTGGTCGTCTGCGGCTTGCTCGATGCGATCGCGACCTTCTGCCCGACGAGCGCGTTGGTGAGCGTCGACTTGCCGGCGTTGGGTCGGCCAACGAAGCACGCGAAACCGGACTTGAACGGAAGGTCGCTCACTTGCTCTCGCCGGCCAGCACAGTGACCACCGGGTCGCCGAGCGACGAGAGCACCTCGGCCTCACGCTCGCTGGGTCGGTCACCGTCGGCGATGAGGACCGCAGCCTCGAGCCTCCGTACGCCGCTCGACACCGCCATCGCCGCGGCCAGCTCGAGAGCGCTCAAGGAGATCGGGCCGACCTCGACCGCGGCCGCCGCATAGGTTCGGCCGATGTCATCTCGCACGGCGGCACCCTCCTGCTTCCCACGCGAGCGCGGCAACGCGGAACGGGCAAGGGTGACGAGCTTGTCGTCCTCAGGGTGCACCCATCGATGCTACCGGCGAACGTAGAGTGGGCACCTCATGGACGTTCTCGCCGGTCCTTTCATAGCCGCTGCCGCGCTGCTTGTCGTCAGCGGCGCTGCCAAGGCGTTCTCGCCAGGTGACACCGCCCGTGCCCTTCGCGAACTCGGCCTGCCCACCGGGCCGACGGCGGTGCGGGCGCTCGGGACTGCCGAGGTGCTCTCCGGGGTGGCCGCCGTGGTCTGGGTGGGGCGCCCGACCGCCGCCCTGGTCGCTCTCTGGTACGCCGGCTTCGCCGCTGTCGTCCTACTCGCGCTGCGCAGTGACAAGCCGCTCGCCACCTGCGGGTGCTTCGGTGGCGCAGACACGCCACCGACCGTCGCGCACCTGGCCCTCGTCACTGCCGCATCCCTGACCACTTTCACCCTGGCTCTCGATCCTCCACAGAGCCTGGTCGCCGGCCAGCAGTGGCTCGCGTTGCCATTCCTCGCCATGGCGGGGCTGGCCGCATGGTTCGGCTACCTGGTGATGTCCCGGCTGGCGATGCTGCGATGAGCCTCGTCGACTCCGCTGCGGCCGTGCTCGAGCGCCGTACGTCACGTCGCGGTTTCCTCGCTCGGGCCGCCATCGTCGGCTCCGCTGTCGTGGCGGCGCCCATGCATTACCTGCTCAAGCCCGGGACCGCGTATGCGGCCGTATGCGGGATCGACTCGACCTGCGGTGCCGGCTACGCCGTCTTCTGCTGCACCGTCAACGACGGTGTCAACAAGTGCCCTCCTGGCACCTTCGTCGGCGGGTGGTGGAAGGCCGACAGCTCGGCGTACTGCTGCAGCTCCGATGGTCAACCGCAGCCGCGCTACTACATCGACTGTCAAGGTGAGTGCACCGGCTGCTCCACCGGATGCGGCGGATACAACTCCTTCTGTCAGGCCGGCTGCGTGAACTGCGACCGGCGCTGCAGCGACAGCGAGACCTGTGACCAGCGTCGCGTCTGCTGGAACTTCTTCCGATACGGCCAGTGCCATCAGGAGATCGCGTGCGGTGGACCGGTGGCCTGCCGGGTAGTGACCTGCACGCCGCCGTACCGGCTCTACGGCGCGTGCACCGCGACCAGCGCGACCGACAACCGGACTGCCACCCACACCGCACCGTGTCTCTCACCCGGCTGCGGGTAAGGACGCATCGTGCTCGCTCTCATCGTCGTCGAAGGCGTGGTCATCACCCTGCTGGGGGTTCTGGTCGCCGGGCTGCTGCGCAGCCACGCCGAGATCCTGCGCCGTCTTCATGAGCTCGGCGCCGGCCTGGAGAGCGGAGGGGCGGCACCGCCCGCCGGCGCCGCGATGCTGCCCACGCCGGTCGTCGGCCACGGCGCACACGACATCGCAGGCGTGACGTGCGACGACGAAGCGATCGCGATCGGCCTGGTCGGCGCTGGTCACGACACGCTCCTCGCGTTCCTCTCCAGTGGCTGCGCGACCTGCGAGCGACTCTTCCGGGAGTCACCCGTGCTGCCCGCGCGCACCCGGCTCGTGATCGTCGCCAAAGGGCCTGATGAAGAGAGCATCTCCGCACTGCGTGGTCTGGTGCCCGCCGGCATCACGACGGTCATGGCCGCACAGGCCTGGGTCGACTACGCCGTACCCCACTCGCCTTACTTCGTCCTCGTCGATGGTCCGCGGGGACGGGTGCGCGGCGAGGGGGCGGCCACGTCCTGGAAGCAGGTATCCGGGCTCATCACCCAGGCACTCGCCGACGCCACCGCGGGTGGCGAGCGGGAGTCGCGAGCGGATGCCGAGCTGCTCGCAGCCGGCATCCGACCGGGACACGAGAGCCTCTACGAATGAGCATGCCCGACCTCGTGGCCACGGTGGGAGTGCTGGTGGCCGCAGTCGCCGCGATCCGATCGACGTGGTCACCTTGAGGCGAGTCGATGCTGACCAGCATCACCCCGCTCGGTGAGCGGGGACGGCAACGCCATTGGGGCGCGACGGTCACCGCCTACGCGGTGGGCTCCGTGGTGTCCGGGACGTCCATGGGCGCGTTGCTCGGACTGCTACCGGGCCCGCCGCCGCGCGTATCCCTCGGGATCATCGCCGTCGCCTGCCTGGTCGCTGCCGTGGTCGACCGCAACCCGCGGTTGTTGCCGACCGTGCACCGCCAGGTCAACGAGGACTGGCTCACCACGTACCGCGGCTGGGTGGGCGGAGTCGGGTTCGGTCTTCAGCTGGGGCTCGGCGTCGTGACGATCGTGACGACGGCATCGGTGTACGTCGCCCTGCTCGCCGCAGCGCTCGCCGGTTCCTGGATGGGCTCGCTCCTGATCGGCGCCACCTTCGGAGCCTGTCGCGCCCTGCCGGCGCTCATGGTCGGCTCGGTAACCACGACAGGTCACCTCGTCGCACTCTCCCGGCGCTTGGCCACCTGGGCCGAGCCGGCCGCTCGTACGACGTCGGCCGCCCTCGCCGTCACCGGGCTTGCCAGCGCCGCCGCGGCGGTCGGGGCATGAGGCTCGCGCATCGCGGCCTCCGCGTGCAGGTGCCCGCAGGCTGGGATGCACGGATCTACCGGCGACACGAGGACGTGGTGGACGAGTCGAAGACCCACGCGGTCCTCCACGCGGCCAACTTCGCCCTCCCCGACAATCGCGGCGACTTCGGCAGCGGCGCCGTCGAGCTGATGGGCAGCGACCACGTCCTCATCGTCCTACTCGAGCACGACCCCGCGGCAGCGGCGACCGCGCTATTCGCCAACCGAGGGATGCCCCGGCGGCTCGGGGCCGAGCTCTTCAGCCCGCACCAGCTGCAGCGCACCATCGCCGGCCAAGCCGGTACTCAGGTCTTCTTCCACGACGGCGGCCGCGCATTCTGCCTCTACGTCGTCCTGGGCAGTAGCCGGCACCGGGCCCAGCTGATCCCCCGCGTGCACGAGGTGTTGCAGCAGCTCGAGATCGAGCCGGGGACTGCGCCGTGACGGCCGGCTCGTTCGCCGTCCTGCTGAGCACGGACCGCGGCTTCTCCCACCGCATTCACCTCACCGACGGAGCCGGCCAGGGCTTGCGCCGTCTCACCAACGCCCGCGCAAGCGGTCGCCCGGCGTTTTCCCCTGATCGAACCCAGCTGGTCTTTCCCGGGCCGTTCACCGACGACAGCGACGGTCGCTACTGCCTCTATCTGGTCGGAGCCGATGGGCGCGACCTCCGGCGCATCACCCAGCCACGCACGGCCGATGCCGACCCGTCATGGTCACCGGACGGCCAGACCATCGCCTTTGTCCGTGACCCCACCGGCGCGATGGACCCGACCTCCTGGCGGCTGCTGACGATGCCGGCGACAGGCGGCGGCCAGGTGCAGAGGGTTCCGACGCCGGGCGCGCGGGAACCTGCCTGGTCGCCGGACAGCCGGCGGATCGCCTTCGCTGCAGGTGGCCTGCTCTACGTCGTTGAGGCGGACGGCACCGGCCTGACGATGCTGGCTGGCGGATCCGTCCGGTCGCCGGCGTGGTCACCGGACGGGCTGACGATCGCTTTCACCCAGCGGCTCAGCGCGGAGCGGTCGCGTCTCTCGACGGTGTCGGCCGTGGGCGGCACGGTGACCGTTCGGGCTGACCTCGGCGCGCAGCTGGAGGACCCGGCGTACGGCGTCGACGGCACGACGATCTTCTGCCTGGTCTACGCAGGACAGGGCTGGGATGGCCGCCGGGACACCGCCATCTGGCAGGTGCCTGCCTCGGGTCGGCCGACGCCGGTCGTGCAGTTTGCGCTGGCAGCTGCGCGGCTGGCTCATCTACCCGATCCGCCACCCGCGCCAGTGACCGGTCTCGTAGCGACAGAGGTGACTCAGCGGACCGCCCGGCTGACGTGGACCGTCCCAGCCGATCTCGACTTCGCAGTCGCCGACGTACGGCGGCTACCCGGCGTCGAGGCGCCGCAGCGTCCCGATGAGGGCGATCTGGTCTACCGCGGACGCACCCCGGATGCGCTGATCACCGACCTCGATCCGGCCACGGTGTACTCCTTCAGCGTCTTCGCGCGCGACGGCGGCGGCAACGCCTCACCCCCGGCTTCGGCGACGGTCACGACCCCACCACCGTTCGTGCCGAGCCCACCCATGTACGTCGAGGCAGTGCCTGGCCGACGGTCCGCGAGGGTCAGCTGGGTCGCTCCGATCAACGACGGTGGTCGGCCCATCGTGGGCTACACAGTCCTGCTCGACGGCCGCGGTCAGTCGACCGTCGCCGGTCCCGAGGATCGCAGTCTTGTTTTGGATGACCTCGCCGTCGGCGAGCCGCACGTCTTCAGCGTCGTCGCACGCAACGACCTCGGTCCATCGGTCCCGGCTGCCTCCCAGACCGTCGTCCCCGACAGCGGCGTAGTCGCAGGCACCTACACCGCGTTGGCCCCCCTGCGACTCGTCGATACGCGCACCTCAACCCGCAGGGTGAGCAGCAACGCCGCTCTGGTGGTGCCCGTTGACGGTCGCGCCGGCATCCCTGCGCGGGGCGCCGTCGCGGTGGCGGTCACCATGCTCGCCACCGATACCGCTGGCAGCGGATTCCTGACTGCGTATCCCGCGGAAAGTTCAGCGCCAGTCGCCTCAACGCTGAACTACGTGGCCGGTCAGACCGTCGCCAACCTCGACGTCGTGCGCCTCGGCGCCACTGGTTTCGCCGTTGCGGTCGAGGGCGCGTCGGCTCATGTGGTCGCCGACGTGGCCGGCTACTACGTCGACGGACGTGGTCCGGCAGGGGGCCGACTCAACGCGTTGGCTCCCGCACGGCTGGTCGACACGCGTCGACCGGGCGGCCAGGCGCTCGGGCCGGGCAGGTCGCTGGTCGTGGCGGTGCTCGGGCGGAGCGGAGTGCCGGCGGGCGGCGTCGGCTCAGTCGTCCTCGTAGTCACCGCGGTGACACCGACCGCTGCCACTTTTCTGACTGCGCATCCGTCGAACGTCGCGCGGCCGCTGACCAGCGTGCTCAACGCGGCGCGAGGCGAGACCACAGCGGTGCTCGTCGTCGCCCGGCTGTCCATCGACGGACGGGTCACGATCTTCAACAAGGCGGGAACCACGCACCTCGTCATCGATGTCCTCGGCTACCACACCGCGCTCGCTGCGGAGCCGGGAGAGATCTACTCCCCCCTCGCGCCAGCCCGACTGCTCGACACCAGGTCGGGAACCGGCGCGCCGCAGGGCAGCGTCGGCCCTGAAGGCGTCGTCACGTTCACCGTGCCCGGCGCCGCTGGGGTGCCGACGACTGCGCGCACCGTGCTGCTCAACCTGACCGCGACGGAGCCGACGGAGACCACTCACCTCACCGTCTACCCGGCCGACCGGCGACCACCCGAGGCGTCCGTCCTCAACCTGGCCCGCCTGCAGACGCGCGCGAACCTCGTCTTGGCCAAGCTCAGCCCCGAAGGCCAGGTCTCCATCCGCAACGCCGCGGGCCAGGTGCACCTCGTCGCCGACGTACGCGGCTACTACTCGGTCTGAGCCGAGGTCAGTCAGCGCGAACGGCGGAGTCGACATGCTCGATGAGCACCGTGCCGATGCGGTTGCGCCGGCCCTCGGCGCTCTCGGCGGTGATCCGCAGTCCTTGCACAGTGACCGATGCGCCCGGGATCGGCACCCGGCCGAGCACCGCGGCAAGCAGACCGGCAATCGTGTCGGCGTCTTCTGTCGGCAGCGCGACGTCGAACATCTCGTTGACCTCGTCGACGGACAGTCGCGACGTGACGCGGACGCTGCCGTCGTCGAGCTCCTCGACGGACGGACCCTCTTTGTCGTACTCGTCGGCAATCTCGCCCACGATCTCCTCGAGGATGTCCTCGATGGTGACCACACCGGCCGTGCCGCCGTACTCGTCGACGACCACGGCGAGGTGGATCTGCCCGGTCTGCATCTCGCGGAGCAGCTGGTCCACCGGCTTGGAGTCGGGCACGAAGGTCGGCTGACGCATCACCTCTTCGACGCGTACGTCGTCGCGACCGTCCTGCGCCCGACGGACCAGGTCCTTGAGGTAGACGAGGCCGACGACGTCGTCTGCGTCATCCCCGACGACCGGGATACGGCTGTAGCCACTGCGCAGGGCCAGGTTGAGCGCCTGTCGGGCCGTCTTGGTGCGCTCGATGGTCACCAGGTCGAGCCGCGGAATCATCACCTCGCGGACAATGGTGTCGCCGAGCTCGAAGACCGAGTGAATCATGTTCCGCTCGCCCTCGGCGATGACCTGTCGCTCCTCGGCGAGGTCGACGAGGTCACGCAGCTCGGACTCGGTCGCGAAGGGACCTTCGGGAAATCCCTTGCCGGGAGTGAGCGCGTTGCCGATGAGGATGAGCAGCTTTGGCAGCGGCCCGAAGACCTTGGTCAGCCCCACCACGAGCCGGCTCGCGCGCAGCGCCACGATGTCGGCCCGCTGCACGCCGACCGTGCGCGGTGCGACTCCGATGAAGACATAGCTCACCACTGCCATTCCGCCGGTCACAGCGAGGATGAGCAGGTTGCGATCGGTGATCTCACGCGCGGCAAGGAGTACGACGATGCTCGTCGCGCCGAGTTCGCCGATGACGCGGAAGAGAAGCAGCAGGTTGAGGTAGCGCGGGGGGTCGGCCGTGATCACCACAAGCTGGTTCGCGCCAGACCGCCCGTCACGTTGGAGCTTCTCCGCGCGGGTTGGAGAGATGCGCGACATCGCCGCATCGATGCACGCGAAGACACCGGCCAGGGCGACCAGCAGCACCGCGACGGCGAGCAGCCACACATCGCTGGCGCCAAGAGTGGTGCCGAGCGGTCCGGCGAGCACGACAGCGTGCTCGTGAGGATCGATCACGGAGTCAGACCGCCGGCCCGGCCGGTCGTCCATGAGGAGAGCAGCTTGGCCTGCTGCGCGAACATCTCCTGCTCCTCACTCGGCTCGGCGTGGTCGTAGCCGAGGA
>JBKJUS010000157.1:0-57090 GCA_046590575.1 Mycobacteriales bacterium | reverse complement strand
CTGCGACCGGCTCGACGGCCTCCCGCTCGCGATCGAGCTCGCCGCGGCCCGGCTGCGCACCCTTACCGTCGAGGAGCTGCTGGCGCGGCTCGAAGCGCGCCTGCCGGTCCTGGCCGGCGGCCCCACGGACCTGCCCGCGCGGCAGCAGGCGCTCGTCGCGACGCTGGAGTGGAGCCACGAGCTGCTCCGCGCCGAGGAGCAGACGGCGCTGGCGCGGCTCTCCGTCTTCGCCGGTCGGTTCTCCCTCGCTGCGGCCGAGTCGGTGTGCGACGTCGATCTCGACCTGCTGGCCTCGCTCGTCGACCACAGCCTTCTGACGCGGACGGTGACCGCGTCAGGCTCGCGGTACGGCATGCTCGAGACCGTCCGCGAGTTCGCCGACGGTCGGCTGGTCGAGCTCGGCGAGCAGGAGTCGGTGCGACGGCGGCACGCCGAGCACGCGCTCGACGTGGCCCTCTCCCTCGGCCTCTCCGTGGAGGCGATCGGGACGGCGGCGGCGCAGCTCCACCGTGAGGCGGCTGCGGAGTGGCCGGATCTGCGGGCCGCACTCGACTGGGCCGCCAGCCGTGCGCCCGCGCTCGCACTCGAGATCGCCCTGCAGCTCGAGCAGCGGTGGATCGTCAGCAACCCGCGCGAGGGCTCGCAGCGCATTGCCGCGCTGCTCCAGTCGGATGGACTGTCGCCGGAGCTCACGGCACGCGCCCACCGCGACCTCGGCGGGTGCCTTCAGGTAGAGGGCGACGTCGTACGCGCCACTGAGCACTACGAGCTGAGCCTCGCCCTGTTCGCGACGCTCGGGGACGAGCTCAACGAGCTACGTCTGCAACACCGGCTCGTGACGATGGAGCTCACCGCAGGAGACCGGACTGCCGCCCGCCAGCGGATTGCCCGAGCCCTCCCGCGCGCGCGCGCCGCAGGGCATCTGATCGTCGAAACGGACCTGCTGATGGCGCTCGCCGACATCGAGATCACCGAAGGACGGATGCAGGAGGCGTACGACCTGACGAGCGACGGGCTCGCCGAGTACCGGCGCAACGGCCACTGGGCCTGGGGGGAGCCCCAGGCCCTGGCGGCACTTGCCGAGGCGGCCTGCCAGCTCGGGCGGGTGCTGGAGGCGGAGGAGCACGCCCGCGAGGCCCTGGCGCTGAGCGTCGAGCTCGGTGACCGGATCCTCGTCGTCTCGTCGCTCGCGACCCTGGTCGTCGTCGCCCTCGCGGCGCAGGACGAGGAGCGCGCCGGCGTCCTGTGGGGGGCGGTCGAGGCGGAGGAGGAACGGACGTTCCTGGGCCGCTGGGTCCAGTTCCGCCCCGCTTTCGCGGCACAGGTCGACGCGAGGGAGAGCGCGACATTGGGTCGGGGCCGTGCGCATGGTCGAACCCTGCGGCTCGAGGACGCGGTGGTGTACGCGCTCGACTGATCAGTCGCCTGCCCTGAGTCGCGTCAGGACGACGTCCTCCGGCCGCAGCCGACGGAAGGTGCAGTGGGCGCGCGCGGTGGCACCGAGGTTCGCTAGCGCCGGCCCGAGACGGAGCAGCCGGAAGTGCTCGCCGTCGTACTCCGTCTCGAAGACGTCGATCACCCGGACGCCGTCATCCGTCGGTCCGGCGAGATGCGCGATCAGCCCCTGCGGTGCCGGGTCGACCAGCCCCTCGGTCACTTCCTGATAGCGCGTCCACGTCGCAGCGACATCGTGGACGTAGGCATACGCCACGACGCCTCCCGGATGTTGCGACGCGGGTCTGCGCGTCGACGAGGCGAGGGTGCCGCGGAGCGGTAGAGCGGCGGTAGACCCGTGAGCAGCACGCTGCCGTTACACGCCACTTGAGCCCGCAAAGCCACACTGCGCAGACGTACACATGGTTCGCCGAGCCGGCAGAAGCTCGCCGCGATCAGTCGACGTGGACGTCGTGGTCGGCACGGCGGCTGTGACCTGCAAGACAAGTCGATCTAGCCAGGTAGTAGCCACCTACCCGTCATGCTGAGGTGTCCAGGAGATCCGGTCAGCGAGGAGCCGCAGCACTTCCTCGCAGTTCGCGGTCGCCTTGAATCCGGCGGTGACCGCGAACGAGTTGGCCTCGATCCGCAGCCAGAGGTAATCGCCCCACTTCGGGTCGGGCAGCTTGTGGCGTGCGGCCGCCTCGCAGTAGTTCTCGTCCAGGTCGTTGAGCATGCCCTCGGTAGATCGACCGACGCCGTCAACAGCCGATGGCGCTTCGGCGCCGACTCCGCGTACTTGAACAACGTCGTGTCGTAGCGCTTGTCCGGCTGGGCACTGAGCGAGAGGTGCACCCGCTGCTGCGCCTCGAGCGAGTACGTGCACTCGGTGAACATGGGCCGCGTCTTGCACGACTTCTCGCCGAGCGAGACGCCGAGCACCTGCGAGGCCTCGGCGACGCTCAGCAGGTCCCAGGACGTGTGCCGTCTCCCCGGTCGCGACTGAGATTGGGTCCACGGCACCAGTCGCAGACGACGTAGCACCGCCGTTCGTGATCGGCGCTTGCCGGCGGTATCTCCGCCGCCGCTGCTCCCACAGCCGACGAGGACAGCAGCGGCCAGGCCAAGGCCGATCAGCGACGAACGAAGCATGATCTCCCCTCTCAATGTGGACTATGCGGGCGGCACCGAGTGGAGATCCGGTCAGGACCCTCGTTATCGGCAGCTGGGTCAGTCTGGGCAGATCCCTCAGCGCGGCGTAGAGGAGGTGGAGCTAGCCGGACGGCGTGGGGCGCGCCGCGCGCCCGCTCTCCGGGACGATCTGGAGCATGAGCTTGGCGAGCTCCGTGAGGATCGCTGGCGACACCCGGCTCCCCGCGTCGCCGTCGACGCCGACCGCGTAGTTGCCGACCTTCACCACAACGAGACCGTCACTGACGAAGTGCTCATCCCCAAGGTCATCCGTCTTCGTAAGCGTGACGTAGGACTTGGTGCTCAGGCGGTACAGACCGTTCTCGTGCAGACGGCTGTAGATATCGCATTCCCCCCCGGTCGTGTCGTATAGGTGCAGCGCCAGCACACCCGCCGTGGCATCCCTCACCGCGAGTACGCATTCACCGACCCCCGAGCCGACCGATCCGGCCTTTTCCTGGAAGTTTCTCACCCGTCACCGCGGCGACCAGGCTCTCCTGGGGGAAGTCCCGGGGCTGGCCCTGCGCGGCGCCCAGATGCTTGCAGGGCGTTCCAAGCTCCTTCATCAGGCGGTTCGGCCCGTACCGCGGCGGCTTGATGGTCAACGCGCTGACCGGGACCGGGCTCGTCGCTAGGGAACCCGACGCAGCCGCCGAGGGAGCCGCGGAGGTCGCCTATGATCCAGCCGTCGGCTGGTTGTTGCTGGTGGGCGGTCGCACGCTGGCCCTGGCTGCCGGTCGCGTCACCAAGATCGCGAAAGCGCAGCTCCTCGCCCGCGGTGTCTTCGTGTGAGCCATGTCGTGCTGCCCTGCACGGTCCCCGGCTCGGTCCACCTCGCAGGCCCTCTGGCCCGCAGGTACTGCTCTCCTAGACGTTGAAGCGGAAGTCGACGACGTCGCCGTCCTGCATGACGTAGTCCTTGCCCTCCATGCGCGCCTTGCCGGCGGAACGCGCGGCGACCGTCGAGCCGGCGGCGACGAGATCTTCGAAGCCGATGATCTCGGCCTTGATGAAGCCGCGCTGGAAGTCGGTGTGGATCACACCGGCCGCCTCAGGCGCAGTCGCGCCCTTGCGAATCGTCCAGGCGCGAGTCTCCTTGGGACCAGCGGTGAGGTAGGTCTGCAGGCCGAGAGTGTCGAAGCCGATGCGAGCGAGCTGATGCAGCCCGGACTCGTTCTGGCCCATCGACTGCAGCAGCTCCAATGCCTCGTCGTCCGGCAGCTCGATGAGCTCCATCTCAACCTTCGCGTCGAGGAAGACAGCTTCGGCGGGAGCCACTAGCTCAGCAAGGCTCGCCCGCAGCGCATCGTCGGCGAGCTCGTCTTCATCGAGGTTGAAGACGTAGAGGAACGGCTTCGCAGTCAGCAGGTGCAGATCGCGCAGCACGTCGCGGTCAAGCCCCGCAGCGAAGACGGTGCGACCTGAGTCGAGCACCTCCTGCGCCCGGCGTACCTCGTCGAGCTGGATTGCCGACTCCTTCTTGAGCCGCATCTCCTTCTCGAGCCGCGGGATGACCTTCTCGACGGTCTGCAGGTCAGCAAGAATCAGCTCGGTGTTGATGGTCTCGATGTCGTCCTTCGGCGAGACCTTGCCGTCGACGTGCACGACATCGGGATCGACGAAGGCGCGGATAACCTGGCAGATCGCGTCGGCATCACGGATGTTGGCGAGGAACTTGTTGCCGAGGCCGGCACCCTCGCTGGCGCCCTTGACGATGCCGGCGATGTCCACGAAGTCGACCGTCGCCGGCAGGATCTTCTGCGAGCCGAAGAGCTCAGCAAGAACAGCAAGTCGCGAGTCCGGTACGCCGACGACACCGACGTTGGGCTCAATCGTCGCGAAGGGGTAGTTGGCCGCGAGCACGTCGTTCTTGGTCAGTGCGTTGAAGAGCGTGCTCTTACCCACGTTGGGCAGGCCGACGATCCCGATCGAGAGACTCATACCGCCAGGCTATTCGAGCACGCGCGAGCGGCCGAATCTACCAACGCCCCCAGCGGAGATGCGCACAAGGAGCGCGTCATGCTCCGCCAGCAGAGCTGCGTACTTCTCACCCAGCTGACGGTGCAGCCGGGTCGAGCCCTCGATATCGGTGAACAGGAAGGTGACGACGCCCGACGGCCACCTGTCCATGCCCGGATCGTCCCATCCGTGCACCACGATGCCAACGACGAACGGTGTCTCATTCAGGACACCGCGCGCTAACCGGAGACGAACATCCCGTCCGAAGCTGCGGTGTGACGTGTCATCTATGACACACCAGACCGCAGGTCGCGGGGGGACGACGTATGTCAGGACTCCAGGCGGGCCTTGGCGCGCTTGCCACGAGAGCGTTCCCGCTCGGCCATGTCGAGAACCACCTTGCGAATGCGCACCGTCGCCGGTGTCACCTCGACGCACTCGTCCTCACGGCAGAACTCGAGCGCCTGCTCCAGCGAGAGCTGCTTGTGCGGGATGAGCGGCACCAGTACGTCGGAGGACGACTGGCGCATGTTGGTGAGTTTCTTCTCCTTGGTCGGGTTGACATCCATGTCGTCGGAGCGTGCGTTCTCCCCCACGATCATGCCCTCGTACACCTCAGTGCCGGGGCCGACGAAGAGCGTGCCACGCTCCTGCAGGTTGGCGAGTGCGAAGCCGGTGGTCGGGCCGGTGCGGTCGGCGACCAGCGAGCCGGACGGCCGGGTGCGGATGTCACCGTGCCACGGCTCATAGCGCTCGTGGATGTGATGCAGCAGGCCGGTCCCGCGGGTCTCGGTGAGGAACTCGGTGCGGAAGCCGATGAGGCCGCGAGCGGGGACGATGTACTCCATCCGAGTCCAGCCGGTGCCGTGGTCGACCATCTGCTCGAGCCGCCCCTTGCGCAGCGCCATGAGCTGGATGATCACGCCTTGGTAGTCGCTCGGCGTGTCGATCGTCAGTCGCTCCATCGGCTCATTGATCTTGCCGTCGATCAACCGGGTGACGACCTGCGGCTTGCCGACGGTCAGCTCGAAGCCCTCGCGGCGCATGATCTCGACGAGGATCGCGAGCTGCAGCTCGCCGCGGCCCTGCACTTCCCAGGTGTCCGGGCGCTCGGTCGGCAGCACTCTGATCGAGACGTTGCCGACGAGCTCGGCGTCGAGACGGTTGATGACCTGACGGGCAGTGAGCTTCTTGCCGCTCCGGCCGGCCGTCGGCGCGGTGTTGATGCCGATCGTCATCGAGATGCTCGGCTCATCGATCGTGATAACAGGAAGGGGCCGCGGGTCGTCCGGATCGGCGAGCGTCTCGCCGATCGTGATGTCCGGGATGCCGGCGATCGCGATGATCTCCCCCGGCCCTGCCGAGTCGATCGACACCCGCTCGAGCGCCTCGGTGCCGAGCAGCTCGGTGATCTTGACCCGCTCCACGGTGCCGTCCTGCTTGCACCAGGCGACGGTCTGGCCCTTCTTCAGGTAGCCGTTGTAGATGCGGCACAACGCCAGACGTCCGAGGTAGGGCGAGCTGTCGAGGTTGGTGACGTGCGCCTGCAAAGGCGCCCCTTCGTCGTACGACGGCGGCGGGATCGTGCTCTTGATGACGTCGAACAGGACATCGAGGTTGGGCTCGTCCGGGCTGGTGCCGTCGGCTGGTCGGTTGAGCGAGGCCTGCCCGGTCTTGGCCTGGCAGTAGACGATCGGAAACTCGATCTGCTCAGCGGTCGCGTCGAGGTCCAGGAACAGCTCGTAGGTCTCGTCGACGACCTCGGCGATCCGCGCGTCGGGGCGGTCGACCTTGTTGATGATCAGGATGACCGGCATGTTCTGCTCGAGCGCCTTGCGGAGCACAAAGCGCGTCTGCGGCAGTGGCCCTTCCGAGGCGTCGACGAGCAGCGCCACACCATCGACCATCGACAGGCCTCGCTCGACCTCGCCGCCGAAGTCAGCGTGACCCGGCGTGTCGATGATGTTGATGAGGATGTCCTTGCGCCGGACCGCAGTGTTCTTCGCGAGGATTGTGATGCCTTTCTCGCGCTCGAGGTCCATCGAGTCCATCACCCGCTCGGTGACGCCGCCGTCCTCCTGCTGATGCTTCGTGTAGGCACCGGACTGCAGCAGCATCGCGTCGACGAGCGTGGTCTTACCGTGGTCGACGTGGGCGATGATCGCCACGTTGCGCAGGTCGTCGCGCGTGGGCATGCGAGAACTCCGAAAGCCGGGGAAGGGGGACGTCGCCGCAACCGGCAACACCAATGAGTCTACCGGCTCTGCGGGGACATCAGCGGCACGAGCGCGGCCAGGTGCGGATCGTCAGTCGAAATCCACGGCACGGAGCGCATCTCCTCGGCCGTCAGCCAACGCGCGTCCGAGTGCTCCGTCAGGCGTAACTCACCCGCGATGACGCGGGCGGCGTACACCCTCAGCAGCATCTGCCCATCGACCGTCAACGTGTCTGCGCCGACGCGACCACCGACCTCCAGGACGAGGCCGAGCTCCTCGCGGCACTCCCGGACGAGCGCGTCGACCTCGGACTCTCCTGGCTCCACCTTGCCGCCCGGGAACTCCCAGAGACCGGCGAGCTCGGGCGGGTGTGCCCGCTGTGCGGCGAGCACCCGCGGGTACGGCGTGGCGCCGTCGAATATCACCGCTCCGACGACGACCTGGCGGAGCGGCGGCGTCGACACCCGTCGTACTCTGCACCAAGGAGGTACCGCCCGTGAGGGAGCCACTCGACGAGAACCAGCTGCGCGACGCTCTCGGTGAGCTCACCTGCTGGGACGGCCACCGCGAGACCGGCATCCACTGTCACCGGGAAATGCGCTCCTTCCGGGACGTGATCCGGCTGGTGGACGCCGTCGCAGACGCCGCCGAAGAGCTCGACCACCATCCCGACATCGACATCCGTTACCGGCACGTCACCTTCACCCTCCGCACCCACTCTGCGGGTGCGGTCACCGGTCTCGACATTGCGCTGGCTCGCCGGATCGACGCTCTCGTATCGCAGATCGAGGGGTAGCAAGGACCCTCAGCGGGCAACACCAAGGTGACACCGACAGTTGGAGGCCGCTCCGATGCCCACGCTCCTCACCCCTGCCCTCGTCGAGAGCTCACTGACCGCCCTCTACGAGTGGTCCGGCGACACCAAGGCCATCACGCGAACAGTTCGCATGGACTCCGCTCAGCAGGTCATCGACCTCGTGGGAGCAGTGGCCGTCAGCGCCGACGCGCTCGGTCACCGGCCGGTCGTCGAGCAGAGCGGCGCTGCGGTGACCTTCACGTTGACCAGCGACGACGTCGGTGGCGTCAGCGAAGTCGACATCGCGCTCGCCTCGCACATCGACAACCTCTCCGGCCGCCTCGCCGGCGCCGCCCCCACACCCGCACCGAGCACCGCGATCACCGGCACCAAGGCCCGCTGACGGTCGAGTCGCGCGACCGTCACCTCCGGGCGGGATCGCTCAGGTAGCGTCGGCGTTGTGGGCGAGCAGGTAGCGCAAGAGCTGCGCGGGTCGAGCCTGCACGGCACCCCTCCGCCCGGAGCCGAGCTCCCTCGGGTCGGGCGGATGTCGCTCGGCGGCGTACCACCGGGCTTCTCCCTTCGCCGTACGGCGATGAGCCACGGGTGGTGCGCTCTCGCGCCGTCGGCGTACGACGACCGAGCCGGCGCGCTGCACCGCACCCTGTCGCTTCCCGACGCCGGCGCACTCACCGTGACGGTGACTCAGCGACGCGACGGACGATTGAGCGCATCGTGGGGCCGCGTGGCCGGGACCTGCGCGGATCGGGTGGCCATCAAGTCCCAGTTTCGGCACATGCTCGCGGTCGACGACGACCTGACCGAGCTGCACGCCGGGTGTGCGGCACTGCCCGGGTTGGAGTGGGTGGCCGAGCTGGGAGTCGGCCGACTGCTCCGGTCCCCGACCGTCTTCGAAGACCTCGCCCGCACGCTGGCTACGACCAACTGCTCGTGGGCACTGACCGAGCTCATGTGCCGCCGGATGGTCGACTCCCTGGGTGCGGCTGGACCGGCCGGCGAGCGAGCGTTTCCCACGCCGCAGGCGGTGCTCGACGCGGGGGCGACGCACTTCGCGGACGTCGTACGGGCCGGCTACCGAGCCCGCTCCTTCGTCGAGCTGGCGGGTGCCGTCGCCGACGGCACGCTCGACCCGTCGTCGTGGTGGGACCCGCTCACCTCCGACAGCGACGTCCTGGCCCAGGTCCGCACCCTCCGCGGCTTCGGCCCGTACGCCGCCGAGGGCATGCTCGGCCTGCTCGGTCGGCCCAAGGGGCTCGCCCTCGACTCCTGGATCCGGGCCAAGCTGCCGCGTCTGCTCGGCAAGGAGTCGATGACCGACGCCGAGATCGCTGACCGCTACGCCCCACTCGGCCGGTGGGCCGGCGTCGGTCTCTGGCTGGAGCTCACCCGCGACTGGTTCTGAGTCTGGCCACCCGCCCCGCCGTACGCCTCCCCCCTCGAACTATGGGCCGTTGTGAGCGCGGCTCGCCCCGAAAGCGGACACAGTTCGCGCAAGCCTGAGCTTCCATCCGAATCGGTGAGTGCGGTACGCCGTACGACGGGGCGCCTGCGCAGTTTTGTCGGAGGCCGCTGCGACGATGCCGATATGGACCTCTCCACTGTGCTACTCGCCCTCCTCACTGCCGGGCTCGGCCTCCTCGCCGGCTGGTCGCTGGGCCGCCGGGACGCCGCGGCCGCCGTGGCAGCGGCCACCGCCGAGACCCATGAGGCACGTACGGCGGCTGCCGTCGCCACCGCCGCGGTCGAGGCGGAGCGCATCGCGACGATCCAGCGGATCACCGATCTGCAGCGGTCCGAGGCCCAGCTCAAGGAGTCCTTTCAGGCCGTCGGTCAGCAGGCGCTGGAGGCCAACACCAAGCAGTTCCTCGAGCTCGCCCAGGCGACGCTCAAGGCGACGCAGGTGGAGTCGCAGGCCGATCTCGACCAGCGTCGGCAGGCGGTCGAAGCCCTCGTCGAGCCGATCCGCGCCGAGCTGGCCAAGGTCGACGTACAGGTTCGAGACCTCGAGCTGAAGCGTGAAGGTGCCTACCGTGGGCTGCTCGCACAGATCACTGAGGTCCGGCACTCGAGCGAGCAGCTTCGGGTAGAGACCGCGTCGCTCGTGACAGCTCTGCGCAAGCCGCAGGCCCGGGGGCGGTGGGGCGAGATGCAGCTGCGCCGCACCGTCGAGCTGGCTGGCATGGTCGACCGGTGCGACTTCGACGAACAGGTCACTGGCACGTCCGATGAGGGTGGCATCCGTCCGGATATGGTCATCAACCTGCCCGGCGGTAAGCACGTCGTCGTCGATAGCAAGTGCGCGCTCGAGGGGTTCCTCGAGGCCGCCGAGGCGGCCGACGAGGCGGCGCACAAGATCGCGCTAGGTCGGCACGCTCGCCACGTCAAGTCGCACATCGACGGGCTGGCGAAGAAGAACTACGGCGACAAGGTGGCCGGCTCGCCGGAGTTCGTCGTGATGTTCCTGCCCGGCGAGGCGCTGCTCTCCGCGGCACTCGACGGCGCTCCTGACCTGCTTGAGTACGGCGCCGAGCGGTCGGTCATCATCGCCACCCCCACCACCCTCATCGCACTACTGCGCACCGTGTCCTTCACCTGGCGGCAGGAGTCGCTGGCCGACAGCGCACGTGAGATCGCCGACCTCGGGCGCGAGCTCTACGAGCGGTTGTCGAAGATGGGCGGCGACGTGTCCAAGCTCGGCCGCGGCCTCGAGTCGGCGGTCAAGGCCTACAACGACGCAGTGGGCTCGCTGGAGGGCCGCGTGCTCGTCACCGCGCGCAAGCTGGCAGCGCACGGCCTGCGCGAGGAAGCGATGACGACACCGAAGCAGATCGAGATGACCACCCGAGCGCTGCAGGCACCCGAGCTAGTCGAGTCCGAGACGTTGTCCCGGGTGGTGGTCGCGCTCCCCCCGGGCGAGCGCCCCTTCGAGCTCGACGAGGAGCTCCGCCGGGCCGCGGGGCTCTTCTAACCGCCACGCCGGGCCCGCGAGGCTCACGTAACCGCCACGCCGGGCCGCCGGGTCGTTGGTACGCACGGACTTCACCGCTACCGTCTGGTGTCAGCTCGAGCCCGACACCTGGGGGACCGAATGCATCCGTCGCCGTCGATGACCACTGCGCATCATCTGCAGATCCCCGCGGGGGCTCACGTCGGTGACGCGCGCGGTCTCACTGCGACCGGTGCAGTCGCCGTCGCACTCGCCGCTGGGGTCATCGGCGCGACCATCGACGTCCTGACCGGCGTCGGTCTTCGAACCGTCTTCACCATCTTCTTCACGATCGGTTGTACGGCTGCGGCGTACAAGGTGCACCGGGAGGACCTCGCCGCGGCCGCCGTGATCCCCCCGCTCGCCTACGTCGCCCTGACGTTCGCGGCCGGCGCCGGACGGGCCAGCGGAATCGGCGGCAGCTTCCTCACCCAGCAGGTGCTCGAGCTCTTCTCGGCGCTCGTACTCGGCGCTCCAGCCCTCCTGCTGGCCACCTGTTCCGCCGGTCTCGTGGCTGGCCTGCGGTGGATGGCGATGAACAGCGCGCCCGACCGTCGGGACGGCGAGCCCTAGCCCGCTCAACAGGCTCGGCATCGCCGCGTCCGGCCCAGATCACCAATCCGCACAAGTCGGACGCGCCGAGAGCCGATATCGTCACGGAAGCCGGTTCCGCTCGTTGAGCCGGTCAGATTCCGCTTCTCTCGACTCCCGGAGACCTCTGTGAGCCTGCCCGTCGCTGTGCGCGCCGGGCTCGCCGCTGCTCTCCTCGCGGCCGCGACGCTAGCCACCCCGGCGGGTGCCCGTGTCGACGCCGCCGCTCTGGCGACGGCCATCGTCGACGCGGACCAACGCATTCGTTGTGACCTGGCCGACGCTCCCCTCCTGCCCGCGGCCCCCCTCACCGCGGCGGCGGCCCCGCCTCTGGGTACGGCCCCCTGCGCCGGGGTGCGGCCGGGCGCCCAGATTCAGACCCCGCACGGTCCGTGCTCGATGGGGTTCCTCTTCGCCGGCAGCGACGGCCGGCGCTACATCTCCACCGCCGGTCACTGCGTGCTCGATACCGACGGTGAGAAAATCTGGCGCAGCGGCTCTGACGCCGTCGCCAAGGACGCCGCCGGCAATCGGATCGGCACTGCGGTCTACGCGATCCGCCAGCCGATCAAGACCAACGGCATCACGGACTTCGCCCTCATCCGCCTCGACGCCGGCGTCGCCAGCGACCCGCAGATGTGCCACTTCGGCGGGCCTACGGGGTTCGCCTCTGAGGTCGGCGACGACGCTGCCGTCTTCCAGCACGTCGGCACCGGCATTGCCGGGTTACGGTCACGAAGCGCGTTCGCACCGCGGGGTCTCTACCGGGAGGACTACGTCTACGCCCACGGCGTCGCCGCTCCGGGTGACTCCGGCGGCGCGCTCTCGCGGGACGACGGCGCAGCCGTGGGCCTGGTGACGCAGTTGGCCTACGGCCCCCTCGGCAACATCGGCATCAACCGCATCGGCCCTCACGTGCTCCGGGCCGGCAACGCGATTCGGGTCAACCTCACCCTGCTCACTGCACCTCTGCTCTGAGCCCACGCCGACCGGACAGAGCTACTCGTCGCCGTCCGCGTCGTCGCCGTCCGCGTCCTCGGAGTCACCTTCGATGACGACGATGAGATCGCGATGATCGGTTTCTTGTTCATGGTGATGACCTTCCGTCAGAGGAAATGCGCCCAAAAAAGCGCTCGGTGCGAACAAGCCCGATCCGATCAGTGTTGACGGTAGGGCCACTCGGCTGAACGCCCGCTGAACGCCTCAGCTTTCGGTCGGTGCGGGCAGGACGACGACGAACTTGGCGCCACCGGTGCCGTCGATGCGCACGGTGCCCCCGTGGGCGCGGACGACTTCGGCGACGATGACGAGGCCGAGGCCGGCGCCACCCACGTCCCGGTTGCGAGCCGAGTCGAGTCGGGTGAACCGGTGGAAGACGCGTTCCCGGTCGGCCTCCGCGATCCCGGCGCCGTCGTCCGCGACCGCGAGCTCGACGCCGCCGTCGTCGAGCTCGCGCAGCGCGAGCACTACCCGCGTGGCGGCGTGCCGCTCTGCGTTGTCCACGAGGTTGCGCACCATCCGCTGCAGCTGTCCTGGATCCCCGGTCACCTGACCGCCGGAGATGCCAGTGGCGTCGACACCGACCTGTCCGCGGCGGCGCAGCCGCTCCGCCTCCGCCAGCAGCAGATCATCGAGGTCCACGGACTGATGCCGAGGTGCCAACGCCTGCTCGTCAGCGCGAGCCAGCAGCAGCAGGTCCTCGACGAGGCGCTCCATCCGCTCGCTCTCCACGAACAGCTCGCGAGTGAGGTCTCCGACACCGACGCCGTCGGGATGCGCGGCCGCGACCTCCAGCTGATGGCGAATCGTCGAAATCGGGCTCCGCAGCTCGTGCGAAGCGTCCGAGATGAAACGCCGCTGTTGGTCACGGGAGAGCTGCAGCCGGTCGAGCATCGCGTTCATAGTGCGGGCCAGCCGGGCAATCTCGTCATCGCCCGGCGGCTCGGGCACCCGTCGGTCCAGCCGCCTGGACGAAATGGACGAGACCTCGGCCCGGATGTCCTCCACCGGGCGAAGGGCCCGACCGGTGACCACCCAGGCGGTGACCGCGACCAGTGCCACCAGCAGCGGTACGCCGACGGCAAGACCCCGGGTCAGTACGGCGGTGCCCTCTCGGGCCGGCTCGAGGTTGCGCGCCACGAGCACCACGAGTGCCCCGTTGCGGGCGCCCTCGGCGGCCACGACGTAGCTGCTGGCCTCACCGTCGGCAACGAGCCGAACCGTGCGGGTGCGGCCCGGCGACACATCGCTGACCGGTGCTCGGCCCTGCGCGCTGGCGTTGGCCGCCAGCACCCGACGGGACGAGTCGAGGACCTGCACGAACGACTCGTCCTCGTCCTCGACCGCGAAGTCGGTGGGCAGCGCTCCGTCGTCGAGGAGTCCTGCGACATCCTGCGCGCGGAGCACTGCCGCCGTACGGATATCGGAGGTGAGCGATCCGCGCAGCAGTGCCACGAGCGCGACAGCACCGACCACTAGAGCCACGCCCACGACCACGGTGGCACCGACGGCGGTGCGCATCCGGACGGTGCCTCGAGACCGGTGCTCAGCCACCGTCTGCCGCCAACCGGTACCCCGACCCGCGCACCGTCTCGATCGAGGCCCGGCCGAACGGGATGTCGACCTTGCGACGCAGGTATCGGATGTAGACCTCAACGATGTTCGCGTCGCCGTCGAAGTCGGCATCCCAGACGTGGTCGAGGACGTCGCGCTTCGACACAACCTGCCCGGCGTGGCGGAGCAGAAACTCCAGCACGGACGTCTCGCGCGCCGTGAGCACAAGCCGGGTGTCACCGCGCCAGGTCTGCCGGCTGCCCGGGTCCAAGCGCAGGTCCCCGGCTGCCAGGGTGATCGGCCGCTCCGGTGCGCCACGCCGGATGAGAGCGCGGAGCCGGGCGACGAGGACGACATGCGAGAACGGCTTGGTCAGGTAGTCGTCGGCGCCGAGGTCGAGCCCCTCGGCGACGTCGAGCTCGTCGTCCTGTGCGGTGAGCATCACGATCGGCGTCCACACCTGCTCCGCCCGCAGCATCGAGCAGATCTGGTATCCGTTGACACCCGGCAGCATGAGGTCGAGCACGATGGCGTCATACGACCCCTCGCGGGCCATCCAGAGCCCGTCGTCGCCGGTGAGCGCTACGTCGACGGCGAAGCCGTCAGCCTCCAGGCCACGTTTGAGGCTCGCCGCCAGCCGCTTCTCGTCCTCGACCACGAGCAGCCGCACCGTGCACCCCCTGTCCTCAGGCCGTCCCGCCCCGAGTGTGCCGCTGACCGCTGAACGCGGGCTGAAGTCTCAGGCCTCGGTACCGGTGCGGTCCTTGATATCCCGGCGCAGCTCCTGGGGAAGCGCGAAGAGCAGGTGCTCCTCCGCACTGTCGACCTCGGTCACGTCGCCGTAGCCACGGGCAGCAAGCCAGTTGAGCACACCGGCGACGAGCTCCTCGGGCACGCTGGCGCCGCTGGTCAGGCCCACCGTTGACACGCCGACGAGCCAGCTCTCGTCGATCTCCGACGCGTCGTCGACTAGGTGCGCATCACGAGCTCCCGCATCGAGGGCGACCTCGACCAGTCGCACGCTGTTAGAGGAGTTGCGCGAACCGACCACCAGCACCAGGTCGGCTGATCCGGCGATGTCCTTCACGGCGGTCTGCCGGTTGGAGGTCGCGTAACAGATGTCGGCGCTCGGCGGCCCCTGGAGGAGTGGGAACCTCTCGCGCAGCGCGGCGACGGTGGCGTTGGTCTCATCGACGGACAACGTCGTCTGCGAGAGATAGGCGACACGTGCCGGATTGCGTACCTGCACCTGGGCTGCCTCGGCTGGCCCGTCCACGAGTCGAATGTGGTCGGGAGCCTCCCCCGTGGTGCCCACCACCTCCTCGTGGCCCTCGTGACCGATCAGGACGATGTCGTAGTCGTCCTCGGCGAACCGCCGCGCCTCGACGTGCACCTTGGTCACGAGCGGGCAGGTCGCGTCGATCACCCGAAGGTCACGCTCGGCCGCCTCGTCGTACACCGTCGGCGCCACGCCGTGAGCGGACAAGACGCAGGTCGCCCCCACCGGCACCTCGGTCGCCTCGTCGACGAACACCGCCCCGAGCTGCTCGAGGCGGCGTACGACGTGGATGTTGTGCACGATCTGCTTGCGCACGTAGACCGGGGCGCCGTAGATCTCCAGCGCGCGCTCCACCGTCTGGACAGCGCGGTCCACCCCTGCGCAGTAGCCACGCGGCTTCGCCAACAGCACGCGGCCGGACGACGGGGAAGACATGACCCGAGTCTACGTCGGAGGGTGAAGCCGCACCCTCCGTGGGGGATTACCGCCCCACCACGGCGGGGACGACGAAGGTGCCCGACTGACCCTCAACGAAAGGCGCCACTGCCATGGCAACCCCGTTCCAGGCACTCACGCGGAGCCCGATCCCCGCCCCGCTCGCCGCCGGCGTGGGCCTGCTGGCCGCAGGCGCCGTCGCGGCCCGCCGGCTCCCCCTTCGCGCAGCCAGCCTGCCGATCACCGCGGCCACCGCCGTCGCCCGACTGCGCTTCACGCTGCGCGAGGAGTACGCCGATCTCGCGCAGCGGGGCGAGTCGACGATCAGTCGTCTGCTCGGCGACAAGAGCACGGGCACGGCAGCGCCCTCGAAGTCCGGGCTGTCGGTCGAATCCGTCCTCGACCCCTTCTCGCTCGGTGAGCCGACCGCCGCATTAGTCGAGGAAGCCGTGCCCGGCGCGACCCTGTCGCACGACGCCTTGCCGCTCGCGGACTACGACCACCTCACGCTCGGCGCCCTTCGCGGACGGATCCGCAAGCTTGACGCTCCCACCCTGGTGCAGCTGCGCGACTACGAACGTGCACACGCCAACCGACTGCCGGTGCTGCTCTCCTTCGACAACCGGCTGAAGTCGCTGGCCGACTCCGCCCCCGGCGCAGCGCAGGCGACCCTCGTCAACGCCTAGCGCTTAGTCTCCTGGGGGTGAGCACCCCGAACACCGCCGACGCCCCACTGCCAGTCCGGACCCTGTCGCGGCACATCAGCGACTGGGTCGGCCGGCTCGGGCGGGTGTGGGTTGAAGGTCAAATCGCTCAGCTGGTACGCCGGCCGGGCCAGACCACGTGTTTCCTGACCCTGCGCGACACTGCCGCAGACGTCTCCGTCGAGATGACGGTGTCCCGGCACCTCCTCGACGCGGCGGAGGTTCCGGTGACCGAAGGTCAGCAGGTGATCGTGCTGGCCAAGCCGGAGTGGTGGCTCAACCGTGGGCGGCTGACGCTGACCGTGCACGAGCTGCGACCGGTCGGCGCTGGGGCCCTGCTCGCGCGACTCGAGCAGCTCAAGGGCGTGCTCGCCGCCGAGGGGCTCTTCGACAGAGACCGCAAGCGCGCGCTTCCCTTCCTGCCCAGGCGGATCGGCCTGATCACCGGTCGTGAGTCTGCCGCGCGCCGGGACGTGGAGGAGAACGCGCGACGGCGATGGCCCGGCGTGGTGTTCGCCGTACACGAGTGCGTGGTGCAGGGTCCAGGCGCTGTCTCGGCAGTCACCTCCGCACTGCAGGAGCTCGACCGCACGCCCGACGTCGACGTCATCGTCATTGCTCGCGGTGGGGGCTCGGTCGAGGACCTGCTGCCCTTCTCTGACGAGTCGTTGTGCCGGGCGGTCGCCGCGAGCCGCACTCCTGTCGTCTCAGCCATCGGCCACGAGCAGGACAGCCCGATGCTCGACCTCGTGGCCGACGCCCGGGCGTCGACGCCGACCCACGCTGGGACGATGGTAGTTCCCGATGTCGTGGAGGAGGCCGCGCGGGTGCTGCGTGCCCGCCGATCGGCGTGGCGGTGTATGAGCCAGCTGGTTGAGCGGGAGCAGTCCCGCATTGGCGCGATCCGAAGCCGACCCTGCCTGGCCGACCCGGCGTCCGGCATCGCTGCGCGACGCGCTGAGGTCGATGAGGTTCGCCGTCGTACGTCGGCCGCGGTGCAGCGCCACGTCGACCTCGAGACGCGCGCTGTGCAGGCGCTGCGGACGCAAGTCCGGGCACTGTCTCCGCAAGCGACGCTCGACCGCGGCTACGCCGTCGTGCAGGCAACCGACGGGGCCATCGTGCGCGACCCCACTGCGGTCGCTGCCGGCGACGACCTGCTCGTGCGGCTGGCGGCCGGCCGCCTCGTCGTACGCGTCACCGACGCCACCCCCTGACCCGCCCGCAATCCCTCAGGGGGCTTGATCTTCCAGCCGCCGCACCAGCGACACTGCATCTGCGTGATCGTCAAAGCCGACGCTGCGGTAGAGCGGCTCGCCCATTGCCGTCGCGGTGAGATCGACGCGAGTCACCCCGTGGTCGTCAAACCAACGCAGGAGGGCTTCGATGATCTGCCGCCCGTGGCCGCGGCGACGGGCCTGCGGCACGGTCGACATGGACGCGATGTGGCCGCGCCGACCGGTGGGGTTGCGTGGGCCGGGCAAATGCTCGCTGATCCACCCGACACCCGAGGACATCAGCGTGCCGTCCGGGCCTTCAACGACGAACGCGACGAAGGTCTCCGGCTCCGCCGACAGCCGACGCTGGAAGACCTCCTCGGCGTTACGCCACCACTGCTCCTCCGAGATGTCGTCGTTCATCGACTTCAGCATCGTCGCGCGCAAGCGGGTCAGCTCAGCCGCGTCATCCGGAGTGGCACGCCGTAGGCTCATGGCGCCCATTCTGCCCAGCCCACGAACGGAGAGTTTGGCTGATGCCCGAGGAGATGTCCTACGAGCAGGCAAGGACCGAGCTCGAGGACGTCGTACGCCGGCTGGAGTCCGGTGGGGTGCCACTGGAGGAGTCCCTCGTCCTCTGGGAGCGCGGCGAAGAGCTCGCCCGGATCTGCCAGTCGCTGCTCGACGGCGCACGGGCGCGACTTGACGCGGCGCGGCCGGCCGAAGGTCATTAAGCCATCGGGACGACGACTGCTCAGCGGCCCGCGCGGATTGCTGACATCTCGTCGAGGATCGCGGTGCACTCCTCGGCCGAGTTGTAGAAATGCGGGGCCACCCGAAGGCCGGCGCCCGGCCGGTGATCGACAACGAAGCCACGACGGATGAGTTCGTCGTGCACGTGCTGCGAGTCGCCCGGGTCGATCGTCACGTGGCCGCCGCGCAGTGCCGCGTCGTACGGCGATCGCACAGTGAAACCGCGGGAAAGAGCATCCTCCAGCATCGGCTGGGTCATCGACACCGACCGCTCCCGGATCTGCTCCACACCGACGTCAAGGACCGCCTGGTAGCCCGGCGCGGCGGCATAGGCAGCGGGCACCCCGGGGGTGCCGCCCGCGAACCGGGCGACCCCAGGGGCGTAGTCGATCCCGTCGAACGTGAAGTCAAAAGGTCGGGCGTGGGCGATCCAGCCGACCTGCGCCGGCCGCAGTGACTCCACCAGCGCGGGCTTGACGTAGAGCCAGCCGTTGCCGGGGCCCCCGCACAGGTACTTCACCGAGCCGCCGACGCAGAAGTCGACGTCGAGCGCCACGACGTCGATCGGCACGGCACCGGCCGACTGGTAGGCATCCAGGATGACGAGCGCGCCGACTTCGTGGGCGCGCTCGATGATCGGTACGACGTCGACGACGTACGCCGACTTGAAGAACACGTGGCTGATGGAGACGACGGCCGTTCTCTCATCGATCGCCTCGACCACCCGGGCGCTGTCGACGGTCGTCCCGTCCCCGCTGTGCACCACGACGGTCTCGATGCCGAACTTGGCGTGCTCGGTCCACAGGTAGTGGCTGCCGGGCCAGTCCAGCTCGGTGCAGACGACCCGATTGCGGGGTGCGCTGAAGTCGAGCGCCGACGCCACCGCTCCGAGCAGCGACGCGACGTTCTGACCCATCACCGTGGTCCCGGCCGGCGCGCCGAGGATCGCCCCGACGAGATCGCCCACCCGGACCACCTCGGAAAACCAGGTCTGCCAGGCGACCACACCCTCGCTGGCCCACAGATCGGCGTACTCAGCGAGCCGATCACGCGAGCCCCCGTGCATGGCGCCGAGCGAGTTGTTGATCAGATAGGTCTTGCTGCTGAGGATCGGGTAGTCCTTGCGGCGCTCGAGCAGGTCGTCGTGCACGTCATCCCTTCGGTGATGCCGCGACGCGGCCGATCAATGTCAGCACATCGTCAATGACCTGATGGGCGCGCTCCGGGCCATCACTGACCGCCACCTCGGCGCCCGCCTCAGAGACGATGGTGGTGAGCACCATGACCAGCACCTCGGTCGATGGCTCGCCTGGTTGGTCCTCCGGATGTCCGAGGAGCAGCTCGTTGAGCCGCATCCAGGCGCGGTAGCGGCGGCGGGAGACGAGCTCGAAGCCGGCCGGCCCGCCCCCGTTGAGGAAGAGACGGGCAAGTGCCCGGTCTGCCCAGCAGCCCTCGAGAAAGGCCCGTGAGCCAGCGAGGAAGAGCTCCACGGGCGTCGCTCGACCGACCGACCGGGCAGCCGCAACGGCTGCCGACGCCCGCTCCTCCTGGCGCGCCTGGTAGTCCTCGAAGAGAGCCAGGTACAGGTCGGCCTTGCCGCCGAAGTGGTGGTAGAGGCTGCCGACGCTGGCCCCCGCCACCGTGACCACCTCCGTGATGTTGGCCTCGGAGAAGCCCTGCGTCGTGAAGACCTCGTGAGCTGCAGAGAGCAGGGCCCCTCGGGTGGCGGCGGCGCGCTCCGACTGCCTCGGCATTACCCATCTCCGGTCGTACCGCGGCGGCCCTGCCATTCGGCGAGCGTGATCCGGGGCACGTGCACGACGTCGCGAACCGGCGCGTACGCCGCACCCCCAAGCCTCGAGATCGGCGCCAACAAGGCGACGTCCACTCGATCATCCAGCACTACCTCGGGCCGGACGGCGATCCAGACGACCTGGCCGAAGACGACGACAGACCCACCGCCGAAGTTGTGCGTGCCGACCAGCCGGCACTCCAACGCCACTGGCGACTCGGCCACCCGCGGCGGCGCAACCACGGTTGACTTTTCACGGGTCAGCCCGACCACGTCGAACTCGCTGACATCGGCCGGAAAAGGCACGGCCGTGAAGTTGACCTGCTCGATGAGGCCCTCCGTGCAGACCGACACGACGAATTCCCCGGTGCTCAGCACGTTGCGCAACGAGTCCTTGGTGCCGACAGAGGTGAACTGCACGACAGCGGGGTCGACCGAGGCGATCGTGAAGAACGAGTGCGGTGCGAGGTTGTCCACGCCAGCGGCCGACTGCGTGGACACCCAGGCGATCGGCCGCGGCACCACGACACTGTTGAGAAGCTGGTAGACCCCGCCCGGTACTTGGCCAGGATCTAGGCCGAGACGTCCGGCAATGTCGGGTTCTGCGAGTTCGAACATCCACTTCCTCGCTCTGACTTGGTGTGACATTGCCACTACCCGGGAAGACACCACATACAACAACCCCGAACCTCGGGGCGACACCAAATGTGGAGGCGATCCCCGTGCTCTGGACCATCGTCGCAATCGTGCTAGTTCTCTGGCTGCTCGGTCTCATCGGAGGCATCGGTGGGGGTCTGATCAACCTACTTCTCGTGGTCGCCCTCGTGCTCGTCATCATTAACCTTGCCGGTGGGCGTAACCGCGTCTAGCGCAGTCTTCCTCGTCGGAGCCGGCACCCGCGTTGGGTGCCGGCTCCGGCGTGTGTACGGTCCGATCCATGACGGCTCGTCGCCTGCTCGCCTCTGCGGTCTCGCTCGCTGCGCTCATGACTTCCTGCTCGGACGGCGCCCAGCGCTCAACCGCCCCCGGCCAGCGGCCCGACTCGATCAGGCTGTTGGCCGCAGCGTCGCTGACCGAAGCGCTGACGCAGATCCAGCAGTCGTTCTTGGCCGACAACCCTGGGTCGGAGCTCGAGTTTTCGTTCGGCGGTTCGTCATCCCTGGTCCAGCAGCTCGCCGCCGGCGCCCCGGCGGATGTCCTGATCACGGCCGACATCGTCACCATGGGCGCGGCCCGAGAGGGGGGTGAAGTCGGCGAGGCGCAGATGCTCGCCCGCAACAGGCTGACCATGGTGGTGGAGCCGGGGAATCCGACGGCAGTACGCACCTTGGCCGATCTCAGCGATCCACGCCGCGTCGTCGTGCTGTGCGCAGTCCACGTGCCCTGCGGACGCCTCGCGCGCGCCGCGCTCGACTCCGCCAGGGTAGTTGTGGTCCCTCGCGGGATCGAGCCCGATGTGAAAGGAGTCCTCACCAAGGTTTCCCTCGGGGAGGCCGACGTAGGAATCGTCTACGCGACGGACGCCCGGTCGGCTGCAAACGTCACTGACACCATCCCGATCGCCGGCGCCGACGATCCCAAGCTCGAGGCGGTCTACCTCGCCGCGGTGACTACGACGAGCCGCCAACGACCACTCGCGCAGGCGTTCATTGACCATCTCCTGACCGCCACGGCGCAGCGTTCGTTGCTCGACCTCGGCTTTCTCCCGCCGTGAGGCGGGATTCACGAACACCGTTGGCCGTGGCCGTGCTCGCCACGCTGACCGCGCTGCTCCTCCTCGCGCCGCTCGTCGCGTTGATCGTCCGTGTGCCCTGGACCGACCTGGTCGAGATCCTCCGCCAGCCCAGCGCGCGAACTGCCCTGCGCCTCTCCCTCCTCACCTCGCTGTGCGCTGCCGCACTCTCCGCGGTGCTCGGACTGCCGCTTGCCTGGGTGCTTGCCCGAGCCCGCTTCCCCGGGCGGCGGCTGCTGCGGGCGATCACCCTGGTGCCGCTTGTCCTGCCCCCGGTCGTCGGGGGAGTCGCCTTGCTGCTCGCCTTCGGTCGACGAGGCCTTTTCGGACGGTGGCTCTACGAGTGGTTCGATGTGCAGCTCCCGTTCTCCACCGCCGGTGTCGTGCTGGCCGAGACCTTTGTCGCGCTGCCCTTCTTCGTCCTCACCGCCGAAGCCGCCTTCAACGCCGTCGACCGCCGACTCGAAGATGCGGCCCGGGCCACTGGTGCCGGACGATGGACCGTGCTCTTTCGTGTGGTGCTCCCGCTGACAGCACCGGCGCTCGCCGCAGGCACGGTGCTCGCGTGGGCCCGGGCGTTGGGTGAGTTCGGCGCGACCATCACGTTCGCCGGCAGCGCACCTGGACGAACGACGACGGTGCCACTGGAGGTCTACCTCCAGCTTGAGTCCGGTCGGCTCGAGGGCGCCGTAGTGCTGAGCCTCCTGCTGCTGGTCGTGTCGGTCAGCGTGCTTTTCGCCCTGCGGGACAGCTGGCTCGGCCGAGGTTGAGCGACCACCTTGACGCCCACGTCGTCGTACGCCGGGGATCGTTGGCCCTCGACGTCCACCTGACCGTCGAGGCCGGCGAGACAGTCGCCGTAGTCGGGCCCAACGGCGCTGGCAAGACCACCATGCTGCGCGCTCTCGCCGGTCTGCTGTCGCTCGACGCCGGTCGAGTGACCTTGGGCGACACTGTGCTCGAAGACCCGAGAGCCGGCATCGCCGTACCCACCGAACGGCGCGGCATTGGAGTGGTGTTCCAGGACCATCTCCTGCTCCCCCACCTGTCTGCCCTCGACAACGTCGCATTCGGGCTCAGAGCGCGAGGTGTACGTCGTGCGGCCGCTCGGCGCACGGCGTTCGACTGGCTCGAACGACTCGGCGTCTCCACAGTGGCCGACCTCCGACCAGCGGAGATGTCCGGCGGGCAGGCGCAGCGGGTGGCTCTTGCCCGCGCGCTCGCGCCGGACCCCCGCATGGTGCTGCTCGATGAGCCCCTCAGTGCGCTGGATGCCACCACGCGGCCCGCAGTGCGCCGCGACCTGCTGCGGCACCTTGCCGAGCACACCGGACCGAGAGTGGTCATCACCCACGATCCGATGGAGGCGGCCCTGCTCGCCTCCCGTCTCGTCGTCGTCGAGCATGGGCGGGTCACCCAGCGCGGGACTCTCGATGAAATCTCTGCCCGGCCACAGTCGGCGTACGTCGCCGACCTCGTCGGCGTGAACCTCCTGCGCGGAGCCTCCTCGGGCACGCACGTAGAGCTCATGACCGGCGCGTCGGTCCAGACTGTCAACGAGGCCTTTGGCGACGTGCATCTCGCCGTACCCCCACGGGCAGTCGCCCTACACCTCGACATGCCGCAGGGGAGCGCCCGGAATGTGTGGCCGGCCACGGTCGGCACGGTCGAACCGCGGGGAGTCGTCGTTCGAGTGCAGCTGCTGGGTGCGGTCCCCCTCGTCGCGGAGGTGACGTCGGGAGCGGTTGAACAGCTCGACATCTCCCCAGGGAGCGGCGTATGGGCGTCGGTGAAGGCCACGGAGATCGCGGTGTACCCCGCGTGACGCAGCCGGTCCTCGTCTTCGTTCGCCGCACGTCTAGAATCGGCCTTCCGCCAGCGCGCCGAAGGAGATCCCATGCCCACGAGCAACCCCTCGGCTCAGACACCTGATCGCAACCTCGCCCTCGAGTTGGTGCGGGTGACCGAGGCGGCAGCGATGGCTGGCGGCCGCTGGGTGGGGCGTGGTGACAAGAACGGCGCCGACGGCGCAGCCGTCGACGCCATGCGTGCCGTCATCTCCTCCGTCTCCATGCGCGGGGTCGTCGTCATCGGCGAGGGCGAGAAGGACGAGGCGCCGATGCTTTACAACGGCGAGGAAGTCGGTGACGGCACCGGGCCGGAGACCGACGTCGCAGTCGACCCGATCGACGGCACCACGCTGACGGCCAAGGGCATGGGCAACGCGATCGCTGTCCTCGCCGTCTCCGAGCGCGGGACGATGTTCGACCCTGGCGTCTGCCTGTACATGGAGAAGATCGCCACGGGGCCGGAGGCCGCCGACGTCGTCGACATCAACGCTCCTGTCGGGGCCAACATCCAGGCCGTAGCCAAGGCGAAGGGCGCCGACCCGGAGGACGTCACTGTCTGCATCCTCGACCGGCCCCGGCACGACGAGATCGTCCGCGAGGTCAGGGAGGCGGGAGCGCGTATCAAGCTCATCTCCGATGGAGACATCGCCGGCGCGATCATGGCAGTCAAAGCGGGCACCGGCGTCGACCTGATGATCGGCATCGGCGGTACGCCGGAGGGGATCATCACGGCCTGCGCGATCAAGTGCCTGGGCGGCACGATCCAGGGAAAGCTCTGGCCGCGCGACGACGAGGAGCGGGCGAAGGCCATCGCCCTGGGATACGACATGGACCGCGTGCTCGACTGCGACGACCTGGTGAGCGGCAACAACGTCTTCTTCGTCGCGACCGGCGTGACCGATGGTGAGCTGTTGCAGGGAGTGCGCTATCGCGGTGGCGGGGCAACCACCCACTCCCTGGTGATGCGCTCCAAGAGCGGCACGATCCGCTACGTCGAGAGCGAGCACCGGATCAGCAAGCTGATGGAGTACAGCGCCGTGGACTTCTCCCACCACTGAGCCGTCAGAGCGTGTTGGGCCCCGTCACGACGGCGTCAACGCCTCTTCGTTGCCGCTGCGCCACTCCAGCAGAAGCATGGAAGCGTCGTCGCTGAGCTGGTCCTGATGGTGGTCGAGCAGCTCTCGCACGACGCGACGCATGGTCTCGGGAGCAGGCAGCCCGCCAGCCAGATGGCGGATGATGAGGTCAGCCAGCCGGTCGACGCCGAAGAACTCTCCACTTGGCGACCGCGCCTCGACCACACCGTCGGTGTAGAGCAGGATCCGGTCGCCAGGCTCGAGCTGCTCGCTACCGACCGCGATGGGGTAGGCCGCGTAGAGGTCCCCCAGACCCACTGGCGGACCGTGCTCGACGTGCAGCGTCTTGATCAGCTTGCCGCCGCGAAGAAGCAGTGGCTCTGGGTGTCCGGCGTTGACCCACTGCAGCAGCCCGGTGTCTGTCGCAAGTTCCGCCAGCACCGCGGTGGCGTAGACGTCTCCGCCGAGTCCCGCAAGCAGTGCCTCGTCGATGCTCTGCAGCGACTCGGTCAGGCTGCGTCCTGCGCGACGGGAATTGCGGTACGCAGCTACGGCCAGCACAGCGCACTGCGCACTGTGCAATCCGTGACCCATCACGTCGAACACTGCCACCCGGGTGCGTCCGGCGTCGACGGAGTAGTCGATGGTGTCGCCGGCCACGAGGTAGGCGGGCTCCAGGGCAGCAGCGACCGTCACCGGACGGCTGGCAAACGTCAGCGGTGGCAACAACGACCACTGGATCTCCGCGGCCAGACCCATCTCGGTGCGTCGCCGCAGCTGAATGAGCGTGTCGCCGTACGGTGACTTCGCCTCGAGGAGCTCTGCAGTGATCAACGCGAACCGGGCAAGCAGGGCAGACAGCGGTCCGGCGTCCCCCTGCAGTGTCGCCGCGTCACCGAAGGCCACACAGAGCACCCCGAGCCGGTCGGTGCCCACCAGAAGCGGCAACCACATGCGGACTCCGTCGCCGCCGGCATCCTGGCTCTGCACCTCGAACGACTGATATGCGCGGCCCGCCATCGTCCCGTCCACGTCGAGCGGGGTCAGCGCCACGCCTTCGCCCGGACCGTCTTGAGAGACGAACGGCGAGAGAACCTGCTGCTGGAGGTCAGCCAGGTAGGCAACCGCAGTGCGCGCACCGAGCTCCTTTGCGCACTGGTCGATCAGCCCAGCTAGCTCGTGCGGCGGGGCCAGCTGAGCGTCCGCTATCAGCTTGCTCAGGGCCTGGTCACCGAAGTCCTGCGTGATCGGCCGTAGAAGCTCGCTCATCGTCGGAACACTACGCGGCGGCCGTCGTCAACGAATCCAGGCGCCGCCGGTCGCCTCCGCTCGGCATGAGTGGCTCGGCTGTCTCGGCTCGGGGCGCCGCAGCCGAGACATCTGAGCCACTCGACCAGCTGGGCCTTCGTTGGGGCTGCGCTGCGCATCCTCGGAGTGCTCACAGTGGTCTTTCCACGTCCGCAGGTCGCGAGCGGCGCCGTCCCGCCGCGCTCGATGTCACCCGGCGCGCATCCGCAGGGCCTCGACGTCGACCACGGTGATCGCGCGCCGGTCGGTCGTGATCACCCGCCGGTCTCGCAACGAACGAAGTGCTTTGGCGACGGCCTCGCGAGACGATGCGGTGTAGCTCGCCAGCTCATCCTGGCTGATCGGCAGCGTGATGCGAACGCCGGTGCCCGCCGGCTCGCCGTACTCCTGCGCGAGCTCGAGCAGTCGGCGTGCTACCCGGCCGAGCACGTCGTGCGAGCTGTATTCCACCCGCTTGCGGTCGGCGTCACGCAGTCGGACAGTGACCAGCCGAAGTAGAGCGACGGCTGCGACAGGATGCGCCTCGAGGTAGCCGTGGAACCCGGCTGCGTTGATCATCTGGACCTCGACCGGGTCCATGGCGACAGCCGATGCTGAGCGGGGCTCGCCGTCGATCGCGGAGAGCTCGCCGATCAGCTCTCCCGGACCTCGAACGGCCAACAGCACCTCGCGGCCGTCGGCTGTCTGGTCGACGATCTTGACCCGACCCCGGGTGACGAGGACGACCCAGTCGGACGGGTCACCGGCGTGAAAAAGTGCGGCTCCAGCTGTGAAGTGCCGAGACGTGGCAAGCGCCGCGAGGCCTTCGAACCCGTTCGGACTCGGACCAGAGGTCATGTGGTCGGGCTGCTCGGCTCACCCATACGCCGCAGCTCCTGGAGCACGACGCTGGCGAGCGCCGGTGGGAACACGAGCTCGCCGGCATGCACCCGGCGTACGCCGTCGATCACGTCCTTGGACGCAGATGTCTTGAGCAGATAACCCGAGGCTCCGGCGCTCAGTGCTGCCAAAACCTGCTCACGGTCGTCGGCTGAAGAGAGCACCAGAACTTTGATCTCCGGCATCTCCTTCGCCAGCGCGCGGGTCGCCTCGACGCCGTCGAAGTTGGGCATGTGCATGTCCATGATGACGACGTCGGGGCGCGCCGCCCTGGCAAGCTCGACCGCCTCGCGTCCGTCGCCCGCCTCCGCGACCACCGTGCCGACCTTGCTCCGCTCAAGCACCTTGCGCAGGGTCTCGCGCCACATCGGATGGTCGTCGACGAGCATGAGCGAGATGGGCGCGGCAGTCGACGCCGCAGCCTTGGGACGAGCCGCCTTCTTGGCGGTCGACTTCGCGGCCTTCGCCGGCTCAGGGCGGACGGTCGCCAATCGGTCCACCTCGAAGAGGTGCCACTCTCCCGGCAAACCGCGCAGAGCGTGCAGCCCGCGCTCGTTGAATACGACGTCGGCCCCGGCGCACAGGTCGCGCACGGTGCTGGTCACGAGCGTTGCGCCGCCCTCAGCGAGTGCGCCCACCCGGGCGCCGATGTGCATCGCGAGGCCGCTCGGCTCCTTTTCGCCGACGTCTGCCTCACCGACATGGATCCCCGCGCGGATGGAGAGGTCGAGCTTCTCTACGGCGTCGTGGATGTCCAGTGCGCAGCAGATGGCCGTCGTCGGGCTGTCGAAGACAGCGACAAATCCGTCACCTACGACCCTGGTCTCCTCGCCGCCGTGCCGGGTGAGGCACGCGCGAACGACCTGATGGTGCTTGTCGAGCAGCGCGAGCCACTTGCGGTCGCCCATCTTGGCCGCGAGCGGCGTCGAACCGACGATGTCGGTGTTGAGAATCGTCGCCAGGCCGCGTGGCGACGTCCCCCGCTGTCCTCGCACGCGGCTGAGTATGCACTAATACACATAGACCGCCTGCCCCATGGCAGGGACGCGCCCGCCCTCCGGATGCGACCATCTCAAGCAAGATGATGACCAGCGTGGGGGTTCTCAGCATGGACACCGCCGCCGTTCCCGCTGAACAGGCGAGACGGTTGCGGTTGCCGCGTGCCATCGACCCGATGTCGCTGCCGCTCTTCTGGAAGCTGCTCCTGCCGTTCCTCGCGCTGATGGTCGTCCTGGGCACAGCCGGGACGTTCTTCATCATGCGCGACCTCGGCGCGCGGGCGCAGACCCAGCTCGACCAGGACCTGTCCCGACGCCTGGTCGAGGCGCGTGCCGCGCTCAACAACCGCGAGCTCTACCTGCTCGAGTCCGCCAACTTCGCGGCCAACATTCAGGGCATGGACGCCGCGGTTCGCCGACGCGACACCGCTGTGGTCACCCGCCTGGTCGAGTCGGTGGTGGCCCTGAAGGGGGACCTGGGTCTGCTCACGGTGACCGACGGGGCGGGCAAGCCGCTCGTAGCGTTCCGCCGATCGGCACCGGCCGGCTCGCTGACCCCCAATCTCACCTCGCCGGAGCTCTCCACGCCGGAGTTCGGCCTGCTCGTCGCGCAGGTCGTCGGCGACGACACCGGGGCCAAGGCGGCTGCGTTCCTCACCTCGGCCAGCTCGTCGATGCTCGCGATTGCCAACCCGGTGTGCTCGGCCAACGCGACGTGTGATGCTTCCGGCGTGGCCGTGGTCGCCATCGACCTCGAGGTGGTCGCACGCGCCGCCACGCTCACCGTCAGCTCGTCCGACAACGCAGGCGTCGCGATGTACGACGCCGATGGTGAGCTGCTCGCCGCCGCGGGGCTCGCCCCAGCCGGTAAGCCGCCGGAGCGGGCCCGGTCGGAGCTGGTCCGGTTAGGCAGCAAAGTCTCCGGCAAGGAGACCGCGACCGTATTCGCGCCGCTGACCATCCAGGGTGAACGTCGCGGCTCGATCGCCGTCACCCTGCCGGCTGGGGCGTCTTTCGACTCCGTCCGGGACGCTGCGTATCGCCTCGCGTTCATCGTGCTGCTCGCGATGATCGGCGTCGTCGGCCTGGGCGCACTGCTGTCGAAGTACATCCTCGGGCAGGTGCAGCCCCTTCTCGCGACTAGTCGGGCACTGGGTCAGGGCGACCTCTCCGCGCGGGCGAGGGTCGTCGCCCACGACGAGCTGGGCGAGCTGGCCCAGGGCCTCAACCAGATGGCCGACGAGCTCCAGGCGAGCCACGCGACGCTGGAGTCACGTGTCGAACAGCGCACCGCCGAAGTGCAACGTCTGATGCAGGAGCGCAGCAACTTCTTCGCGATGCTCAGCCACGAGCTGCGCACTCCGTTGGCCATCATCATCAACCAGGCAGATCTACTGGAGGACGGTGTCACCGCGTCCGACCCCTCGGCTACGGGTGAGGCGGCGGAGTCGATCCGGCGCTCCGGAACGCAGCTCCTGACTCTCGTGAACGACATCCTCGAAGTGGCCCGCGCCGAGGCGGGCCGGCTCGAGATCACCATCGAGCCGGTCGATCCACGGGCCGCCCTCGACGACCTCCGCAGCACGCTGCGTGGACTGGCCGCGGCGCGCGACATCACCCTCACAGTGCGCACGCCACGGTCGCTCCCCGTCGTCGCGGCTGACCCTCGGCGTCTGCGTGAGGTAATCCTCAACATCGTGGACAACGCAGTGAAATACACGCCGGCCGGCGGCACAGTCACGGTCTCTGCCGCCGCCGTAGGCGATGTGGTCGAGATCGCGGTGACCGACACCGGCGTCGGCATCCCTGCCGACATCGGCGAGCAGATCTTCGAGCCGTTCTACCGGGTCAAGGGCACCAGCACGCAACACGGAGAGGCGTCCAGTGGGCTCGGCCTTGCGCTGGCGCACCGACTGATGACGGCACTCGACGGCTCCCTCCGCTACGAGAGCACGGAGACGGGCACGACGTTCACCATCTCTTTGCCCGTCGTTGCAAGTACCGGATCACACCCACGGTCGCGCCCCGCCTCGCGGGTACGGACAACGGCGAGCGTCTGACGATGAACGTCCACGACATTCCCCGGTCCCTGATGCCGCGGCTCCCCCGCGCCAAGCCAGCAATGTTGCTTGCCGGCGGCGTCAGCCTCGTCATCGCGCTGCTCCTGGCAGCGGTCACCGCCGCGGTCGGGTTCGGCGGACTGGCCGGGCTCGGCGGCTTGGTCGGCGCCAACGGTCTCGACTACGCCCGCGGACCGCTCGGTGAGTTCTTCCCGCTCACCGACGCCTTCGTCGAGGACGCACTCGGGCCGGGCTTCCGCCGCACGCCCGTGTCGCCCGCCGTACCGATCGGGTCCGACACGGGGAGCGCATCGACTCCGGCCATCGAGCGTGTCGGCAGGGGTGACACGCCCGACGCCGTCCCCCCTAGGGACGAGACCCGCACGGACCTCGGCAGCAATGACTTCGCGTCGGCGTACGCCGTCCGCGGGCTGCCGTTCACGACGCGGAACTCCGAGTCGTCGGACCGTCAGCCCGGCGAGCCGAGCAGCTGCACGTCTTCTGGTGGGACCACCTGGTTTCGCTACACCCCGCGCACGGACGCAGACCTCCGGGCGACGACAACGGGCAGCGACCTGTCGGCGGCTGTAGGTGTCTTCACCGGAACTTCCCTGGCCACGCTGCGACAGGTCGCCTGCGCCTCGGATGCCGCCGGCAACGCGGCAACGAGCTTCACAGCGAAGCGCGGCACGACGTACTGGTTTCAGGTGACGAAGACCTTGGGCAGCGGCGCCGTCGTCTTCAGTCTCGACCTGCGCGGCACCACCGACCTGGTCCGGGAAGTAGACGGAGTGGGCGACCGGGCGGCGGTGAGCGGGAATGGGCGCTACGTGCTCTACAGCGCCGAAGGTGCGCTAGCGAACGTCGCGGGCAACCCGTGCGTCAACCTGCGGTCGAGCAACACCAGAGCTTGCCAGCAGCTCTACGTTCGCGATCTTCGCACCGGACTCACGGAGCTGATCTCGTCACCAGACGGCGGCGAAACCGACGGCGACGAGAACAGCAGGGTCGGTGCCATCACGCCGGACGGCCGATTCGTCGCGTTCTACTCCCTCGCCACCAAGCTGGTCCCCGAAGACAACAACGGCATGTGGGACGCCTTCGTCCGCGATCGCGCTACCGGTCGCACCACCCGAGTCAGCTTGACCTCGGAGGGTGAGGAGACACGAAGCGAGGGCCAGCCGACAACGATCGCTCTCTCTGCCGACGGACGGTACGTCGCCTTCGAGAGCCAAGCCCCTGAGCTCGTGGTGCGGCCGGCCGACCAGCGCATCAACAACACGTCTTGCTGCCGGCAGGTCTTCGTCCACGACACCGCCACCGCGCAGACCCGACTGGTGTCCACTGACGAGGAGGGCAACCCCGATACTGAGGCCACCGTTGCTGGGCTCTCGGCCGACGGCCATCGGGTCGCTTTCGTCGCGCAAGGGCAGGTCTACGTCTCCGACTGGAAGCGGCGGCAGGTCGAGACCGTCAGCGTCGCCCACACCGGTCTTGACGTGGATGGCGGCTGTCCGTCCGGCCAATGCCTCTCAGGGGATGGGCGCTACGCCGTCTTCCAGTCAGCCGAGCCCGCAGTAGCAGATGACACCAACGGCGAGATCGACATCTTCGTGCGCGACCTGGTGTCCGACCGCACCACCCGAGTCTCCGTGGACTCGTCCGGGGGCCAGTCCAACCCCTCCGCCGGGTCGGGATCCACCCTCAATGCCGGGGGGTCGAACTTCGTAGCCATTTCGGTGGCGGCCGCAATCTCCCCCGACGGTGGGCATGTCGCCTTCTCCTCCAACGCACCCGACTTGGTGGCCGGCGACACCAACAACCGGTACGACGTCTTCGTCCACGACCTCCGTCGGCGCACCACCAGCCGGGTCTCGGTGCTCGACGACGGCAGCCAGTCAGAGAGCGGGACGAGCTACCAGCCCAGCGTGTCCGACAAGGCCCGCACCGTGGTCTTCCTCTCGGAGGCATTCACCACTCAAGAAGGACCCACGACGTACGGCCATTACGCCCGACAACGCCCAGAGCTCTAGCTCGAAGTGTGCACGAATACTCACGGGGTCCGTGTCGGTCGGCGCAGACGCCACATCGATCCGCCGTTTGAATCGTTGTTACCAGAACAACCTGGTGCCGAAGGGGGATGAGCACGATGCGACTGGTCCTGAGCACAGCAATCATGATGACTGCGGCCGCGCTCATCTCGCCCAGCGTGGCGGCAGCTGCGCCACGTTGCGCCCCACCCCGCGTCGCCGGACCGGGTAACCGGGTTGACCAAACGCCGGAAGACCGGCAGCGGGCGCGGGTCGCGCCGGTCGTCACTGTCACCGATCGCCACGACGCCAGGCACCCGGTCGAGGTCCGCTACAGCCACCGACGTGGCGTCACCGCCCTTCACCAGGCGCCGATCCCGGTGTCGGATTTCGTCTACAAGACGGTCCACGTCGTCCCCCGGTCCCCACGTGCACACTTGTGGATCCGCATCGAGTTCAGCACGACCGCGACGGACATCGACCTCGCCGCCTATTCGCGTCACGGCGCCTTTGTCGCTGGCTCGACCAGCACCAACGATGACGTCCTGGACGAGGCGTTCAAGCTGGCTGGCTTCCCCAGCAACGGCGGACCGGGGTACGAGAACATCGACGGGCTCCCCGCATCCCGCTGCGCAGCGATGACGATCCAGACGCAGTCCAGCCTGGTGGCGACTGATACGCCCACGCGGATGCTCCTCTGGCTGGGCCCGCCCGCGCCGTCAGCCTGACGTCCCGACCGGGGGCCCACCCTGACCTCTTGGGCACCGCCCGCCCACCTGTCACTCTCACTGGAGCATCGATGCGTAGCGCTGTGCTCGTCACCCTTGCGCTCGTCAGCGCCGGGCTCGTCGCCACGGAGGCCCCGGGTGCCGCCGCGCCCGCAGGGGCATTCAGTGAGCCCCGTCGGCTGACCGAGCCGGACTTCGGCGGCTACGAGCCGAGCATCAGGGTCGACCGTTACGTCCGTCGTACCTGATCGACCTGACCGGTTCACTCTGCCGACTCTCGTTCGCCGCAAGCAGCACTCTACGGACTCTGCGAGTCCGCAGCCGCGCTCGACCCGGCCGCGCGCATCCACAGGCCCTGGCAAAGGGGCGCCTGAGCGCGGAGCCCGCGGGGTGTGGGTCTCCCGAGAACCACGATCGCCGACGCGGCAGAATGATGGGGTAGGCACTGGCGCCAGCCGAGGAGAGCACCCGAATGACCGAGCCGGACTTCCGTATCGAGCACGACACGATGGGCGAGGTGCGGGTGCCCGCGTCCGCCAAATGGCGTGCGCAGACCCAGCGCGCGGTCGAGAACTTCCCGGTGTCCGGTACGACGATCGAGCCGTCTCTGATCGCCGCGCTGGCCGCTATCAAGGGCGCCGCGGCGCTGGCCAACGCCGAGCTCGGCGTGATCGACGCAGACATGGCCAAGGCCATCGCCGAGGCAGCCCGTGAGGTGGCCCAGGGTGACTGGGACGCCGAGTTCCCGATCGACGTGTACCAGACCGGCTCGGGCACCAGCTCCAACATGAATGCCAACGAGGTGCTTGCCACCCTCGCCTCAGACCGAGCCGGCATCGCCGTACACCCCAACGACCATGTCAACGCGTCGCAGTCATCCAACGACGTCTTCCCGTCGGCGATCCACATCGCGGCGACCCGCTCGATCGTCGAGCAGCTCATCCCGGCGCTCGACCACCTGGCCGAGTCGCTAGAGCGCAAGTCGGCGGAGTTCGCCGAGGTGGTCAAGAGCGGTCGCACCCACCTGATGGACGCCACGCCGGTGACACTCGGCCAGGAGTTCGGCGGCTACGCCGCAGCGATCCGGTACGGCGTCGAGCGGTTGCACTCCGCGCTGCCGCGCATCGGCGAGCTGCCGCTCGGCGGCACCGCGGTCGGTACCGGCATCAACATGCCGCCGGGCTTCGCCGCCACCGTCATCACCCGGCTCGCTGACGAGCTGCGCCTGCCGCTGACCGAGGCGCGCAACCACTTCGAGGCGCAGGCGTCGCGCGACTCACTCGTCGAAGCGTCGGGTGTTCTGCGGGTCATCGCGGTCAGCCTCAACAAGATCGCCAACGACATCCGGTGGATGTCGTCGGGCCCGCGTGCCGGCCTCGGCGAGATCAAGCTGCCGGACCTGCAGCCCGGCTCCTCGATCATGCCGGGCAAGGTCAACCCGGTGATCCCCGAGGCCGTGCACCAGGTCGTCGCTCAGGTCATCGGCAACGACGCCGCCGTCGCGTTCGGCGGCGCAGCGGGCAACCTCGAGCTCAACGTCAACCTCCCGGTGATCGCCCGCAACCTGCTCGAGTCGATCCGGATCATCGCGACCATCTCCCGACTGTTCGCCGACCGGTGCATCGATGGCATCGAAGCCGACGTCGAGCGCTGCCGCCTCTATGCCGAGAGCTCACCGTCGATCGTCACGCCGCTGAACAAGTACATCGGCTACGAAGAAGCGGCCAAAGTCGCGAAGACGTCGCTGAAGGAGAACAAGACGATCCGTCAGGTCGTGCTCGAAGGCGGCTACGTCGAGGCCGGGAAGCTCACGATGGACCAGCTCGACGCCGCCCTCGACGTCCTCTCGATGACCCGCCCCCCGGCGGTGTAGCCGCGCTCATGCCGCCGTACTGACGCGTGTCGGTGATCTTTGAACCGAGCTCGTGCCTGAGGCGGTAGTGGAGGGTTCAAAGATCAACTCGGCAAGGCGGTCTGCGGCCCGGCGTCGGGCGGCACGGGTGGACAGGAGGTACGACGGGTGGTGTCATGCCGCCGATGACTGGGCTGAGCAGGGGCGAGCTCGACTGGGAGCGTTTCGTCGGCCGCGCCGGTGAGCTCGCCGCAACCTCGACCGCGGTCGAGCTCGCCCTCGCCGGACCGGGTCGGCTGGTGCTCGTCTCCGGCGAGCCGGGCATCGGCAAGACCCGACTGTCCGAAGAGGTGGCCCGACGCGCCGAGGCGGCCGGGGCGCAGGTGCTGCTCGGCTCGTGCTACGAGTCAGGCGCCGGCCTGCCGTACATGCCGCTCGTGGAGATCCTGACCGCGTACGTCGAACGGTCCGGTGCCCAGGAGGTCGCGAGTCGCCTCGGCCCGCACTCCGCCGCGGCTGCCCGGCTGGTGCCGGCGCTGCGGTCGGCGACGACCGTGGCCGAGACCGGGCTGGACGGCGCGGACCGCTACGAGCTCTTCGACGCGATCTGCACGCTCCTGCTCGACGCGGCCGACACGGCACCGGTGCTGATCCGGCTGGAGGACCTGCACTGGGCCGACCGACCGTCGATGCTCTTCGTCCAGCACCTCGTCCGGAGGCTGCGCAGCGGCCGGGTTGCGGTGCTCGCGACCTACCGCGACACCGACCTCGACCGCAGCCACCCGCTGGCGGAGATCCTCTCCGAGTGGCGCCGCGACCGCTCGTGCCTGCGGGTGCGACTGCGCGGCCTCGACCGGTCCGAGGTGGGCGACTTGCTGGCTGGCGTCGCCCGGCATGACCTCGACGCGGCCGGGCGCCGGCTTGCCCACGCGCTGCACGACGAGACCGAGGGCAACCCGTTCTTCATCGGCGAGACGCTGCGCCACCTCTTCGAGACCGGCGCGCTGCACTGGTCCAACGGGCGCTGGGTAGGCGACGAGGCGACGATCATCGCGGCCGGCATCCCCGAGGGTGTCCGCGAAGCGATCGGCCGCCGGCTGTCCCGGCTCAGCGACGACTGCCAGCAGACCTTGGTGCGCGCTGCGGTGCTGGGCCGGGAGTTCGAGCTCGACCCCCTCGCGACGATGACCGGGCATGACGCCGACACGACCCTGGCCCACGTCGAGGAGGCGCTGGACGCCCGGCTCGTGACGGAGACTGCGACCTCGACCGGGCCTGGCTTCTCCTTCAGCCACGCGCTGGTACGACAGACGCTCTACGACGAGCTCAGCCTGCCGCGCAAGCAGCGGCTGCACCTCACCGCCGCCGAGTCGATCGAGGCCATGCCGGTCGACCGCCGGGAGCGCCACCTCTCGTCGCTGTCCACGCACTACCGGCTGGCCGGTGCCGCCGCCGACTCGGAGCGGGCGTTCGGCTGCATGCTCCAGGCCGCCGCGGCTGCCCGTGACGTCTTCGCCTGGGAGGAGGCGATCGAGCACCTCAAGGGCGCGTTGGACGTGCTCGACGACACCAGCGGTCCGCCGGACCAGCGGGCTCAGGTGCTCAAGTGGCTCGGCGACCTGCACTACGTGGTCGGCGACGACTTCGCCACCGGCATGCGCTACCTGGAGCAGGCGCTGGCGGCGTACGACGCGCTCGGGATGGCCGAGCGAGCGGCCCAGATGCACTCGCGGCTGGCCCGCGACCTCACGACGTACTGGCACCTGATCGACGTCGCCGGAGCAGCAGCGCACCTCGAAGCGGCCCGACCGGTGCTGGCGGCCGGGCCCGCCCGCCCGGCCCAGGGGTTCTGGCAATCCGGACTGGCCTCGGTGGCCATCTGGACCCTCGATGCCGAGGGCGGCCTGGCGGCGGCGGAGCGGTCCTGGCAGATCGGCGAGCAGATCGACCACGAGGTGCTCCGGGCGAGCACAGCCAGTCTGCTCGGCTGGCAGCTGGCGGCCGCCGGGCGGCCGCGCGAGGGGCTCGACTTCGCCGAGCGCGCCGCGCGCAGCGACCACTACGCCGCCGGCTTCCAGGGTGCGTGGCTGCACGCCTCGCTGCTGAACAACCTCTGGTCGCCGGCGACGTCGGTGCCGCTACTGGTAGCAGCGCTGGACCGCGCGTCCCTCGGCCAGTCGCCCGTCCAGCGGCAGATGCTGAGGTCCATGCTGAGCATCGGCCTGCTCAACAGTGGCGAGATCGAACGCGGTCGGGCGATCGTCGAGCAGGAGGGCTGGCAGGTAGAGCTGGCCGGGCTCGTCGCCCGGGTCATCGCTGGCCCCTGGGCCGGCCTGGACCAGGTGTACGCCGAGCACCTGGCCAGGTGCCAGAAGACCGGAGCGCGGTTCAACGAGCTGTTCTCAGCGTTCTGGGGGGCGTACGCGCTATATCTCCAAGGGCGCCTCGACGAGGCACGCACCCTCGCGGAGCATGCCCTCGTGCTGGTCACCGATCCGGGTACCCCCATGTACGAAGCGGGCACCCGCAGCCTGCTCGCCCTGATCACGGCTGGACAGGGCGACCCTGACACCGGGCAGCGACACGTCGACCAGTGCGCGCGGATCATCGGCGCCGGTGACGGGTGGTACGGCACGGTCGGCTGGCTCGACATGGGCCAGGCGGCCGTGCACCTCGCCGCCGGGGATCCCTCGAGCGCAGCGGCGGCGGCCAGCCGGGCGGGCGGGATTTTCACCACCAACGGCGCGCGCTTTTTCGCCCTCGACGCCGCGCGGCTGCACGGCCGGGCCCTCACGGCCCTCGACCCGCCCGCCGCGGTAGCCCTGCTGACGGACGTGATCCGCGAGGCCCGTGACCGCGGGCTGGCCGCGGAGTGGATCGAGGCCGCATGGGCTGAGCTGGGCGCCGCGGGCGGTCCGGCGGCGGAGCCGCCGGAGACCGCAATTCCGACCGCCGTCGCGCAGCCTCGGGGTGACGGTGACCTGGTCGCCTCCGACCGCATCGAGGTGCTGGCCGAGCGAGCCATCGCCGACACGTCGGACCTGCGTCAGCACGCCGCCGCCGACGGCACGCTGACGCTGCTCTTCAGCGACATCGAAGGCTCGGTAGCCCTGACCGAGCGACTCGGTGACGAGTCCTGGCTGCGGCTGCTCCGCCGGCACGACGAGTTGATCCGCGCTGAGGTCGCGCGGTCGGGCGGGGCGGTGCTCAAGACGGTCGGCGACAGCTTCCTGGCGGTGTTCACCAGCGCCCGACGTGCCCTAGCGGCCGCGACCGAGATCCAACGCAGGCTGGCAGCAGCCGACCTCACCGCGGACGGCGTACCACTGCGGGTGCGCATCGGCCTGCACACCGGTGACGTCGTCGCCGACAGCGGCGACGTCTACGGCCGCCACGTCAACCTGGCTGCGCGCGTCGCCGCGTCCGCCGTGGGCGGCGAGGTGTTGGTCTCCGGGCTGACCCACGACCTGGTCGCCGGCAGCAGCGACTTCAGCTTTGACGAGGAGCGGGTCGTCGACCTCAAAGGCGTCACCGGGCCGACCCGCGTCGTACCGGTGTCGTGGCGGGCGCGACAAGAAGCTGGGGCGGATGGGTGAGCTCGCGCGGGTGACGCCTCCGCCGCCCCGCCCCCCCGCCGACCCCCTCCCCCGCCGACCGTCCGGCGTTTCCCGCAAGGAAAGCGGCTTCGGTCGGACTTACCGTGCGGGAAACGCCGGACGTAGGCAGAGCTGCGCGCGGCGGTACGGCAGAGCTGCGCGCGGCGGTGCGGAAGAACGACGGAACGACGGAACGACGGAGTTGCGGTACGGCGGTACGGCGGTACGGCGGTACGGCTGGCGACTCGCTAGACGGGGAGGTCTTCGAGCAGGTCGGTGACCAGCGCGGCGATGGGCGAGCGCTCGGACCGGGTGAGGGTTACGTGGGCGAAGAGCGGGTGGCCCTTGAGTGCCTCAATCACGGCTGCGACGCCGTCGTGGCGACCGACCCGGAGGTTGTCCCGCTGCGCCACGTCGTGGGTCATCACGACCCGGGAACCGGAGCCGATGCGCGACAAGACGGTGAGCAGCACGCCACGCTCGAGCGACTGCGCCTCGTCGACGATGACGAAGGAGTCGTGCAGCGAGCGGCCGCGGATATGGGTGAGCGGCAGCACTTCGAGGATGCCGCGGTTGAGCACCTCGTCGATGACCTCCTGCGCGACTAACGCGCCCAACGTGTCGTAGACAGCCTGGGCCCAGGGGCCCATCTTCTCGCCCTCACTGCCTGGCAGGTAGCCGAGATCCTGGCCGCCAACGGCGTACAACGGCCGGAAGACGACGATCCGCTTGTGCAGCCGCCGCTCCAACACTGCCTCGAGGCCGGCGCACAGGGCGAGCGCGGACTTGCCGGTGCCGGCCCGGCCGCCGAGGGAGACGATGCCGACCTCGTTGTCCAGAAGGAGGTCGAGCGCAATGCGCTGCTCGGCGCTGCGCCCGTGCAGTCCGAACGCGTCGCGATCGCCACGGACCAGGCGCACGGACTTGTCGGGCAGCACGCGGCCAAGACCGGACGACGTGCCGCCGAGGAGTACCAACCCGGTGTGGCAGGGCAGCTCGCGCGCGGCCTCGAGGTCGAGCGTCTCGTCGGCGTACAGCCGGTCGAGGTCGTCCTTGACGACGTCGATCTCGGCCATCCCGGTCCAGCCGGCATCGACCGCGAGCTCGGCGCGGTACTCGTCGGCGACGATGCCGACGCTCGCCGCCTTGACCCGCAGCGGCAGGTCTTTGGAGACGAGTACGACGTCGTGCCCGTCGGCCTGCAGGTTCAGCGCCACCGCCAGGATGCGGTGGTCATTGGCGTCGGTGCGGAATCCCAAGGGCAGCACCGACGGGTCGCTATGGTTGAGCTCGACCTGCAAGGTGCCGCCCGCGTCGTTGAGCGGCAGCGGCTCGTCGAGCCGGCCGTACTCGATGCGCAGGTCATCCAGCAGCCGTAGGGCAGACCGGGCGAACCAGCCGAGCTCGGGGTGGGACCGCTTGTCCTCCAGCTCGCCGATCACGACGAGAGGCAGCACCACCTCGTGCTCGTCGAACCGTTTGAGCGCCATCGGGTCGGACAGCAGCACACTCGTGTCGATGACGTAGCACCGGCGTCGGGAGGCGAGCGACTTGCGGGCGGTGGTCTTCGACGGCGCCATGCGGGCCTCCCGGGCAGGGACGGCCGCTTCCCCACGGCCAACATCGACGGTACGACGACGTGACCGGCCGGCCACGCAGCGACACGCCCGGCTTCGTGGACCGGCGGGCCGGCTGCCGAATGCCGGCTGAACAGGCAGGAATCACCCACCCCTCGGCAGAAGGCTCCTCGGAGATGAGTGCGTCCCCCGCCGCTCATCAAGGAGACCCCATGCGCCGCATCATCGCCGTTGCCACCGTGCTGGCCGCAGCCGCCGTCGTACCCCTGCCCAGCGACGCCGCCCCGACCTGCACCGGCCCCATCCCGACAGCCCTGTGTGGTGGGCGGGTGGTGGCCGAGGCGCTGCAGACCGCGACCTTCATCCAGTACGCCAGCGAGGCGTTCCCCGCGCTCGAGGCGATCGAGGCGGTCGCGCCTGATGTCGTGGAGGTCTTCACGCTCGACGAGCTGACCAAGAACCCCAAGCACGTCTCGTTCGGGTCACGGCAGATCCCGATCGTCCGGCTCACCGACGAGACCAAGCCGGCCGCGGGCAAGCGCAAGGTCGTCTTCTCCCTCTCGGTGCACGCCAACGAGTCCGCCGGTCGCGAGGGCGGCATCCGCTACATCGAAGACGTCGCGCGGTGGTGGGTCTCGGAGAAGACGCGCCCGGTCTACACCGGCGACGTGTCCTTCCCGCTCGACCAGGTGATGGCCCAGACCGAGGTCTGGCTCGGCATCATCAACCCCGACGGCTGGGCCTACGGCGACCTCGGCAACCAGAAGGGCGTCTTCCAGCGCGGCAACGGCAACAACGTGGACCTCAACCGGCAGTTCCCGACCATGGGCTGGCCGCATCCATCGCAGACACCGCGGTCGGAGCCGGAGAGCGACGGCTGGGTGCAGTTCGTGAAGTCGCTCGGCCCGGTCAGCACCGCGAGCGACATCCACGGCGAGATCACCTCGGCCAACAACGCCTTCGCTGACCTCATGTGGCCAGCCGACCAGTGGACGCCGAAGGAGCAGGCACAGGAGCTCCAGCTCGGCCTCAACGTGATCAAGACCATCGAGCGCAAGTTCGCTGACGACGGCGTCGTCCTCGGTGCGCTCACCGGAGCCACCGACACCATGACACCGGCGGCCGCGGCGACCGCATACGACGTCGTCGGCTACGACGACGCCGGCTTCATGGGTGACTGGCTCACCCAGAGCACCGGCGCCATCGACATCGATGCCGAGAACTTCCTCTCCCACACCGCGCCCGGCAACATCTGGATCGGCGCGCTCGAGCAGGCGCACGTCGCCGCGGTGCGCGGCATCATCGAGGCGGTCACCGTCGAGTCGATGATCACCGGGCAGGTCAAGCCCAAGCTCGACCTCGGTCGCGTGGCCTACGTCGACGACCCGGTGCGGATGAGCGCACCGGCGAAGCCGGTGGAGGACGGCCGCACCGCCAAAGCATTCAGCGTCAGCCGGATGCGCTACTTCGCCGACCTCGCGAAGGACGCCGGCGTCGCCGTGACCGCGCTGCGAAGCGGCGACATCGCGACCGCGAACCTGACGGCGTACGACTCCCTCGTCCTGGCCGACGTCGCCATCCCGCGTGACGCCGCGGGGCGCCCGGTCAACGCCGAGGCCTACGTCAAGGCGCTGGAACGCTTCGTCGCCGCCGGCGGCCAGCTTGTCCTGACGGACGGCGCGATCAAGATCCTCACCGCCATGGGCTTCGCCGACGAGGGTGCGCTGCAGGAGGCCATCACCAACGCCGGTCACATCAACTTCGGCGCTCTCGATCACGCGTGGGAGGCCGATGTCCTGCCGACTGCGGGTCAGACCTACTACGAGGTACCGCTGGGTTACGCCGCGACGTCCAACGCGCCGCACCACGGCATCGCGACAGCGGCCTGGGAAGCAGCCGGCGGGGTCACCGTCGGAACCGTGGGGGCTGACGACGACGCCAGCGACGACTCAGCGACCGCCGACTTCACCGCGCTGGGCGAGCTCCCGCGCGGCGCCGGCAAGATCTCCATCTTCGGCGCGGTGCTGCCCACGCCGACCGCCGAAAACGAGCCCGAGGACGGCCTCGCCGACTACGCACTGACGATCGCGGGCGGTCAGGTCTTCCACCAGATGCTCGCCTACCGCCGCCCGGGAGCGGAGGCCGGCCCGGCACCCGCACCGGCACCCGTACCAGCCCCCGCGCCGCAGCCCGCTCCCCGGCCCGCTCCGCTGCCGGCAACCGGCACCGACCTGCCCGCCGCGGGCACCCTCGCGCTGCTGGCGCTGGGCGGCGCCTACGCCGTACGCCGGCGCCGTCGACTCGCGTAACTGAGTATCGAGAGAACCCGCACATTGTGGGGAGGATGGCGGTCGCCCTGACGACCGCAGGCCTCCCCACACCGGTGCGGGCGGCGCGGCGCGGCGCGAGCGGGCGGCGCGGCGCGAGCGGGCGAGGCGGTGGCGCGAGGGCACCGACGTCGCTGAGGACGCGGGCTGGGAGCCGTCAGTTCGGCAGGAGCTCGGCGGCGATCGCCGACGGGGTGAGCGGCTCGTCGAGCAGCCGGCGGAAGCGCTCCTGCTCATCGCCGGCGTCGAGCCACGCTCCGAGCAGCCGGTAGCCCTCGGCGTACGTCGAGGTGTACGCCCGCCACAACGGCGAGGTGAGGAACTCCAGCCCCTTACGGGCGCGGACCTCAGGAATGAGACCCCAGCGGCAGAGGTACGCGACGACGTCGTCCTGCGAGGACCCCCGGTCGTGCAACAGCAGAGCGGCATCCTGGTTGATCGTGCCGAGTGGCGCCCTGGCGTTCGCGATCGCTTCAGCCCGGTCCCCGTCCACCCGCAGACCCAGATCCGCGAAGACCTCTTGCGCCCACCGCCCCCATCCCTCGCCCACCGCGACGCGAAGCCCGAGGTCGGCAAGGCCTTCGGCGATCAGGCACTCCGGGGTGTTGACGAGCATGATCGTCTGCTCGTCCCAGCGTCGTTCCTCGACGAGCAACTGCTCCTTGTGACATCGCTCCGTGTGGTGACCGGGGTAGGACTCATGGGCGACGAGGTGCGGAAGCAAGGACATCTGCATCGGCAGGTCGGCGTTGACCGCTACCCGCGAGCGATAGTCGCCGAGGTAGTAGTTGAAGCCCGACCAGGGCTCGTTGGTGACGACGACGTACTCCACCGTCTCCTGCTCCCGCAGCCCGTACGACGTGCGCACCCGGTCACGCAGGGCGCTGGAGAACGCGAGCATCGCGTCCTCCAGCCGATCAGGCGGGATCTCGTCGGCGCTGCGGTAGGCGTGGTAGCGCTCGGTCAGTGATCCGTCGCCCGGCAGCAGATCAGCAAGCACTGCGTGCGCTCCGGCGTAGACCTCGGGATCACCCATCGACGGGCGCACCGCGAAATACGCCTCGACCTCGTCGACGAAGCCCATCGCCTCACCGGCAAGGCTCCGACCGGACGCCTCAAGACCGCGCAGCTGACCGTCGAGGTAGTCCTTCCGGGCTTCTTCCAGGTCGCTGCCCGCGACTTCGCGACGCAAGGCAGCAGCTGACCGGGATAGCTCAGCCGGGTCCGGCACCGGCTCTGCCGCCACCTGCTGCGTCAGCGCCGGGTCACCGGTGTAGGCATCGACGAAGCCCTCAACGAGCCGGTCGAACCGAAGGCCGAGCAGGCAGTACTCACGAATGAGGTCCATTCACGGACCCTAACCGCACCCTCGTCGCGCAGGGCACGGCAACCTGACCATCGACTAGTCCGCCCGCCCGCGTACGCAACCGGCCGCACTGCGGTCCGGAGCCTCGGTGCGCTCGTGCTCAGGAGCATTCCCCGGACCGGGCCGGGCGACGAGTTGCGTGCGCGAGCGGGCGCGGCTCGGATCGGCCGCCGACCCCGTCGGGCCAGGGCGAAACCCCGTGAAGTTTTTCGCCCGATGACGCAGCATCGAAGGAGCCGACCTACGAGGCCGAGACAGGGAAGCTGCGCGAGGTCAGCGCAGGCGCACGAGCGACCGGCACACCACCTCGACCCGCTAGACGCCGAAACGGCGCTGACGCTGGCTGTAGGCGCGCAACGCCCGCAGGAAGTCGATACGCCGGAAGTCCGGCCAGTAGGCGTCACAGAAGTAGAACTCGCTGTGGGCGCTCTGCCAGAGCAGAAATCCGCCTAGCCGTTGCTCGCCGCTGGTCCGGATGACGATGTCCGGGTCGGGTTGGCCGCGGGTGTAGAGATGCTCGGCGATGTGCTCGACATCCAGGAACTCGGCGACCTCCTCGAGGGTCGCGCCGTTGGCCGCGTGCGCCTGCAGCATCGACCGCACCGCGTCGGCGATCTCGCGCCGCCCGCCGTACCCGACCGCGACGTTGACCTCGACTCCGGGGCGGCCCACCGTGCTCGCCGCCGCCTCCTTGAGCCGACGCGCCGTCTCGGCCGGCAACAGGTCGAGCGCCCCAACGACGTTAAGCGTCCATCGATTCTGCGGGTCGGCGAGATCAGCGACCACGCCTTCGATGATGCGCAGCAACGGCTCGAGCTCAAGCGCCGGACGGCCGAGGTTGTCGGTCGAGAGCAGCCACAGGGTGACCAGCTCGACATCAGCCTCGTCACACCACCGAAGCAGGTCGATGATCTTGTCGGCACCCCGCTGGTGACCGTCGCTCACGTCCCGCTGCCCGGTGGCGCGGGCCCACCGCCGATTGCCGTCGAGGATCACGCCCACGTGCCGCGGGACGGGGGCGCCACGCAGCTGACGCGCGAGACGCCGCTCGTAGAACCCATAGACAGCGTCGCGCAGTCCCACGCCCAGCACCCTCTCGCTTGGTGATTCTCTGACCGTACGCCGGAACACGCTCGTTTGACGCTCCCGGTCAGTCAGGCGAAGGGCAGATGAATTACGGCGAGGAATGTCGAGAACGGCTGAACCTGGCCGTCGGCTACCGCGAAGACACCCTGCAGAGGTCGGGAGACGCCCGCCACGAACCCAGGGAGCAAGTATGCGCAAGTCCACGCGATCGGCGCTCATCGCCGTCCTCGCCACCGCGAGTCTCAGCGCCACCCCGGCCTTCGCCGGCTGGGGCGACTACGACGGCGGCAGCCGCGACGGCGGCAGCCGTGGCCGCGCAGCGTCGTACATCAACCCCGACACCGGTGCGGCCACGGCCAACCCCGACGTCAACGCCAACTCCAGCTGCTTCAACCCCGACCAGACCGACAACCAGACACTCAGCACACCCACGGCGAACCGCAACGTGCACAACGACGCATGCTTCCTCGACTACGACCGCGACGGCGCGGGCGCGAAGCTCGACGGCCCCGCAACCTTCCAGGCCACCGGCGTCGGCTTCATCTCCGCCTGTCCCGACCCGGACAAGACCGCCACCACTGACGGTCCGAAGTTCGCAGTTCTCTCCGACACCAATGGTGACGGGCTCAAGGACCGCTGCTTCCAGAGCGGCTACCAAGAAAAGGGCGTCGCCGGCGACAAGGAGTTCCACGCCCGGCTGAACAACACCACGACTCCCGGCACCCAGAACGTCGTGTGGTGCTCCGACAGCGACCAGAACGGCTGCGGCGACGAGTGGAACAAGTCCTCTATCTCGATCAACTGGACCGCCGTCTAGTCCCACACGCTGCGCGTTCCCGCGAAGTACCGGCCCCCGACGGCCTCGCGCAACACCGCAATACACCGGCAGGGTCGACTCAGGTCGACCCTGCCGGTTCCGGTCCTCGGGCTACCCAGCCGGCCGGCGTACGGCGATGTCCCCGTCGTCCTCGTAGACACAGCCCACCGCGGCAGCCTCAGCGAGCAGCGAGTACAAGAATGCGTCAAGCGCCGGAGCGGTGAGCACGGACCGCAGGCCCACGCCGACGTCGCCCCAGGCGTCCAGCACCGCCCGCCGTGACAGCTGCCAGTGACCAGCAGCGCCGTCAGCGACAGGTGCCGCCCACGTCCGTTGCGCGTGCACCGTGCAGCGCAGCTCACCCGCGCTGGTCAGGTCATCAGGGTCACGATGACGAAAGGCGAAGAGCTCTCGGTCCCGGGGCAGATAGCGCTCCAACGTCGCCCAGGCCGCATCAGCGTCAACCTGCTCGTCGACAGCCCACGCCCGCAGCCCTCCCTCGACGGAGGAAGCCGGGAAGCGGTCGTTGACGCTGATCCAGCGCGTGCTCACCGCACTGCCGTCCCGCAGGGCTGCTCGCAGAGCTCGAGCGGCGGCCGCGAGGAACCAGCCGCATCGCTCGCCCACGTCACCGAAAGGTGCGCCGTCGCGAGTGAGTCGCAGGGTGAGCTCGTAGGGCGTGCCGTCCCGATCCACGACCGGCACCGGGTGGATTCCGAGGGCCGAGCCGTCCACGCAGGTCACCTCGGCCATGGAGGTAATTCTGGCTCGCGCTGAACCAGCCGGGTAGTCCTTTCGTACTACTTCACCGAGGCGGATCGCACCAACGCGCCGCCCGGCCCGCTCACGGAGGAACCCCACATGCGCAAAGCAATTCAGTCCGGCGTCATCCTGGTTGCGGCCGCCGCGGCCATGACTGCGGTGCCCGCAGTCGCCTGGGACGGATCCTCGTCCGGCAGCTACGACCGGGACGACCGGGACGACCGAGATGACCAGGACGACAATCTGACGGTGATCGGGCTGGCTGGCGACGGCACCCGGCTGGTGCGCTTTAGCACCGAGAGCCCGGAGCGCACTCGCAACGTCGGCACCGTCACGCTCACCGAGGACGCGCGCCTCGTCGGCATCGACTTCCGCGTGCAGAACTCCGCTCTGTACGGCGTCGGCAACGCCGGCGGCCTCTACCGCATCGACGCCACCAACGCTGCGGCCACGAAGGTCGGCCAGCTCACGACTGCTCTCGCCGGCACCGCCTTCGGAGTTGACTTCAACCCGGCCGCCAACGCGCTGCGGGTGATCAGCAACACCGGCCAGAACCTCCGCCAGCCCTTCGCCACCCTCGACGACGGCATCGCTGGTAACCAGGCAGCCACCGCGGTCGACGGCACGCTCAACTACCCCGGTGGCCAGGCCACCCCGGTCGCCGGCCTAGCGGCGCAGGGCGTCACGGGCGCGGCGTACACCAACAACGACCTCAGCACCACCACCGGCACGACGCTCTATGACCTCGACACCACGCTGGACCAGAGCGCCCTCCAGTCACCGGCCAACTCTGGCTTCCTCGCAGCCACCGGCTCGCTGCAGAACGACTTCGTCGGCGACACCGGCTTCGACATCTACTCCAAGGTCCGGGACGGCCGCGCAGTCGAGCTCTTTCCCTACGCCGTCAACGCCGGCCGGCTCTTCGACGTGACCCTCTTCAACGGAGCGGCCGAGGACGAGGGCCGCATTGGTGACGGCACCATCGTGGTGACCGACCTCGCCATCCCGCTCAACCAGCTCTAAGCACGCCGTACGACGTAGAGGCCCGGCCCCGCGCGAGCGGAGCCGGGCCTCTACGTTCTGTTGGCGTCAGGCGCCGAGGCGGGCGACCAGTGCGGCGTGCTCCTCGGTCAGCTGATGCGGCAGGTGGTCGCCGAACTGCGCGAAGAACTCGGGGATCAGGCCGGCTTCCTGCTTCCAGATCGCAGGGTCCACCGACAGCAGCAGCTCGAGATCCTCGGCCGGAACGTCCAGACCGTCGAGGTCGAGCGACGTCAGGGTTGGCAGTACGCCGATCGGCGTGTCGACCCCGTCAGCTGCACCGTCGAGCCGCTCGACGATCCACTTGAGGACCCGGCTGTTCTCGCCGAAGCCCGGCCACAGCCATTTGCCGTTGGCATTCTTACGGAACCAGTTGACGTAGTAGATCCGGGGCAGCTTGTCCGCCTCCGTGGCGGCCCCGATCTCGAGCCAGTGACCCATGTAGTCGCCCATGTTGTAACCGCAGAAAGGCAGCATGGCGAACGGGTCACGACGCAGCTCGCCGATCGCGCCCGCGGCGGCGGCCGTCGTCTCCGACGACACGGTCGAGCCGAGGAAAACGCCGTGCTGCCAGGTGAACGACTCGGTGACCAGCGGTACCGCGGTCGCCCGCCGACCGCCGAAGAGGATTGCCGAGATCGGCACCCCCTTCGGGTCCTCCCACTCCGACGCAATGGTCGGACACTGCCCCGCCGGGGTTGTGAAGCGGGCGTTGGGGTGCGCCGCCGGGGTCTCCGAGGTTGGGGTCCAGTCGTTGCCTTTCCAGTCGATGAGGTGCGCGGGCGGGGTCTCAGTAAGGCCCTCCCACCACACGTCGCCGTCGTCGGTCCGCGCGACGTTCGTGAAGATGCTGTTGCCGTAGAACGTCTTGACGGCGTTGGCGTTGGTGTCCTCACCAGTGCCCGGCGCGACACCGAAGAAGCCGGCCTCGGGGTTGATCGCGTAGAGCCGGCCGTCGTCGCCGAAGCGCATCCAGGCGATGTCGTCCCCGACCGTCTCGACCGTCCAGCCCGGGATTGTCGGCTGGAGCATCGCGAGGTTGGTCTTGCCGCACGCACTCGGGAACGCCGCGGTGACGTACTTCGCTTCACCCTGCGGCGGAGTCAGCTTGAGGATGAGCATGTGCTCGGCCATCCAGCCCTCGTCACGGGCCATGACGGACGCGATGCGCAGGGCGAAGCACTTCTTGCCCAGCAGCGCGTTGCCGCCGTAGCCCGAGCCGTACGACCAGATCTCGCGAGTCTCGGGGTAGTGCACGATGTACTTCGTGTCGTTGCACGGCCACGTGACGTCGGCCTGGCCCGCTTCTAGCGGCGCGCCGACCGTGTGCACAGCAGGCACGAAGAAGCCGTCAGTGCCCAACTGTGCGAGAGCAGCCGTGCCCATCCGGGTCATGATCCGCATCGACACGACGACGTACGCCGAGTCGGTGATCTCGACGCCGAGCTGGGAGATCTTCGACCCGAGCGGCCCCATGCAGAAGGGCACGACGTACATCGTCCGCCCGCGCATGCTGCCGGCGAACAGGCCCTTCAGGGTGCCACGCATCTCCGACGGGTCGGTCCAGTGATTGGTCGGGCCGGCGTCCGACTCCCGCTCGCTGCAGATGAACGTGCGGTCCTCGACCCGCGCGACATCCGAGGGATCGCTCGCGGCATAGAAGCTGTTCGGTCGCTTTGTCTCGTCGAGCTTGATGAACGTGCCAGCCTCGACGAGCAGCGTGGTGAGCCGCTCCCACTCCTCCGCCGAACCGTCGCACCACTCCACCCGATCGGGTTGGGTCAGCTCGGCGACTTCACGGACCCACGCAATGAGCTTGGCGTGCTTGGTGGGGGCGGCGTCGAGACCCGCTGTCGGGGTGGTCATACAGAGCTCGCTCCTCGTGGCCAGGTAGGCGCGCGACGTCTTCGTCGGCGCTGGAGGAATACCCCAGTCTACCGGCCACATGTCACCTCCTCGCCATCCGAAAGTTTCACCCCCGACCTGCGCGAGACATTGCGATGCCGTCCGTTATCCAGGGTGTCCGCTACGCCGAAGGCTTGAAGGGACCGCACATGCTCAAGAAGGTCATCCTCATCGCTGGTATCGCTGGCGCGCTGGGCCTCGCCATTGGCCCCGCCTCCGCTGATCCGTCTGCATGCGTCGACGTCTACCTCCAGGTCAACGACACCGTCGTCGCGCAGTCACAGTGCGTGCCGCCGCCCGCTGAGTAGCACCCCTATAGACATCTCCGGGGGCTGGGCCTCGGAGAGATAGGAAGAGCCGTGGCGCTCTCGATTCGTCGAGACGCGCCACGGCTCTCTCCTTGCCCCGGCCACGTGCTCAACGGCCCAGCGCTCGCCGGAGTCAGGTGAGAGGACCCGCCGCGCGAGCTGTCTCGACCGCGACGAGCGCATCGCGAAGGTCGGCGATCCACTCTTCCTGGTGCTGCCCGACGAGCTTGACGCACCACGCCAAGGCATCGCTACGGCTGCGGGCGACGCCGGCGTCGACCAAAGTGTCGAGCACCCGCCGCTCCGCCTGTCGTAGCCGGGTCATCACCGGCACGCTCAGCGTGGTGAAGAGCACCTCGTCCTCGCCGATGCGCACGCCCCAGGCGACCTTTCGGCCGGTCCGCCGCTGCGCCTCGTCGGCCAGCGTCATCCGCTGCGTGCGGGTCTCCTCACGAAACGCTTTGGCCCGACCGGCGCGGGCCGCCTCGCGCTCTGCCGCACCCGCACCGTCCGCGTACGCCGGCTCGGCCAGCTGGCCGAGGACGAGGATCTCCTCGCGGTCCACGATCACCTCCGGCGCCCCGTCGAACCAACCCGCGGGCAACCGCCCGGTGAACCATCCCCGGACCCTTTCGGTCGTTTCCTGAACGCTCATGGTGCCCCTCCGTTGCTAGTCTTACATGATTACATAGCAACAGAGCACTTGAACTCCGCATTCCTGCTCGGCTCCGCAAGTGATCCTTCAGGGGGCAGCACTCAGGGGGCGCCCGAGGGTGGGGCAAGCTGGCCGGCCAAGGCAGCGGGGTCAGTGACCGGCGTCGCGCAGGCGAAGTGCCGGCAGACGTACGCCGTCGGCTGGCCATCGACCATCGGCCGGCCGATGAGCAGCGGCACGGTGGTGACGGGTCCGGGGCTCGGCTGATCGACCGCGACGACGACGCCGGGTGAGGTGCTCGACACGGCGGTGCGGTGCAGGAGGTCGCGCTCGGCCGACGGCGGTCCGACGATGGCGACTTCGGCGGGGCCGGCGAGCAGTGCCTCACCAGCAGCCGCGGCCCAGCCGACGAAGCGGGCATGCCGCGACATGAGGTTCGCGGAGCCGGCGAGGGCCACTTCGGCGGCCTCGCGGTGGCGAGTCGAGCCGGTCAGCGCGGCGTACGAGAGGAGCGCCTGCGCCGCGGCGGAGGAGCCGGACGGGGTCGCGTTGTCGGTTGGGTCCTGCGGGCGCCGAACCAGCACCTCCGCGTCGTCGGCCGTGTCGAAGAATCCGCCGGCCCCGTCGCCGAAGTGACGCAGCACCTCCTCGAGGATCGCGCCGGCAGCGACGAACCGGCTGCGCGCACCGGTCACGCAATAGAGCGCGAGGAGTCCCTCGGCGACGTCCCCGTAGTCTTCGAGCACCCCGGCGTGAGTCGATGCTTGGTCCTGCCGGGAGGTGCGGACCAGCCGTGAACCGTGCCAATGGCGCATGAGCAGCAGGTCGGCGGCGTTCTCGGCGGCGACGACGAGATCGGGCCGGTCGAGGAGGAATCCGGTCTCAGCCAGCGCCGCGATGGCCAAGCCGTTCCACGCCGCGACCACCTTGTCGTCGAGCGCCGGGTGCACCCGCTGCTCCCGCGCCGTCCAGAGTCGCGACCGCACCCGCTCGAGCCGGTCGAGCTCGTCGGTCTCCCCGAGCCGCTGGAGCACCGAGGTGCCGTGCTCGAACGACCCGCTGGTGCCGACGGCGTAGAAGTCCGCCGCCCACCGGCCGTCGTCCCCGCCAAGGACCTCCACGAGCTGCTCCGGAGTCCACGCGTAGAACTTGCCCTCCACCCCCTCGCTGTCCGCATCAAGCGCCGAGGAGAAGCCGCCCTCCGGCGTACGCAGGTCGCGCACCATGAAGTCGGCCGTCTCGAGCGCGACGCGCCGGGCGAGGGAGCTGCCCGTCGCGCGCCACAGGTGGAGGTAGACGCGGCACAGCAGAGCGTTGTCGTAGAGCATCTTCTCGAAGTGCGGAACGACCCAGTGCGCGTCAACGGAGTAGCGCGCGAAGCCGCCGCCGAGCTGGTCGTACATCCCGCCCCGCGCCATCCGCTCGCAGGTGCTCTCGACCATCGCGAGCGATGTCGCATCCTCGGTTCGGGCGTGGTGCCGTAACAGGAACTCCAGACACATCGACGGTGGGAACTTCGGCGCCCCCCCAAAGCCTCCGTCGTGTTCGTCGTACGACGCGCGCAGCGACAAGGCGGCGGAGTCGAGGGTCGCAGCGTCAATCGTCCCCGAGGCCGCGACCGGGCCGCGCTCGGCGAGCCGTCGCACGATGTCCTTGGCGCTCTCCTCGAGTTCCGCACGCTTGTCGAGCCACGCCTCGGTGATCGAGGTCATCAGCCGCCGGAAGCTGGGCATCCCATGGCGATCGGCGGGCGGGAAGTAGGTGCCGGCGAAGAACGGCTCGCCGTCCGCGGTCATGAAGACGGTCATCGGCCAGCCACCGTGGCCGGTCATCGCCTGGGTCGCCTCCATGTAGACGGCATCGACGTCCGGCCGCTCCTCACGGTCGACCTTGATGCAGACAAAGCTCTCGTTCATCTGCGCGGCCGTCGCGGTGTCCTCGAACGACTCATGCGCCATGACGTGGCACCAGTGGCAAGCGGCGTATCCGACGGAGAGCAGCACCGGCACATCGCGCCAGCGGGCCTCGGCGAATGCCTCCGGACCCCACATCCACCAGTCGACCGGGTTGTCCTGGTGCTGAAGCAGATACGGGCTCGTCGATGCGGCGAGGCGGTTGGGCACAGCGCTGACGCTACGGCATGGCGTGGGCCAGACAGACCGACTGTGCCGGCCATGGTCTATGCCAGGTGGCAGATGTAGCGTGGCGTCGACGGTGCGATCGTCGAGCCATGACTCCTCGCCACCTGGCACAGTTGCATCCTCATCAGGCGCCCGAGACGGGAACTGGCAGGGAGGGGCCGATGGGACGAGGGGGCGCAGCCACCCCGCTTCCCGGCGGCACCCTGACCTTCGTCCTAGCCGACGTCGAGGGTTCGGTCCGGCTGTGGGAGTCGCAGCCGGATGCCATGGCGGGGGCTGTGGCCCGCTTCGACGTCCTCGTCTCCGAGCTTGTCGGGCTCCACGGTGGCGTACGCCCCCAGGAACAGGGCGAGGGTGACAGCTTCGTGGCGGCGTTTCCCGTCGCCCGTGATGCTGTCGCCTTTATCGTTGGCGTGCAGCGGACGCTCCACGGCGAGCAGTGGGCCACCGCGCTGCCATTGCGCGTGCGGGTGGCGTTGCACACCGGCACCGCCCAGCTTCGCGACGACAACAACTACATGGGCCCGGCGGTCAATCGCTGCGCCCGCATCCGGGCTCTCGGCCATGGTGGGCAGATCCTCCTGTCGGGGGCGACCTCCGCCTTGGTTGCCGACGACCTCGAAGCCGGCCTGACGGCGGTCGATCTCGGCCTCCACCACCTGCGCGATTTCCAACGTGCCGAGCGGGTCTTTCAGCTCGTGCATCCTGAATTCCCCGATCGCTTCCCGCCACTGCGGGACGACGTCGCTGAGTCGCGACTTCCCGCGGTGCTCACGACCTTCGTGGCGCGGCAAGGCGAGATGGAGGCAGTGGCCGCCCACGTACGTCGGGACCGCCTGGTGACGCTCACCGGTGCCGGGGGGTCGGGGAAGACCCGCCTCGCGCTCGAGTGTGCCCGCCAGCAGCTGGAACACTTCCGCGGCGGGGTCGCGTGGGCCGACGCCGCACCCATCGCGGACGGGGCGCTGCTCACATCGTGTGTGGCCGGCGCGTTCGGGGTGCGCGAGATCCCCTCGGAGCCCTTGATCGAAACCGTCGTGCGCGAGGTTGGCGACCGCCACGCCCTCCTCGTGATCGACAACTGCGAGCACGTCATCGACGATGCTGCCCAGCTGGTCGACCGCATCCTCGCCGGCTGTCCTCGGCTGCACATCGTTGCGACGAGCAGGGAGCCCCTTGGGGTGCTCGGTGAAGCCGCGATGCGCGTGCCTTCCCTAGACGAACGCGACGCCATGCATCTCTTTGTCGACCGCGCCCAGGCAGTCTGGAGTGGGTTCGTGCTGACGCCGGATTGCGAGGAGGCAGTAACTGAAGTGTGCCGCCGTCTCGACGGCATCCCGCTCGCCATCGAACTGGCCGCCGCCCGTGTCCGCGTCCTGACACCACAGCAAATCGCCGCGGGATTGGCCGACCGGTTCCGGCTGCTGACCGGGGGTTCACGCACGGCACTTCCCCGCCAGCGGACGCTCGAGGCTTCAGTCGACTGGAGCTATCGCCTGCTCTCGCAGAGCGAACGCGCGCTGCTCGGTCGGCTTTCGGTGTTCGCCGGTGGCTTTACGCTGACGGCCGCCCGCAGCGTGTGCGCAGACGACGCGGTTCCGGACGCGTCCGTGCTCGACCTGCTGACAATGCTCGTCGACAAGTCGCTGGTGCTGCCCGACCCGTACGGTGCCTCTGTCGAGGCGCGCTATCGGATGTTGGAGACGATCCGGCATTTCGCCCGCCAGCGCCTGGCCGACGACCCGGACGCCGAGGCGACGAGGGGTCGCCATCTCGAGTTCTTTCTCGCGCGCGCCGAAGAAGCCGGGCCCCGTCTCGAGCGGGGCGACCAGGTGAGGTGGCTCGACGACCTCGAAGCTGATGTCGACAACCTGCGGGCCGCACTCGACTGGGCGGAGCAACGCGGCGAGTCAGCGTTGCTGCTCCGCCTCGCCGCCGCCCTCTGGCTCTATTGGTTGGTGAGGTGTCGGTTCGAGGAGGGGACGGCGTGGCTTCACACCGCGCTCGCGGCCGCACCGGCGCACACGCACACTCGCGCCGCTGCCCTTCACGGGCTGGGCCAAATCTCGCTGTTCACCCTGGACATCGAGACGGCCGTGGCGGCCGGACAGGAGGTCGTGGCGATCGGCGAACACCTCACCGACGCGTCCGTCGTCGCCCGAGGGTGGACGGTACTGGGATGGGCGGCGTGCTTCGGTGGCTACCGCGACACCGCGTGGGCGCGGCACGCGCTCACGGAGGTGGTCAGCGGACTCGTATTGGCCGACGACCCGTGGCTCCGTTGTGACGCGACGATGGCGCTGGGTCTCGCCTGCATGGACCGGGGTGATCTCATTGCCGCCGCCACAGCGTTCGAGGCCGCCGTCGAAGCCGCCGAGAGCTCGAGCGGTCTCGACAGCCTTCAGCGCGCTGTGTGGTTTCGCGGTTGGCTCCATGCGCTGACAGGCGAGGTCGATCAGGCCGACTCGCAGTTCCGCCGGGCGATCGAGTTGGCCGATCGGCTCGACGACACGTTCATGCGCGCGCTCTCCCTCGCCGCTCTGGCCCACGCCGAGCTCAGGCGCGGTGACGTCTCCGGCGCCCAGGTCGCGGCTGCGGAGGCCGTCGCGATGGGCGAGCGCTACGGCAACCCTTTCGCGCTTGCCCTGGGTGGTGCCGTTCTGGCCCGGACCCTCGTGACCGTAGGCGACGACGACCGCGCCTGGTCCCTGCTCGAAGCGGTTCGGCCGATCGTGGCTCAGCTCTCCTTGAGCTGGTTGACGGCAGTCGCGGAGGGGACAGCCGCGCTGGTCGTTGCCCAGCGCGGCGACGCTGGTGGCGCTCGGGCGATCCTTGATGACATCGCCGGGCAGGTGGCTGGTCGTCCGTACGCGCAGGGACTCGTGGCGCTCTACCGAGGGACGGTGGAGCGGCTCCTGGGCGATGAAGCAAGGGCTGAGACTGCCTTCACCGAGGCGGTCGGCACCCTCGCAGAAGCCGGCGCTCGCGCTGACACCGTCGCTGCGCTCGAAGGGCTCGCGGGCTGCGCCGCCCGCCGCGAGCAGCACGAGCGGGCCGCTCACCTGTCCGCCGCCGCCGCCGCCGAACGGACACGTCTCGGCGTCGTATCCGTCGAATGGGCAGAGGTACAGGGGGAGCCGAACAGGCCGCGTTGATGGGGGACGGACTCGCCGCCGACATCGACGCAGGGGCGACCATGAGTCTCGAGGAAGCGGTGCGGTTCGCTCTGCGCGGGCGCGGCGGGCGCCGGCGGCCGGGGTCGGGCTGGGAGAGCCTCACCCCCACCGAGCTCGAGGTCGCGCAGCTCGTCAGCGAAGGGCTGACGAATCCGGCGGTCGCGGCGAAGCTCCTCATCGGTCGCGGAACCGTGAAGGCCCACCTCGCCCACATCTTTACCAAGCTCAGCATCGCGTCGCGGACGGAGCTGGCCGCGGAAGCCGCGCTACGAGGACGCACCGACATCGGAGACCGGAGGACGACATGAGAACAGAGGTCCACGTGCGCGTGGCGGAGCATGACGGGGTGCAGCGGGTCGCCGCATCACTGGCGAAGGCGTTCTACGACGACCCCGTCTGCTCGTTCGCCTACCCGAGCGATACCACCCGCCTGCGCTGTCTCGAGATCTTCTTCGCGACGCAGGCTCGGGCTCTGTGGAAGCAGCGAGAGATCCACATCGCCGACGACTGCGCGAGCGCCGCCATCTGGGCCCCGCCCGGTGAGTGGAAGATGTCGATGCTCGGCCTACTGAGAGGCATCGTGCCAGGAGCGCTGCGCACCCGGCCGAAGGCGGCGGCGCTCCGCGGCTACCTCGGAACGGACCGGCTGCACCCGGACGAGCCGCACTGGTACCTCGAGGCTCTCGGCACCGTGCCCGCGCACCAGGGCAAGGGCCTGGGCGCGCATGTCCTGGCCCCGGTGCTGCGCAGGTGTGACGAGGAAGGCGTGCCCGTGTGGACCTGGTCGTCCAACGAACGCAACCTCGCCTTCTACTACCGCCAGGGCTTCGACGTGCTGGACAAACTCGAGTTCGCCCCTGGCGGGCCCCCGATCTTTCCCATCAGGCGGGAGCCACGGCCGCTCGACCGGTAGCCGCGCTGACCGAAGCTCCGCGCCCCCTCACCGAACACGACGCCCTCACGCTGCTCCCCGGCGACTCGTGAACCCACTACCGGCACTCCGACGCCGTGCAATCAGACAGACACAGCGGCCGGCCTGACACGCGGACAGCTGCGCGGCAGCCATCCCTTGAGTGAGATCACGTCTGCGATCATCGCCGGAGGTGTGGACACGGTCGTGCTGGTGCTGACAGACGTGGAGCCGGGATATGAACGAGGGGCTGCAGATCTCCGCCCGGGTGGTCATCCCGGAGCGCGAGCTCTCCTGGCGCTTCTCCCGCTCCGGCGGCTCCGGCGGCCAGCACGTGAACACGTCCGACACCCGGGTCGAGCTCTCCTACGACGTAGCTCGATCGGTGGCCCTCGGTACGACGCATCGGACTCGTGCGCTCCAGCGGCTCAGCAACAAGCTGGTGGACGGGGTGATCACCGTCGTCGCGAGCGAGCGCCGGTCGCAGCTGCAGAACCGCGAGGCGGCGCGGGAGCGGCTCGCGGAGCTGATGCGCGAGGCGACCGCTCCGCCGCCGAAGACTCGGCGTCCGACCCGCCCGTCGCGCGGCGCGGTGGAGGAGCGGATCGCGACCAAGAAGCGCCGTGGCGAGGTCAAACGCCTGCGCCGCAGCGATTCCGACTAGGAGATCACGCGGGCGGATCTTCTGGGTCGGCGCGTAGGCCGGCGAAGAGATCGTCCTCGGGCGCTGCGGCATCCACGAGCGACCGCGCCAGCTCGTAGTCCTCGGTCGGCCAGCATTCCTGCTGCATCGCTACGGGAACCATGAACCACCGCCCGGTCGGGTCGACCTGGGTCGCGTGCGCGATGAGCGCCTGGTCGCGGAGTGGGAAGAACTCAGCGCAGTGCACCCGGGTGGTGATCCGGTCGGCGTCCTCCGGTTTGTCCTCCCACCTGTCCAGCCAGTCGGTGTACGGCGACTCGAGGCCACGCTTCACCAGTGC
>JBKJUS010000152.1:0-4738 GCA_046590575.1 Mycobacteriales bacterium | reverse complement strand
GCACGGGCGGGTCGTCATCACCAAGCACGGACGCCCCGCCGCCGTCGTGCTCAACATCGAAGACCTCGAGGGACTCGAGGAGACACTGTCGGTGCTGTCCGACCCGAAGCTCATGCGTCGCGTCCGTCAGGGCCAGGCCGACATCGAGTCCGGCAAAGTCCGGGAACTGACCAAGGACGAGGCGCTCGCGCTGATCAAGCGCGCTCGCTGATGCAGGAGCCCTTGTCGATCTCCTGGTCGGCGTCGGCACAGCGCGATCTTGGGAAACTGCCCGATAAGGTCGCTACTGCCGTTGTCGAGTTCATCTATGGCGGGTTGGCAGACAATCCTCGTCGCGTGGGGCATGAACTGACCCTTGAGCTTGCCGGCCTGCACTCCGCGAGACGCGGCGACTTCCGCGTGCTGTACCGGGTCAGAGAGGACCAAGCAGAGGTGGTCATCGTCAACATCGATCACCGGGCCGACATATACCGCCGTAGGTAACCTCAATCAGGCGGCGTTATCACCGACCTGCTCTACATTCGAGGGATGTTGACTGAGGCTCAACCTGACGTCCTGATAGTGCTGAACGACCTGCTAGAGATTCACGAAGCCGTGGTCTTGGACGAGGGCGACCTGCCGGAGTTGCTAGAGGAACTTGGCCGACCCGCGCGCGAGATCACGCAGGCCGTGACGGACCTGTATGAGCTTGGCTTGGTTGAGGGTGTGGCCGTGGCCGAGATCCGATACCCAGTGCACATCAGTCGGGTGACCGCGCAAGGACGGCAGTAGCTTCCCTCGGGCTGCAACGAACGCGCGCAACGTGCAGTGGGCCGACGGGTGAGCGGTCGCCCGCAGATGAGAACCGGCAATACCAGCGGTCGCGTCGCGCGGTGGAAGCCGCGTTCTCCGCCTGCCTGCCGCGTCGGCAGTCAGGCGGCGCAACCACGAAGCATCGCCTACGGGCTCGCAACGCTGAGGCATCTGCGGTACGTTCCGCCGAGTTCACCCGCCGCACGAAGCCGAACCTGGAGGTGCTCGTGGCAGTGTTCAACGGAATGTTCCCGGTGTTGCCCGGACAAGACGATGCGGCCCGAGCTTTCGCCAGCGAGGTGTCAGGACAACGCCGAGACGGTTTCAAAGCGCAGCAAGCGAAGGCGAGTATCACCCGGGAGTTGTGGACCCTTCAGCAGACCCCGGTGGGCTCAGCGCTGCTGGTCTGGTTCGAAGGGGATGTCGAAAAGGCATTTGCGGATCTGGCAACGGACACCAATGAGTTCGCAGTGTGGTTCCGCGCGCAAGTCAAGAGCGTTAGTGGAGTTGACCTCTCTGCTCCTCCGGACGGTCCCGCTCCTGAGCCGATCCTCGACTGGACTGCGTAGGGAGCGCCATGAGCCAACAGGTGACAGGTGTCCCGCGAGATCGCCGCGCCTGCCGACAAGGTGTGGAGGATGGTGTCTGACTTGCCCCGGATGGGTGAGTGGTCACCAGAGAACGAGGGCGGGACGTGGCTGAAGGGAGCCACTGGGCCCGTCCCGGGTGCTCTATTCCGCGGCTCCAACCGCAATGGAGCGAAGAAGTGGAAAACGCGGGTGAAGATCACCGACGCGGACCCCGGTCGCCGATTGTCGTTCGACGTTCGGTGATGGGGTCGAAGGTCGCTCAGTGGATCTATGAGATTGAGTCCACCGCTGCAGGGTGTCGTGTAACCGAGAGTTGGACGGACCAACGCCAAGGGCTTTTGAAGGTTCTCAGCAAGGGTGCTACCGGAGTTGCAGACCGGGCGTCACACAATCGAGAAGCGATGGGAAAGACACTCGAACGCCTCGCAGCCGCCGCGGAATCCGGATCAGACTGAGATTTGCATAGAGGCTGCCGTTCTTCACGGAGCTGCCGATAACCACGATCAGGCGGCGTTACAAGCGGGCGATGAACGGCAACTGCACTCCTTCAGATGACCATTTCTCATCTACGTTTCTACGGCGCATATGTGCCGTACCCAGGTAGGTGCCTCCGCGGCGCCGCAGCAAGCACATCGCACATCCTCCCGTCGTAACGGGGCGATGTCTCTGGTAACGTTCGCACTCATTGCGGGGGAGCAGACGTGACGTCGGAGTCGGAGCGCAACAAGCAGGTCGCTCGCCGGTACGCACTGGAAGCCTTCTTGCGCAACGATCCGGCGGCATGGGATGACACCGTGGCGAACGACTACGTCAACCACAATCCCGCGCCAGGTCAGGACCCCGGCCGGAAAGGGATGGAACGGTCGGCTGCCGTTTATCTGAAAGCGTTTCCCGACATGGCCACCACGATCGACATGCAGATCGCGAACGCCGACCTCGTGGCGCAAGGAGGCGTTGCCACGGGTACGAACACCGGCTCGCTGCTCGGGATGCCTCCTACTGGGAAGTCGATCACGATGCCGTGGATCGACATCTACCGCCTGCGCGACGGCAAGATCGTTGACCATTGGCACGTCGAAGATCTGGTAGCGCTGTCGCAGCAACTCGGCGTGGGGTAACTATTCGGAACGTGCTCGCGCCTCCTCAACATTGTCGCGGTCGCGCCGTACGATGAGGGTGCACAACAGACGGCCTGGCGCCGTGAGTGCGTAGTACGCGAACAGTCGGCCGGGCGCCGTGAGTGCGACGTGAATCCACCGTCGCTACAGGAGGCCCTGTCGTTCTCCACATCTTGGGCTAACCGGCTATTCGTTGCAGGCTTGCACCTGCCGGTCAGCCTTTCGGCCTTCGTCCAGCACGACAGGGCCTGAGCGCTGGGTCGAGCGGTGTCGTCGCTGGTTCTCACCCGACTCTGACAATCAGGACTGAGGTCGGCAGGCTTGCGCCATGGCGGCGACATGCCGGACATCGGTGCCGCAGCATCCGCCGAGCACCCGCAATCCCGGTAGCAACGCGGCCAGCTGTGAGCACTCCTGCGCAAGCTCGCGTGGATCACCGTCGTCGAGCTCGGTGGCTTCGTCCAGTTCGGCATGGCTCAGGCGCGAGGCATTGACCCGTAGGGCTCCGATCCGGCCCGCCCAGTCGCCGCCGTCCAAGGCCGGCCGCATATGTTCAGGATGGGCGCAGTTGAGCATGAACCACGCGGCGTAGCCGTCGGTCGCCTGATCGACCCTCTCGATCGCCTCCTTCAGCGTCTCACCCGACGGCAGCCGACCGTCGACCTCGACGGTGAACCCGGCGACGACCGGGGTCCCGATCTGCGCAGCCGCGGTGACAACCCCGGCGGCCTCATCCGCATATGACAGCGTGGCGCTGGTGACCAGGTCGGCGCCGGCATCGGAGAGAGCAGTGATCTGCGCCCGGTGGTAGTCGGCCGCCTGGGCCGCGGTCATCATCACCCCGGGGACATAGCCATCCCCACGCGGTCCCACATTGCCGCTGATCAGCACCTTACCTGCGCCGGTCCACCCGTCTCGCAGCGCCCGGGCCATGTCGACGCTGTCCTGGCAGATCCGCCGCAGGTCGCTGTGCGAGTAGCCCAGCCGAGCACCCCAGTCGGCGCTGGCCCGCCAGGTCGGCGTCTCGAGCACGAAGCCGGTCTCGTGCCGCTCCGCGACGTCGAGAAAAGCCTGCAGGTAGGCGCCGAGGCGTTCGCGGCCGCCGGGTGCGTCCAGGACAGGGAACGCGGCGAAGTCCGGGAGGTCCAGTCCGTCGTGGAAGATGAGCACCGTCTCGAGGCCGCCGTCGGTGAGCATCAGGTCATCGACAGTCAGCCGGTCCGCGATCACATTCGGCATAGCCGGAGCGAACCAGGCGTGGGGGTCCAGCGCAAGACTGTTCCGTTCCTGCGTCAGGCCTGCGAGGTCGCCGTCATGCAGAAAGACTTCGGCCACGCGCCCGGGTGATGCTCAGCGTGAGCGGTTGCGAGTTTTACCCAGACTGGCTCGTGCGGAACGCTCGGCTAAGTGCCGCCGCCAACCGATGAGAAGTGATGCTTCAGGGAGCCGCCGATAACCACGATCAGGCGGCTACATGCTGTCGAGGGACCGGGGGAACTAGCCTGCGCCTATGACGGCTACGGGCGAGAATGCAACGATCCAGCAGGTAAGAACGGATGCTGCCGCAGCAGCGGCTCACGGTGCGCCGTGGTTGCTCGCATTCGGAGCGACGATGACGGCGGTGGCGGTGTTCTCGTACTTCGCCGAAGTGCGACCGACGGCCTTAGCCGCGCTGTTCCAGGGCGGGATCGCCCTACCACTTGCCTTCCTCTTGGAGCGCCGGATGGGCTCCGGGGCATTGCCGAAGGACCACCCGCTGACGAGCCTGATCGTGTTGATGGCCCTGGTCCAGATTCTGGCGGTACCCGCTGCCGTGCTCATGTACGACTCGAGGCCCGAGTATGTCGCCGGAGCATTCGCAGCCATCGTCGGTGGGCACTTCCTCCCGTACGTATGGCTGTACCGCACTCGCATCTACCTAGGACTCGCACTCGCAGTGAGCATCGGTGGTGTCCTACTGACGGTCGCCATCAATGACAGGGCAGACCGAGCCGTATTCACATGGTGGGCGGCGTGCTATGGCGTCGGGGCGGTTGCCCTGCTGCGATTGAATCGGCAGCGACGATAGGTGATGTTCTCCACATCCACGAGCTAACCGGCTACTATCCGCACGGCGGAGATGCGGCGTTCTCCACGGTTGACGCACCAAGTTTTATGGCTATAGTTGTGGCTATGACGTCCGCTGCTGAGCACATGCCCCTAGCCGACGTGAAGAACCGCCTGTCCGAGGTCGTGGAG
>JBKJUS010000005.1:0-3586 GCA_046590575.1 Mycobacteriales bacterium | reverse complement strand
CTTCGAGGTGCGCGACGTCCACCCCTCGCACTACGGGCGGATGTGTCCGATCGAGACGCCGGAAGGCCCGAACATCGGCCTGATCGGCTCGCTGTCGACCTTCGCCCGCGTCAACCCCTACGGCTTCGTCGAGACGCCGTACCGCAAGGTGGTCAAGGGCCGGGTCACCGACCAGGTCGACTACCTCACGGCCGACGAGGAGGACAAGCACGTCATCGCCCAGGCCAACGCGCCCCTGGACCCCAAGGGCAACTTCGCCGAGGACAAGGTGCTCGTTCGTCGCAAGGGCGGTGAGGTCGACTACATCCCGCCGGACGACGTCGACTACATGGACGTCTCTCCGCGGCAGATCTGCTCGGTCGCCACCGCCATGATCCCGTTCCTCGAGCACGACGACGCCAACCGCGCGCTGATGGGCTCCAACATGCAGCGCCAGTCGGTCCCGCTGCTGCGCAGCGAGGCGCCGCTGGTCGGCACCGGCATGGAAGCCCGTGCGGCCAAGGACGCCGGTGACGTCGTCGTGGCCGACAAGGCCGGAGTGGTCGAGGAGCTCAGCGCCGACCTGATCACGGTCATGGCCGACGACGGGGTGCGTCAGACCTACCGGCTGCACAAGTTCCGTCGCAGTAACCAGGGCACCTGCATCAACCAGAAGCCGATCGTGGTGGAGGGAGAGCGGATCGAGTCCGGCCAGGTCATCGCCGACGGGCCGTGCACCGACACCGGTGAGATGGCGTTGGGCAAGAACCTCCTCGTCGCCTTCATGCCGTGGGAGGGCCACAACTACGAGGACGCGATCATTCTCTCGCAGCGTCTCGTCCAGGAGGACGTGCTCACCTCGATCCACATCGAGGAGCACGAGGTCGATGCCCGCGACACCAAGCTGGGCGCCGAGGAGATCACCCGTGACATCCCCAACGTCAGCGAGGAAGTGCTGGCGGATCTGGATGAGCGGGGCATCATCCGCATCGGCGCCGAGGTCACCCCGGGCGACGTTCTCGTCGGCAAGGTCACGCCCAAGGGGGAGACCGAGCTCACTCCGGAGGAGCGGCTGCTCCGCGCGATCTTCGGTGAGAAGGCGCGCGAGGTCCGTGACACCTCGCTGAAGGTGCCGCACGGCGAGTCCGGCAAGGTCATCGGCGTCAGGGTCTTCACCCGCGAGGACGGGGACGAGCTGCCACCCGGCGTCAACGAGCTCGTCCGGGTCTACGTAGCCCAGAAGCGCAAGATTCAGGATGGCGACAAGCTGGCCGGCCGGCACGGCAACAAGGGCGTCATCGCCAAGATTCTGCCCGCCGAGGACATGCCCTTCCTCGAAGACGGCACTCCGGTTGACATCGTGCTCAACCCGCTCGGGGTGCCCGGCCGCATGAACGTCGGCCAGGTCCTGGAGACACACCTCGGGTGGGTGGCCAAGACTGGCTGGAAGGTCGACGGCAAGCCGAGTTGGGCCGGCCGTCTGCCCAAGGAAGCCTTCGTCGGCGACCCAGGCACCAACGTCGCCACTCCGGTCTTCGATGGTGCGCGCGAGGAGGAGATCACCGGTCTGCTCGGCTCCACGCTCACCAACCGCGACGGCCAGCAGCTCATCGGCTCGTCCGGCAAGGCCCGGCTGCTCGACGGCCGCACCGGCGACCCATTCCCGGAGCCGATCTCGGTCGGCTACATCTACATCCTGAAGCTGCTTCACCTGGTCGACGACAAGATCCACGCCCGGTCGACCGGCCCCTACTCGATGATCACGCAGCAGCCCCTGGGCGGAAAGGCCCAGTTCGGCGGCCAGCGGTTCGGCGAGATGGAGGTCTGGGCGATGCAGGCGTACGGCGCCGCCTACGCCCTGCAGGAGCTGCTCACCATCAAGAGCGACGACGTGCTGGGCCGGGTGAAGGTCTACGAGGCCATCGTCAAGGGCGAGAACATCCCGGAGCCGGGCATCCCGGAGTCCTTCAAGGTGCTCATCAAGGAGATGCAGTCGCTCTGCCTCAACGTCGAGGTGCTGTCCAGCGACGGCAGCCAGATCGAGATGCGCGACACCGACGAGGACGTCTTCCGCGCCGCCGAGGAGCTGGGCATCGACCTCAGCCGCCGTGAGCCGAGCTCAGTCGAAGAGGTCTAACGCCCCGCGAGGCACAACCGAAATGCGCAACTCAAGCCAATTCAGCGAACTTCAGTAGACGGGACAGCGACCTTGCTGGACGTGAATTTCTTCGACGAGCTTCGTATCGGCCTGGCGACCGCGGAGGACATCCGCACCTGGTCGCACGGCGAGGTCAAGAAGCCGGAGACGATCAACTACCGCACGCTCAAGCCGGAGAAGGACGGGCTCTTCTGCGAGAAGATCTTCGGTCCGACCCGCGACTGGGAGTGCTACTGCGGTAAGTACAAGCGGGTCCGGTTCAAGGGCATCATCTGCGAGCGCTGTGGCGTCGAGGTCACCCGCGCCAAGGTGCGTCGTGAGCGGATGGGCCACATCGAGCTGGCCGCTCCCGTCACGCACATCTGGTACTTCAAGGGCGTGCCGTCGCGGCTGGGCTACCTCCTCGACCTGGCGCCCAAGGACCTCGAGAAGATCATCTACTTCGCGGCGTACCTCATCACCAGCGTCGACGCTGACGCTCGCCACCGCGACCTGCCGAGCATCGAGGCGAAGATCGCCGACGAGCGCAAGCGCATCGACGACAAGATGAACTCCGACGTTGAGGCCCGGCTGAAGAAGCTCGAGGGCGACCTCGCCGAGCTCGAGGCCGAAGGGGCCAAGGGCGACGTCAAGCGCAAGGTTCGCGACGGCTCCGAGCGCGAGATCAAGCAGGTGCGTGCTCGCGCCGAGCGCGAGATCGAACGGCTCGACGAGGTGCTCGACACCTTCCGCAAGCTCGACGTCAAGCAGTTGGTGGCGGACGAGATCCTCTACCGAGAGCTGCGCGATCGCTTCAGCGAGTACTTCTCCGGCGGCATGGGGGCTGAGGCGCTGCAGCGGCTGTTGGAGAGCTTCGACCTCGAGGCCGAGGCCGAGTCGCTGCGGGAGACGATCCGCTCAGGCAAGGGCCAGAAGAAGGCTCGCGCGCTCAAGCGGCTCAAGGTGGTCTCAGCGTTCCTCAACACCCGAAACTCACCCATGGGCATGGTGCTGGACTGTGTTCCGGTCATCCCTCCGGACCTGCGACCGATGGTCCAGCTCGACGGTGGCCGGTTCGCGACGTCGGACCTCAACGACCTTTACCGCCGAGTCATCAACCGCAACAACCGGCTGAAGCGGCTGCTCGACCTCGGGGCTCCCGAGATCATCGTGAACAACGAGAAGCGGATGCTCCAGGAGGCCGTCGACGCCTTGTTCGACAACGGCCGCCGCGGTCGGCCCGTCACGGGCCCGGGCAACCGGCCTTTGAAGTCGCTGTCCGACATGCTCAAGGGCAAGCAGGGCCGCTTCCGTCAGAACCTGCTCGGCAAGCGCGTCGACTACTCCGGTCGCTCGGTCATCGTCGTCGGCCCGCAGCTCAAGCTGCACCAGTGCGGCCTGCCCAAGCAGATGGCGCTCGAGCTGTTCAAGCCGTTCGTCATGAAGCGCCTCGTCGACCTCAACCACGCG
>JBKJUS010000167.1:0-27460 GCA_046590575.1 Mycobacteriales bacterium | reverse complement strand
CGGCCCCGCGGATGATCCGCCCGGTGATCGGAACGCGGAAGACAGAGGCCTTCCCGAGAAAACGTGGACGTCGTCCTGCGTCGTGGACGAACACAGCCGTGACAACGAAGTCGGAGTAGGAGATGTGGTTGACGGCAACGACGCAGCCACCGGTGGCGGGGATGAGGTCCTGCCGCCGGAAGTCACGCCGGAAGATCAGGCAGACGATCGGCCTCACGATGCCTACAGCGAGGCGGTACCACGGCTCCACGCGGAGTGGTCCTCTTTTCTCTCGTGGTACGCCGATCTTCCGGGTTGCAGACAGGGATGTCGAGCAACGCCACCCAGCGCTTTCGGGCGAACCCGACGTAGGGTCAAGCCGTGGTCGAGGAAACCAGCTGGGTCGTCGTCGTACCGGTCAAAGAGCTCCACTTGGCAAAGAGCCGTCTCGTCGCCTTCACCACCGTCCAACGCGCCAACTTCGCGCTAGCCATGGCCAGCGATGTCGTGGCGGCTGCCCTCCAGACACCGAGCGTCGCGGCCGTCATTGTGGTGACGAACGACGTCCGGGCGGCCGCAGATCTCGGCGCGCTAGGAGCCAGGGTAGTCGCCGACGTGACTGACTCCGGTCTCGACGACGCGCTGACGGGAGCCGCGCGCTACGCCCGGGTGCTGTGGCCGCGCAACGGGATCTGCGCACTTGCTGGCGACCTCCCGTGCGCCGATGCGTCGACGATCGGCATCGCGCTCGACCGCGCGGCGGGACACGAGCGAGCCGTGCTGCCGGACCGACGGGGCGACGGCACGACGCTGTTGACCGCGCGGCCCGACATAGACCTGGCACCGCGATACGGCATTGCCTCGCGATCTGAGCACATCCGGACCGGCGCCCAGCAGCTGAGCACGACCGGTCTCGATCGGCTGCAGATCGACGTCGACACGGGCGCCGATCTCACCGACGCTCTCACGCTAGGGGTGGGTCGGCGTACGACGGCGGCGCTCGCGCTCTTCGGCCACCCGACCACGGCCGCCCCCGTCCGCCGCCCGTCGTGATCTTTGACCCCCGGCTATGCTCAGCGCCGGCATGGCGGGCGAGCACTCAGGCGGTGACATGCAGGGCACGGTGAAGAGCTTCAGCGAAGAGACCCGTTCCGGGTCGGTGATTCTTGACGACGGGACGGTGATACCGCTGCCCGCAGCGGCCTTCTCCGCCTCCGGACTGCGCAAGCTGCAGTTCGGTCAGCGCGTCCGGTTCGAAGTTGTCGGCGACGGTGAGAGCCGGTCGGTATCCAGCATCAACCTCGCCACGCTCTGACCTCGGTGTTCATCTGACCGACACGCGTCGACATTTCCCAGCCCCGCCTCGATCAGCGATCATGAGCGGATGACACGACCGGCTTCACGGGACGCCGAGACGGGCTCATCGACCATCGAGCCGATGAGTGACACCCCTCCGCAGACGCCCAGCGACCTTCCTGAAGACCGCTACCTCAACCGCGAGGTTTCGTGGCTGCGATTCAACGCGCGGGTTCTCGAACTCGCCGAAGACCCGGCGACGCCGCTGCTCGAGCGGGTGAAATTTCTGGCTATCTTCGCCAGCAACCTCGACGAGTTCTTCATGGTCAGAGTCGCCGGATTGCAGCGGCGGCACGCCACCGGGCTGGGTGTTCGGTCGGCCGACGGGCTCCTCCCTCGAGAGCAGCTCGAGCTCATCGCGAGGTACGCCGCACCGCTCGTCGAGCGACACGCTCGCTGCTTCACCGACCTCGTGCAGCCTGAGCTAGCCAAGTCAGGCATTGACCTGTTCCGCTGGGAGGAGCTGGACGAAACGCGCCGGGCGCCGCTGCACGAGCTGTTCCGGTCCAAGGTCTTCCCAGTGCTGACGCCGCTCGCCCTCGATCCGAGTCACCCCTTCCCCTACATCTCGGGTCTCTCGCTCAACCTCGCGGTTCTCGTGCGGGACACGACGACTGGCGTCGAGCACTTCGCCCGGGTGAAGGTGCCGCCGCTTCTCCCCCGGTTCGTCTCGGTCGGCGATGACGACTTCCTGCCGCTCGAGGATCTGATCGCGGCCAACCTTCAGCTGCTCTTCCCGGGCATGGACATCATCGAGCACCATGCCTTCCGGGTGACCCGCAACGCCGACCTCGAGGTCGATGAGGACGAAGCGGAGGACTTGCTCCAAGCGTTGGAGAAGGAGCTGCTTCGCCGGCGCTTCGGACCGGCCGTGCGCCTCGAAGTCGAGGAGTCGATCGCTCCCCGGGTGCTCGAGCTCCTCATGCGTGAGCTCGACGTCAAGGAGTCGCAGGTGCACAGCGTCCGAGGCCTGCTGGACCTCAGCGGACTGCTCGCCATCTATGACCTCGACTGCCCCGAGCTAAAGGACGAACCATTCGTCTCGACGTCCCACCCCCGGCTCATCGAGTCGGACGGCACGTCGGCCGACATCTTCGCGGCGCTGCGCGAAGGCGACATCGTGGTGCACCACCCGTACGACTCCTTCACGACGAGCGTGCAGCGCTTCATCGAGCAGGCTGCAGCTGACCCTCAGGTGCTGGCCATCAAGCAGACTCTCTACCGGACCAGTGGAGACTCACCGATCGTCGATGCGCTCATCGACGCGGCTGAGGCCGGCAAACAGGTCGTCGCGCTCGTCGAGATCCAGGCCCGTTTCGACGAACAGGCCAACATTCGGTGGGCTCGCGCCCTTGAGCGGGCCGGCTGTCACGTCGTCTACGGCGTGCTTGGGCTCAAGACGCACTGCAAGACCTCGCTCGTCGTACGCCAGGAGAAAGGCTCCCTGCGGCGTTACGCTCACATCGGCACCGGCAACTACAACCCGAAGACCGCCCGATTGTACGAAGACGTCGGTCTCTTGACGGCTGACGAGCGAATCGGGGCAGACCTCACCGACCTGTTCAACTACCTCACCGGGTACTCGAAGCACACGGACTACAGCACGCTGCTCGTCGCACCGCACTCCGTGCGTTCGTCCATGCTGCGCATGATCGACCGCGAGATCACCCACCGTGATGCCGGTCGTCCTGCGGGCATCACCATCAAGGCCAACAGCATTGTCGACGAGCAGGTTGTTGACGCCATCTACCGGGCGTCCCAGTCGTCAGTGCCTGTCGACCTCGTCGTTCGCGGCATCTGCGCAATTCGGCCAGGGCTCCCAGGGCTGTCTGAGACGATCCGCGTGCGCTCGATCCTCGGCCGCTTCCTGGAGCACTCCCGGATCTTCCGCTTTGCCAACGGCGGCGCGCCCGAGTACTGGCTCGGCAGCGCCGACATGATGCACCGCAACCTGGACCGGCGCGTCGAAGTTCTGGTGCGGGTCGATGACGAAGCCTGTAGGAAGCAGCTCGACCTCATCCTCGATCATGCGATGGCCGAGACGACCCGCGCTTGGAGCCTGCGCAGCGACGGCGAGTGGAGCCGTAACAACGTAGTCGGAGACGACGACGCCTCTCGGCAGGATCATCAGGCAACGCTGATCCGACTGGGTCGGATGCGGGCATCCAGTGGCAGTTGAGATCGAGCGCAAGTTCACCGTGCACGGGCTATACGCCCTACCTCCCCTCACCGACCCGAACGCCGGCGTGGTGGCCGCCGAGCCACAGCCGCCGCTCGACCTGCGCGCGACCTACTACGACGTCGCGGACCTGCGGCTCGCCCGGGAGGGCATCACCCTGCGGCACCGGACCGGGGAGGATCCCGCCCGGTGGACCCTCAAAGTCCCGTTGCCCGCAGTTGGTGCGCACGCCCGAGAGGAGGTCGATGTCGTCGCGCCCGCTACCACGGTGCCCGGCGAGATCGCCGACTTGCTGACGGCCTGGACACGCGGCGCGACCGTCGTACCCGTGGCAGTGCTGCGCACGAAACGCCGTCCGTTCCGGCTTCTCGGAGAAGACGGCGGAGTTCTCGGCGAGCTCGTGGACGACACAGTCTCGGTGCTTGAGGGGCGACGCGTTGTCGCACGGTTCCGCGAGATCGAGGTCGAGGGCGAGGAGTCGGCCGCGCTGCAGTGGCTGGGCACGGCGATCAGAGACGCCGGCGCGGTCGCAGGAGAGTTCGTGCCGAAAGCGATCCGGGCGCTCGGTGCCCGGGCGTCCGCGCCGCCCGACCTGCCGCTGCCCACGCCGGTGCGCAAGAGCGACCCGGCCGGCGATCTCGTCATCCAGTCCCTTCGGGCCAATGTTCGACGGCTCCTGATCGCCGATATCGGTGTCCGGCGCGACACCGGCGACGCCGTGCACCAGATGCGGGTCGCCTGCCGACGGATGCGCAGTGAGCTCAAGACGTTCAGCTCTCTCGTCGACCCCGAATGGGCCGAGCACCTGCGGACGGAGCTGTCGTGGCTGGCCGAGGAGCTCGGTGCGGCCCGCGACTTCGAGGTACTTGCCGAGCGTATTGCCACGATCGCCGGTGACGCGGCTGCGCCGCTCGCACCCGCACCGCTGGGGGTCATTCTCGACGAGCTCACCCGCCAGCAGTCGGTCGCCGCCGAACGCGTCGGCAACGCGCTCCGGTCCCCGCGCTACGTGCGTCTGGTCGACGGGCTCGTCCGGGCTGCCCAAGCACCGCTGCTCACCGTTGCCGCTCAACACCGAGCCGACGCCGTGCTCCCTCCGCTGGTCCGGGTCGCGTGGCAGCAGCTGGCTCGGTCGGCCCGTCGGTTGCGGCCGAGCGACGCCGCCGAGCGCTTCCATCGCACCCGGATCCTGGCCAAGCGAGCCCGCTACGCGGCAGAAGCTTGTGCACCGGTCCTAGGGGCGCCGGCGGAACGGCTGGCCAAAGGCTGCGCGGCGGTGCAGACGGTGCTCGGCGAGCTGCAGGATGGCGCAGTTGCCACCGACTTCGTGCGCGGGATCGCGGCCGCGCACCAGACTGACGGTGGGGTGAGCTTCGTCGCGGGACAGCTCGTCGAGCGCGAACGCCATGCATCGTTACGCACCCAGACAGACCTGCTTGCCCTGTGGCCGACGGTGGACCGCAAGCGAGTCCACGGGTGGCTCTCGGCATGACGGATCCACCCGACGTCCTCGCCGCTGGCGCTGTCTTATGGCGCCCGGGCCCGGACGGCGTTGAGGTGGCCGTCGTCCACCGGCCGCGCTATGACGACTGGACTCTGCCCAAGGGCAAGCTGGAGCCCGGGGAGCACTTGGCCCGGTGCGCCGTTCGCGAGATCCAAGAGGAGACCGGTCAGGTGGCCGTACTCGGTCGCTACCTGACTGATCTCGACTACGTCCAGTCCTCCGGACTACGCAAACGCGTGCGCTACTGGTCGGCCGCCAGCGGAGCGGGACGTTTCACGCCCAATCGGGAAGTCGACGACGTGCGGTGGCTGCCGGCTGACGCGGCTCGCTCCCTCCTCTCCTATCCACGCGACCTCACCCCGCTTGATCGATTCGGCGATGGCCCACCAGCTACGACGACGCTGGTCCTGGTCCGCCACGGCAGCGCGGGCAACCGCTCGACCTGGCTCGGTGACGACGACCTCCGGCCGCTGGACGACGTCGGACGACGGCAGGCCCTTGCCATAGCTGATGTCCTGCACTGTTACGGCGTCGAGCGCGTTATCAGCGCCGACGTGGCGCGCTGTGTCGAGACGGTCAGGCCGATGGCTGACTCACTGGGAGCCGCGGTCGACTACGACCCCGTGCTGGCAGAACACGCCTACCCGGCACATGTCGACGATGCGATCGCACACATACGCGAGATCGCCGCTGCCAGCCGGCACGCCGTGTTGTGCAGCCAGGGGAGCGTGATTCCCGACCTCGTCGCCCGGCTAGGCACTCTCGACAAGGTCGCGGTCCCGCACACGATCCCGTCTCGCAAGGGGAGCGCGTGGGTGCTTTCCTTCGACGGCTCGACGTGCGTGGACGCGTCTTACGAGTCCCGGCTCACTCCAGCCGAGCCGGCCCACCTCTGAAGAAGGGAGGAGGCTCTCAGCGAGAACCTCCTCCCCCACGCCCGTTGTGCCTACTTCTTCTTGCCGGACTTCTTCAGCGTCGCCTTCTTCGCAGTCGCCTTGGCGGCGGTCTTCTTCACTACGGCCTTCGCGGCCGGCTTGGCCGCAGCCTTCTTGGCGGCCGGCTTGGCCGCCGCCTTCTTGGCGGCCGGCTTGGCCGCCGCCTTGCGCTTGCCGCCGCCCGCCACGAGCTCTTTGAATCCGGCGCCGGCACGGAAGCCGGGCACCGAGGTCGCCTTGACCTTGATGGTGGCGCCAGTGCGGATGTTGCGAGCAGTGCGCGCGCTGCGCTCACGCTTCTCGAATGTTCCGAAGCCGACGATGCCGACCCGCTCGCCGCTCGCCACGGACGTCATGATGGAGTTGAGGACGGCGTCGACGGCCTTGACCGCTACCGCTCGACTCCCGAGCTCGTCACTGACGGCCTCGATGAGCTCTGACTTGTTCACGTGTGCACACCTCCGGACGATGTCGATGCACGGCGCATCAACTCGACGAACCTATGGTGCGGCAAGCCGCTTTACAACGACTGAAACATCCATTTCCGTTGTGTCACAACGGCTTTGGACCATCGGGACGAGATCGTCCAGCTTTCGAGTCCCCGCAAGCCCTTGCGCCCCAGCACTCTTGGGCGTTCAGCTGTCGCTTCCGCCGGGGAACCGACCACTGTCGAGATCGGCGAGCAGCAGGTCGAGGCGTTCTGACGCGCGGCGGAGATCATGCTTGGACGCATCAGTGACTGCGATGAGCCGTCGTACGACGGCAGCTTTCGTGTCCTCGCCGACATCAAGGTCCGCCAGCATCCGATGGGCATCGCGCAGCCGGTTGGACAGGTCGGCGAAGAGCCGAGCGTCGCCATCGGCGTCCATGTCGGTCACCGGCCGATCATCCGAGCGTGCTGGGGCGCCAGACCTCGCGACGAGCCTCGTACGCCGCGATGTCGGCCGCATGCTGCAGCGTCAGGTCGATGTCATCCAAACCCTCCATCAGCCGCCACCGGGTGAAGTCGTCGAGCGGGAAAGGCACATCCACACCGGCCGGGGCGCAGATCAGGCGACGGGTCCCGACGTCGATGGTCACTTGCGTCGAGGAGTCAGCCTCCACTGCCGCCCAAATCTGCTCGACGTGGCTCTCATCGATCTCGACAGGGACCACGCCGACCTTGGTGCAGTTGTTGCGGAAGATGTCGGCGAAGCTGGGGGACACCACAGCGCGGAACCCGAAGTCCTCGAGGGCCCAGACCGCGTGCTCCCGGGACGACCCTGTGCCGAAGTTGCGACCCGCGACGAGCACCGTCGCCCCGGCGTAGCGCGGGTCATCGAGGACGAAGCCCGGTTCATTGCGCCACTGGGCGAAGAGCCCTTCGCCGAATCCCGTGCGTTCCACCCGTTTCAGCCAGTCGCTGGGGATGATCTGGTCGGTGTCGACGTCCGAGCGGCGCAGCGGCACAGCCCGGCCTGTGTGCGCAGTGATCGCCTGCATGCTCGCTCCTCAGGTCAGGTCGGCTGGGCTGGTCAGCCGGCCGGTAATGGCGCTGGCGGCAGCGACGGCTGGCGAGACGAGATGGGTCCGACCGCCGACGCCCTGACGTCCCTCGAAGTTGCGGTTGGACGTCGACGCGCTGCGCTGCCCAGGTGCGAGTTGGTCCGGGTTCATGCCCAGGCACATCGAGCATCCCGCGCTGCGCCACTCGAAGCCGGCGTCGAGGAAGACCTGGTCGAGCCCCTCCGCCTCGGCTGCCGCCTTGACTGTCATGGATCCGGGCACCGCCAGCGCGCGTACCCCGTGATGGACCCGTCTACCGCGCAGCACCTCTGCTGCCGCTCGGAGATCCTCGAGGCGACCATTGGTGCAGGAGCCGAGGAAGACCGTGTCGACCGCGATGTCGCGCAACGGCATGCCAGCGGTGAGACCCATATACGTGAGCGCGCGCGCGGCGGCCTCGCGAGCGTGCGGATCGGCGTACGACGACGGATCCGGCACATCGTCCCGCAGGGGCAGCGCCTGACCCGGGTTGGTTCCCCAGGTGACGTAGGGGGACAGGGTTGTCGCGTCGACGGTCACCTCTCGGTCGAACACCGCGTCGTCATCTGTCGAGAGCGCGCGCCAGCGCTCCACGGCGGCGACCCATGCCGCGCCAACGGGTGCGTGGCGACGGCCGCGCACGTAGGCAGCGGTTGTCTCGTCAGGAGCGATAAGACCCGCGCGAGCGCCGGCCTCGATCGACATGTTGCAGACCGTCATGCGGCCCTCCATCGACAGAGCACGCACCGCCTCGCCGCGGTACTCGATGACGTGGCCGGCACCCCCACCCGTGCCGATCTGTCCGATCACCGCAAGGATCAGATCCTTCGCCGTCACCCCGGCCGGGAGATCGCCCTCGACGTTCACTGCCATGGTGCGGGGGCGCTCCTGCGGCAGCGTCTGGGTCGCGAGCACGTGCTCGACCTCGCTGGTCCCTATGCCGAACGCGAGTGCACCCAGAGCACCGTGGGTCGCCGTGTGGCTATCACCGCAGACAATCGTCATGCCGGGCTGGGTCAAGCCCAACTCCGGACCCACCACATGCACGATCCCCTGGTCCGGATGACCCATCGAGTAGAGCGGCACCCCGAAATCTATGCAGTTGCGCCGGAGGGTCTCGACCTGGACTCGCGACACCGGGTCGGCGATCGGCTTGTCCGTGTCCGTCGTCGGGACGTTGTGATCCTCGGTCGCCAGCGTGAGGTCGGGGCGACGGACTGCGCGCCCCGCCGCTCTCAGGCCATCGAAAGCCTGCGGCGACGTCACCTCGTGGACGAGATGGAGGTCGACGAAGATCAGGTCCGGCTCGCCATCGGCGGAGTGCACGAGGTGGTCGTCCCAGATCTTCTGGACCAGAGTCTTGCCCATGTTGCTCCCATATTCTGAGATACGATGTCCCATATGACGGACAGTCTAAGCGGCGTCGGCGTTCTCGACAAGGCGGTGGCCGTGCTCAAGTCGGTCGCGCTCGGCCCCTCTAGCCTCGCCGAGCTGGTCGCCAGCACTGGCCACGCGCGCGCTACTGTCCACCGGCTCGCCACGGCCCTCGAGAGTCACGGGCTGCTGGCCCGCGACGAGTCAGGTCGCTGGATCATCGGCCGTCATTGGGCCGAGCTCGCTGGTGGTGCCGACGACGGTCTGTCGGTACTTGCCCAGCCGGTGCTTGACCGGCTGCGCGACGAGACCGGTGAGAGCGCTCAGCTCTTCGTCCGCCGCGGCGACCGTCGAGTCTGTGTGGCTGCGTCCGACCGGAGGGCCGGGCTGCGCGACACCGTGCCGGTCGGCGCGGTGCTGCCGATGACTGCCGGCTCGGGTGCCAAGGCGCTGCTGGCCTGGGCGCCGGCCGAGGACCGCACCCGGCTGCTCGCCGACGCTGTATTCGGGGCCGGTGCCCTGGCGGAAGTACGCCGGCGCGGCTGGGCGACCAGCCTCGGCGAGCGCGAGCCTGGCGTGTCCTCCGTCTCGGCCCCGGTCCGTCGCGACGGTCAGGTGATAGGGGCGGTCTGCGTATCCGGACCGCTCGAGCGGCTTGGACGCTCGCCCGGCCGTCTCTACGCCGACGCCGTTGTCGCTGCCGCCGAGGCGCTGACCAGCACTGCCGACTAGCGCCCTGACAGGTCGCCGGTCGGTTGGCTCGCTCGGAGGCACGCGCGGGTGGTGCCATGGCCACTACGTCCGCTGGAACCGTACCGAAGATGTGCAGGCCCACAAGCCGCTCAGGCGGCCCCAGCGGGAGGTCTGCAAGGTCGATGGCTGCGAGCGAGGCTCGCGTTCTCACGGCTTCTGCCGCACTCACTACAACCGGTCAACGCTCTATGGAGACCCGCTTCGGGGCGGCCCGATTCGAACCGTCACAGGCGACGGCTCCCTCAGTCACGGCTACTGGATTTGCGGTAGTGGGACCTGAGCGGCGACACCTCGTCCAGACTCGCGTTCCCGCGAGTTCGAGCACCGCCTGGTCATGGCCGACTTCCTAGGCCGACCCCTGACCGCTGACGAGACCGTGCACCACCGCAACGGCGACCGACTCGATAACCGGATCGAGAACCTCGAGCTGTGGTCCTCCGCGCAACCCAGGGGACAGCGGGTCGACGACAAGTTGGAGTTTGCCTACGCCATCATCGCCCGCTACGACGCCGACGGACGCGCCGCCCTCCTCGATCTTGACCAGTCCCAGTCCTCCAGTCTCCATCATCACGAGAGCCCGCTGTCCGGGTAGGACAACGGGCTCTCAGATGATCAACGTACCCCCGAGCGGATTCGAACCGCCGCTACCGCCGTGAGAGGGCGGCGTCCTAGGCCGCTAGACGACGGGGGCCGGACTTGCCGTTCCATGCTACCGGGCGGGCCCGGCTGGCGTGCGCTGGGGTACCTGGACTCGAACCAAGACTAACGGAACCAGAAACCGCCGGGCTGCCAATTACCCCATACCCCAATGGCACGACCCAGCAGCGTCGGCCGCCAGGACGACGGTGATCCTACCGGAGCCGCACTAGCCACTCCAAAGCCGGTCCCGTCACCATCCCCGGATGTCGACGACCGCAGACCGCAGCCGTGCGAGGGTCCGGTCCCGGCCCAGCAGTTCCATCGACTCATAGAGTGGCGGCGACACCGCCCCGCCGGTGACGGCTAGGCGCACCGGCGCGAACGCCTGCCGGGGTTTGAGCCCCAACCGGCCGACGAGGGTCGACTTCAGCGACTCCTCGATCGCAACCGCCAACCAGTCCGGCACCGTCTCAAGGTCATCGGCGGCGGCCACCAGCCAGGGCGCGACCTCGCCCAGCATGGTCTTCGCGGACGCGTCCGGATCCAGGGTGAAGTTCTCGCCGTCGACGAAGAGGAACCGCACCAGGTCGGGCACCTCCGAAAGCAGCGCGACGCGGGTCTGGACCAGCGGTACGACGGCCGCCAGCGCAGCGAGCTCGGTCGGTGTCGGCGGGTCCGAGAGCAGCCCCGCTCGCTGTAGGTGCGGAATGGACCGGCGAGCAAAGTCGTCCTCCGCCAGCTCCCGGATGTAATGCCCGTTGAGCCAGCCGAGCTTGTCCAGGTCGAAGACCGGACCGACAGTGTTGACCCGTGTCCAGTCGAACGAGGCGGACATCTCTTCGAAGGTGAAGATCTCCTCGCCAGAGGGCAGGGAGTAGCCGAGCAAGCCGAGAAAATTGAGCAGCGCCTCCGGCAGATAGCCCTGCTCGACGAACCAGGTGAGCCGGGTCGCCGGATTCTTGCGCTTGGAGATCTTCGACTTGTCGAGGTTGCGCAGCAGCGGCATGTGCGCGAAGGCCGGTCGCTCCCAGCCCAGCCAGTCGAAGAGCAGAAGGTGCTTCGGGGTCGACGAAATCCACTCCTCGCCGCGCACAACATGGGTGATTCCCATCAGGTGGTCGTCGACGACGACGGCCAGGTGATACGTCGGAAAGCCGTCAGCCTTGAGGATGACCTGGTCATCCGGACGTGGCGCCGACAGCTCGCCGCGGATGATGTCCACAAACGTCAGAGGTGGGTCCTCCGGCACCAACATGCGGATGACTGGCACCTCCTGCGCACCGTCGAGCGCAGCCCGCTCCTCACGGGTCTTGCCAACGCACAGCCGGTCATAGCCGGTCGGCAGTTTGGCCCGCTGCTGCTCCTCGCGCATCGATGCAAGACGATCCCCTGAGCACCAGCAGTAGTACGCGTGTCCCGCGGCGACCAGCTGCTCGGCGTACGGCCGATACGTGTCGAGCCGCTCGGACTGACGGTAGGGGCCGAACGGCCCGCCTCGATCGGGACCCTCGTCCCAGTCGAGGCCCAGCCAGCGCAGCATGTCGTACACCTGCTGCTCGCTGCCCTCCTGGAGTCGCGCGCGATCGGTGTCTTCGATGCGGATGATGAACTGCCCGCCCTGCTGCCTGGCGAAGGCGAGGTCAAAAAGCGCCATGTACGCCGTTCCGACATGCGGATCACCGGTCGGCGAAGGCGCGACTCGCACCCTGACGCTCACCGGTCCACCACTGGGTTGGTCAAGGAGCCCACTCCCTCGATCGACACCGTCATCTCATCGCCTGCCACCACTGGACCAATGCCCTCTGGTGTGCCGGTCAGCAACACGTCGCCGGGCAGCAACGTCATCACTCGGCTGACGTGCTCGATCAGCGCGGCGACGTCGTGCAGCATCAGACTGGTGCGCGACGACTGTCGCACCTCACCGTTCACGGTCGTCTCGATGAGTAGGTCCGATGGGTCGAGATCGGTCTCGATCCACGGACCCAGCGGGCAAAAGGTGTCGTAACCCTTCCCCCGGGTCCATTGCCCGTCGCCCAGCTGCTGGTCCCGGGCGGTCACATCATTGGCGCAGGTGTAACCGAGCACCACGTCCAGCGCCGTCGCTGCCGGCACGTCGCGGGCCAGCCGACCGATGACGACTGCGAGCTCACCCTCGTAGTCCACGCGCCCGACGTCAGCCGGACGAGCAACGGGCGCCAACGGTCCAATGACCGCCGTCGACGGCTTGAGGAACATGACCGGCTCGTCGGGAGGGTCCCCACCCATCTCGCGGGCGTGCGCGGCGTAGTTCTTACCTATCGCGACGACCTTGCTGGGCAGGATCGGGGGAAGCAGCCGTACGCCGGCGATGGGCACCCTGGCTCCGGTGAAGGTGATCTGCCCGAAGGGATGGGTGTCGATGACAGCGAGGTCGCCGCCCTCGACAGCGGCGAAGGCGACCTGTCCGTCGACGCTGAATCTGGCGATGCGCACGTGGTCCCTCGAGACGTCTTGGTCGGAGCAGCGAGGGTATCCCGTGACTACGTGTGACCGTGCAGACGTCTCCTACCGCTGGCCCGCCTCATAGGGTCGGCACGACGCCGTGACGCAGCAGGCCGAACGTCACCGCTGACTCCAGGGCCTCCCATGACGCCGCGATGATGTTCTCGTCGACGCCAAGGGTGCTCCACTCCCCAGCGCTGTCAGCCGTCTCGACGAGCACTCGGGTGACTGCGCCGGTGCCGGCGCCGCCATCGACGATCCGCACCTTGAAGTCGACGAGCTCCATCGCAGCCAGCTCGGGGTAGATCTGCTCTAGGGCGATGCGCAGCGCCGTGTCGAGCGCGTTGACCGGACCATTGCCCTCCCCTGTCGCGACGATGCGGTCGCCCTTGGCGTGCACCTTCACAGTGGCCTCACTGGCCACCACGCCATCCGACCGTCGCTCGACGATGGTCCGCCACGACTCGATAGTGAAGTAGCGCACCGGCTCACCCATCTCCTCACGGAGGAGCAGCTCGAAGGATGCGTCGGCCGCCTCGAACGTGTAGCCGCGCGCCTCGAGCTCCTTGACCCGCTCGACCACGGACGCCGTGACGTCCGGCCGCGCGCTGAGATCCATCCCGAGCTCGCGACCCTTGAGCTCGACCGTGGCCCGCCCGGCCAACTCGGAGACGAGCATCCGCATGTCATTGCCGACGGCATCCGGATTGGTGTGCTGATAGAGCTCTGGGGCGACTTTCACCGCGCTCGCATGCAGACCCGCCTTGTGGGCAAAGGCGGATGCGCCGTAATACGGAGCGTGCGGGTCCGGTGCGATATTGGCGACCTCGGCGACGGCGTGGCTGACCCGGACCAATTCGGACAGCCGACCGTCGGGCAGCACCTGACGGCCGATCTTGAGCTCGAGTCCCGCGACGACGCTGAAGAGGTCGGCGTTGCCGCACCGCTCGCCGTAGCCGTTGGCCGTGCCCTGCACGTGGGTGACCCCGGCATCGACTGCAGCGAGGGTATTGGCGACCGCGCACGCCGTGTCGTTGTGACAGTGGATGCCTAGCCTAACGCCGAGACCCCGAAGCCCGTCGACGACATCAGCGAGGCGCGCCGGCATCATGCCGCCGTTGGTATCGCAGAGCACCACGACGTCAGCGCCGGCCTCGGCAGCGGTCGTCACGACGGCAATGGCGTGCGCCGGGTCCGCATCGTGACCGTCGAAGAAGTGTTCCGCGTCGACGAAGACCCGCTGACCTTCGCCGCGCAGGTGACGGACCGTGTCCGCCACCATCGCGAGGTTCTCCTCCGTAGTGGTGCGCAGCGCGTCCGTGACATGCCGCGAATGCGACTTGGCGACCAGGCAGACCACTGGCGCACCGGAGTCGCGCAGCGCGGCGACCTGCGGGTCGTCCGCAGCCGCCACGCCAGGACGCCGGGTCGCGCCGAAGGCGGTGAGGGTTGCGTGCACGAGAGTCAGCTCAGTGCGGGCACGCGCGAAGAACTCCGCGTCTTTCGGGTTGGCGCCGGGCCAACCTCCTTCGATGAAACCGACGCCCAACCCGTCCAGCTGCCGGGCAATCTTGAGCTTGTCTTCGACGGTGAGCGCGAGGCCCTCCCGCTGCGCACCATCGCGCAGCGTTGTGTCGTAGATGTGGAAGTCCTCCGCAGAGAACACCGCGGCGGATGTCGTGGCGGACATCGAAAACTCCCCTGAAAGACGAAAACCCCCCGCGGGTGCGGGAGGTCTGCACGGCTGCTCAAGGCAAGCGCGCGCTAGATGCGAATAATCGTTCGTGGACTCATGGTCCCAGCATGGCACGCCACCGCCGGGTTGGGGAACCGCGGACGTTCCCAGCCGGCACTTGCCTCACCCAAATTCTTCTTTCTAGAATTGCCTCACCGGCGCTCCACATCCGGTGAGCGCCACCGTATTTTCGGAGGTGCCCCATGTTGCTGCGGTTCGACCCGTTCCGCGAGATCGACCGACTCACCGAGCAGATGGTGAGCGGCACGCGAACGGCGCGCATGGTGCCGATGGACGTTGTCCGGCGCAGCGATGCCTACCTCGTCGACCTGGACCTGCCGGGCGTCGACCCCACGAGCATCGACCTCAGCATCGACCGCAACACCCTCACGATCCGCGGGGAACGCGCCCCGGCTTTCCGCGAGGACGACGAGGTGCTGGTCGCCGAGCGCCCGCAGGGGGCGTTCACCCGTCAGCTCAGCCTGGGCGACGGCTTGGACACCGAAGGCGTGACCGCGGACTACGCAGAGGGCGTGCTACGCCTGAGGATCCCGGTCGCCCCGACGGCGCAACCTCGTCGAGTGGAAGTCAATGCCGGCGCGGGACGCCGCGAGGCGATTGGCGTCGGGTCGTCTGCACAGGAGTCCCGAACGAGCCAGGGCAGTGCCGACCGAGAGCGGGAACTCGCCGCCAGTTCGACTTAGTCGCCGAGCAGTGAGCCCCAGCGGATCTTGGACGCGTCGCGGCAGACTCGTGCGAGAAGCGCGCGCACGCGTCCAAGATCCGCTCGCGCGGAGGGCTAGATGACCCGGTGCAGCCACCCGTGCGTGTCTTCGGACCGGCCGAGTTGAATGTCGAGCAGCGAATCACGGATGGCCTGCGTCACGACGCCGGTGCCGCCGTCCCCGGTGGTCACCTCTCCGGCCCGCCACTTCAGCCGGCCGACCGGGGTGACCACTGCGGCGGTGCCGCACGCGAAGACCTCGACGATCCGCCCGGAGGCCACACCGTCGCGCCACTCGTCGATGTCGATGCGCCGTTCCTCGACCTTGTGCCCGAGCTCGCCGGCTATGGTGAGGATGGCGTCGCGGGTGACACGTTCGAGGATCGAACCGGTCAGCTCCGGGGTGATCAGCGAGCCGTCGTCGAGCACGAAGTAGAGGTTCATCCCGCCGAGTTCCTCGACCCAGCGACGCTCCACCGAGTCGACGAAGGCGACCTGCTCGCAGCCATTGGCGATGGCCTCCTGCTGGGCGATCAGGCTCGCCGCGTAGTTGCCGGCACACTTCGCTGCACCCGTGCCACCGGGTGCGGATCGGCTGAACTCCTCCGACAGCCAAATGCTGACCGGCCTGACCCCGCCGGTGAAGTAGGCGCCGGCGGGCGAGGCGATGATCAGGAACATCGCGGCGTTGGATGGGCGTACGCCGAGGCCGACCTCCGTGCCGAGCATGAAGGGCCGCAAGTAGAGGCTCTTCTCCCCGCCGCGCGGCACCCAGTCACGGTCGGTGCGCACCAGCTCGTCAGCGAGCGCGACGAACGCGTCGACGGGCAGCTCCGGCAGCGCCAGCCGGCGGGCCGACCGCTGGAATCGCTCGGCGTTGGCCTCGGGCCGGAACGTGAAGACGGAGCCGTCCTCGTGCCCGTAGGCCTTGAACCCTTCAAAGATGGCCTGGCCGTAGTGCAGGAACGACGTCGCCGGGTCGAGCTCGAGTGGGCCGTAGGGGCGGATCCGGGCGGTATGCCAGCCTCGGTCAGCGTCCCACTCCGCGGTAGCCATGTGGTCGGTGAAGGTGCGACCAAATCCGGGCTCAGCGAGCACCTGCGTGCGCTTCTCGCTCGGCAGGCGGTTCGGCGAGAGCGTGATGGTCGGGATGAGGTCAGCCATGACGCAACGGTAGCTGACGCGCCACCCCGGGCGCGCGCTGGTGGGCAACCCGCTCGGCGAGAGCGTCGCCCGCCTCTGTGGTGGGGCGGGCCCCACGACCGCTGGCCAACTCGGCGGCTACGGCTTCCTCGACCCGGCCGGCTGCTTCGCTGAGTCCGAGGTGATCCAGCAGCAGGGCCACGCTCAGGACGGTCGCCGTCGGGTCGGCCACGCCTTGCCCGGCAATGTCGGGCGCCGAGCCGTGCACAGGCTCGAACATGCTCGGGTTGACCCGGCTCGGGTCCAGGTTTCCGCTGGCCGCCAGACCGATGCCGCCGGAGATCGCGGCACCGAGGTCGGTCAGGATGTCACCGAAGAGGTTGTCGGTGACGACGACGTCGAAGCGCTCGGGACGAGTGACGAAGAACATCGCGGCCGCGTCGACGTGCAGGTAGTCCAGCGTGACGTCGGGAAACTCCTGCGCGACTTCGCGAGCGGTCCGCTGCCAGAGGCCACCGGCGTGCACCAGCACATTGTCCTTGTGCACCAGGGTGAGCTGTCGCCGGGGTCGAGCCTGCGCCCGCCGGAAGGCCTCGCGGACGACCCGCTCTATGCCGTACCTCGTGTTCAGACTGTCCTCGATCGCCACCTCGTGCGGCGTGCCCTGCCGCAGCGTCCCGCCGGCACCGGCGTACGGGCCCTCGGTGCCCTCTCGGACGACGACCAGATCAATGGCCGAGCCCTGCCAGAGCGGGCCCCGCACCCCAGGGTAGAGCCGCACCGGGCGGAGGTTGACGTGGTGGTCCAGGGCGAAACGCAAGCGCAGCAGCAGGCCGCGCTCGAGCACACCACTGGGCACGCTGGGATCCCCAACTGCGCCCAGCAGGATCGCATCGTGCTGGCGCAGTTCCTCTAGGACGCTGTCCGGAAGCGCCTCGCCGGTCGCGAGCCAGCGCCGCGCGCCGAGGTCGTAGTCGGTCGTCTCGACCGCAACGTCGTAGATCTCCGCGACCGCGTGGAGCACCTTCAAACCTTCGGCGACGACGTCGGGCCCGATGCCGTCCCCGCCGATGACCGCCAGCCTGATCGTCGACGGCGAACTGTCGGACAGCGAGGTCACGGCTTGTCGAGACGGTGCGGAACAGCAGTGCCGGACACCACCTTGTTGACGGCGTGCAGGAAGGCCCGGGCAGAAGCCTCGACGACATCGGTGGACACGCCGCGGGCAGTGACCCGCTCCCCGTCGACGTCGACGACCACGCTCACGTCGCCGACCGCGTCGCTGCCCTCGTCGACGGCCGCGACCTGGAACGCGACCAGGCGCGCGGTGACGCCGACCGCCTTCGCGACGGCAGCGCACGAGGCATCGATCATGCCGTCGCCGGTAGCCGACTCCTCGACGGACTCCGTGCCGCGGGAGAGCCGCACAGTCGCCTGCGGCTCCGTATCCGTGCCACCCGCGACGGCCAACCAGTCGAAAGACCAGGCGTCACGCGTCGACGCCTCGCCGGCCTCTTCGGTGGCGATCGCCTCGATGTCCTTGTCGGTGATCTGCGCCTTGCGGTCGGCCAGCTCCTTGAACCTGCCGAACGCCCGCTCTGCGGCGGCGTCGTCGAGATGCAAGCCGAGCTTGACGAGCGCGTCGACGAAGGCGTGCCGCCCCGAGTGCTTGCCCAGCACAATCGTGTTGCCGGCGAGACCGACGTCCTCCGGATTCATGATCTCGTACGTCGTCCGCTCCATCAGGACGCCGTGCTGGTGGATGCCGCTCTCGTGGCTGAACGCATTGGCTCCCACGACACTCTTGTTGCGTTGCACGGGATACCCCGCGAGCATCGACACGAGGCGAGACGTGCGGGTGATCTCGCGGGTCTCGATGCCCGTCGTGTAGCCGAGCGTCGGGGCGTGGGTGCGCAGCGCCATGACGACTTCCTCGAGGGCCGCGTTGCCGGCTCGCTCGCCGATGCCGTTCACGCAGACCTCGACCTGGCGTGCGCCGGCTCGCACTGCAGCCAGGGAGTTCGCGGTAGCGAGGCCGAGGTCGTTGTGGCAGTGCACGCTCCACGTGACGTCGGCCGCGCCGGGGACCCGGTCTTGCAGCTCGCGCATGATGACGACGTACTCCTCCGGCATCACGAACCCCACGGTGTCCGGCACGTTGATCGTGGTCGCCCCAGCCTCGATGGCCGCGGCGAACACCTCGATGAGGAACGCGAGCTCGGTGCGGGTCGCATCCTCGGCGGAGAACTCGACGTCGGCGCACAGCGCCCGGGCCTGCGCAACGGCGCGGGACGTCTCGGCCAACACCTGGTCCGTGGTCATCCGCAGCTTCTTCTCGCGGTGAATCGGCGAGGTCGAGATGAACGTATGCAGGCGCGGGTGCTCAGCCGGGGAGATGGCCTCCCACGCGCGCGCCACGTCCTCGGACCGGGTACGGCACAACGCCGCGACACTGGCGCCCTTGACCATCTCGGCGATGGCCCGAACCCCTTCGAAGTCGCCCGCGCTGGCCGCAGGGAACCCGGCCTCGATCACATCCACGCCCAGCCGCGCGAGCTGCGCGGCGATCTCGAGCTTCTCTGTCACACCAAGCGCGATTCCAGGTGACTGCTCTCCGTCGCGGAGTGTCGTGTCGAAAATCGTGATGCGCTCTGGGCTGTGGTGGGGTGGACTGGTCTCGGCCACGGGCTCCTGCTCTCTCCTTGGTTACGACTCGTCCAGGTCGACCGCACGCGCCGAGTGCGCGCCGACAGCGTCGGCAATCTCCCGGAGAGTGGCCGTCGGGATGGCAGAGTCGACGGTGATCGCCATGAGCGCGTCGCCGCCCTGCTGGGTCCGGCTTACTTGCATGCTGGCGATGTTGACCCGGGCGTCGCCCAGGATTCCGCCGACAGTCCCGACGATGCCCGGCCGGTCGTGATAACGGAAGAAGGCGAGGTGGGCAGTCGGCGCCAGGTCGACGTCGAAGCCGTCGACCTCAGTGAGCTTCTCCACCATGCGCGTGCCGGCCAACGTGCCGGACACGCTGACTTGGTCACCATTGCCGAGCGTGCCCCGAAGGGTGATGAGATTGCGGTACTCCGGGCTCTCCGTCGACGTGGTGAGGTCGACGGTCACGCCACGCGCCTCCGCGAGCAGGGGCGCGTTGACGTAACTGACCGGGGCCTCGACGACGGGCCCGAAGAGACCCTTCATCGCCGCGAGGCGCAGCACCTTGACATCGTGTATGGCGATCTCACCGCGCACTTCGACAGTGAGGGCCGTCGGCACCTCGCCGGCTAGACCGGTGACCATCTGGCCGAGCTTCTCGACAAGCGGCAGCGCTGGACGAATCTCCTCGGCGATCACACCGCCCGCCTGCACGTTGACCGCGTCGGGCACAAACTCCCCGGTGAGCGCGAGCTTCACCGATCGGGCGACCGCAGTGCCAGCCTTGTCCTGGGCCTCGACCGTCGAGGCGCCAAGGTGCGGTGTCACGACGACGTTGTCGAGGGAGAACAGAGGGCTGTCGGTGCACGGCTCGGTGACGAAGACGTCGACGCCGGCCCCGCCCAACCGACCTTCCTTGAGGGCCTGCGCGAGCGCGTGCTCGTCGACCAGCCCACCGCGCGCGGCGTTGACGAGAATTGCTCCCGGTCGGGCTAGGGCCAGCTCCCGCTCGCCGATCAGGCCCACGGTCTCCTTGGTCTTGGGAAGGTGCACCGTAATCAGGTCGGACTCGGCGATGAGCTCGTCCAAGGGCAGCAGCCGCACGCCCATCTGCGCGGCCCGCCCTGCTGGGACGTACGGGTCATAGGCCACCAGCCGCATGCCGAAGGCGGACAACCGCTGCGCGACCAGCACTCCAATGCGACCCAGGCCGACAACGCCTGCCGTCTTGCCGGCCAACTCGACGCCGGTGAACGCCGATCGGCGCCAGGCCCCCGACTTGAGGCTGGCGTCCGCCGCGGGAATCCGGCGGGCGACGGCGAGAGCGAGGGCCACGGTGTGCTCTGCGGCGCTCACGATGTTGGACTGCGGGGCGTTGACGACCATCACCCCGGCTTGGGTCGCGGCCGGCACATCGACGTTGTCCAGACCGATTCCGGCCCGGGCGACGACTTTCAGCCGGGGCGCGGCGGCGAGGACCTCGGCGTCGATCTGAGTGGCGCTGCGCACGATGATCGCGTCCGCGTCCGACACCGAAGCCAACAGCGCAACCCGGTCCGCACCGTCGCACTCGCGTACCTCAAAGTCCGCGCCAAGCACCGCGAGCGCGCTGGGCGCGAGTGGCTCGGCAACCAGGACCACGAGCTTGGTCCCTACCTCCCGGCGAGCTGCGGCCTGGTGTGTCATCTATGAAGCACCAGACCGCAGCTCACGGCCGGATAGCGGCATCGGCCGGTCACGCGGTCTCGGTCAGGGGCTTGTCCACCCAGGACATCAAGCCGCGCAGGCGGGCGCCCACGTCCTCAATGGGGTGGTTGGCGGCCTCCTCGGCGTACTTGCGGTAGTTCGGCCGACCGGCGTCGTCCTCGGCGATCCACTCGCGGGCGAACTCCCCGGAGGTGATCTCGGCGAGGATCCGCTTCATCTCCTCCTTGACGGCCGCGTTGATGATGCGTGGGCCTCGCGTGTAGTCGCCGTACTCAGCGGTGTCGGAGATCGAATAGCGCATGCGGGCGAGGCCGCCCTCGTACATCAGGTCGACGATGAGCTTGAGCTCGTGGAGGCACTCGAAGTAAGCGACCTCGGGCTGGTAGCCCGCCTCGACGAGGGTCTCGAATCCGGCCTGGACGAGTGCGGTCGCCCCTCCGCAGAGAACCGCCTGCTCGCCGAAGAGATCAGTCTCCGTCTCCTCGGTGAAGGTCGTGCGCAAAACACCTGCCCGGGTGCCACCGATGCCTTTGGCATAGGAGAGCGCGAGCGGGAGCGCCTGACCGCTGGCATCCTGCTCGACTGCGACGAGGCACGGCACTCCGCGGCCGTCGACATACTGCCTCCGGACCAGGTGACCCGGACCCTTGGGCGCGACCATCGCCACGTCGACGCCGGCCGGCGGCGTGATGAGTCCGAAGCGGATGTTGAGCCCGTGGCCGAAGAAGAGCGCATCCCCCTCGACCAGGTTGGGCGCGATGGCGTCGGCATAGATACCGCGCTGGGCAGTGTCCGGGGCAAGGACCATGACCAGGTCGGCCTCGGCACACGCCTCGAAGGTCGGCAGCACGCGAAGGCCTGCCTCCTCGGCCAGCGCCTTCGACTTCGACCCCTCGGCCAGCCCAACGCGGACGTCGGCGCCGGAGTCATGCAGCGACAGGGCGTGGGCGTGGCCCTGGCTGCCGTAGCCGATGACCGCCACCTTGCGGGCCTTGATCAGCTCGAGGTCAGCGTCGTCGTCGTAGTAGATGTCAACCATGTCAGGCGGTCCTCTCCAGGCGGGCGGAGCGATCGGTGATGGCGCGGCCGCCGCGGGTCAACGCGACCATGCCGCTCTGCACGAGCTCGCGGATGCCGAATGGCTCCAGCACGCGGATCAGGGCCTCGATCTTGTCTACGGTACCGGTGGCCTCGATCGTCACGGCGTCCGCAGCCACGTCGACCACCTTGGCGCGGAAGAGCGTGACCGTTTCGAGGACGTGCGACCGAGTGGTCGCGTCGGCGCGGACCTTGACGAGCAGCAACTCGCGCTGCACCGAGGCGCCCGGGTCCAGCTCGACGATCTTGATCACGTTGATGAGCTTGTTGAGCTGCTTGGTCACCTGCTCGAGCGGCAGGTCTTCGACGTTGACGACGATGGTCATGCGGCTGACGTCTGGAGCCTCGGTGGGGCCGACGGCGAGGGAGTCGATGTTGAAGCCCCGCCGGGAGAACAGCGCGGCGACCCGGGCCAGCACGCCCGGCTTGTTCTCCACCAGGACCGAGAGGGTGTGGGTGCTCATGTCAGACACCCGCGGTGAAGTCCGGGCGGATGTCCCGCGCGATCTGGATCGTGTCGTTGGACTGACCGGCGGCCACCATCGGCCAGACCATAGCGTCTTGGCCCACGACGAAGTCGATGACGACCGGTGCGTCATCGACGGACATCGCCTTCTCGATCGTCGCATCGACGTCGGCCTGGGTGTCGCATCGAAGGCCGACACACCCCATGGCATCGGCGAGCTTGACGAAGTCCGGGATCCTCTTGGACTGCAGGTTGGTGTTGGAGTAGCGCGCACCGTAGAAGAGGGTCTGCCATTGGCGAACCATGCCGAGGTTGCCGTTGTTGATCACGGCGACTTTGATCGGAATGCCCTCGATGGCGCAGGTCACCAGCTCCTGGTTGGTCATCTGGAAGCACCCGTCGCCGTCGATGGCGAAGACTGTCTTGTCCGGGCAACCGACCTTGGCGCCCATCGCTGCCGGCACGGCGTAGCCCATCGTGCCGAGGCCGCCGCTGTTGAGCCAGGTGTACGGGTGCTCGTAGGAGATGAACTGGCTCGCCCACATCTGGTGCTGACCAACGCCCGACACGAAGACAGTCTCCGGGCCGGCGATCTGGCCGATGCGCTCCACGACGTACTGCGGAGCCAATGCGCCGTCCGGCGGCTGCTCGTAGCCGAGTGGGAAAGTCGCCCGCCATGAGTCGATGGTCTTCCACCAGCCGTCGTAGTCGCCCACCCGGCCGGCCGCATGCTCGGCCTTGACGGCCAGCACCAGCTCGGTGATGACCTCTCGGGCATCGCCGACAATAGGTACGTCGGCGGTGCGGTTCTTCGAGATCTCCGCCGGGTCGATGTCGGCGTGGATGACTTTCGCCCCAGGCGCAAACGTTTCTAGCTTGCCGGTGATCCGATCGTCGAACCGAGAGCCCAGCGCGATCAGCAGGTCGGCCTGCTGGAAGCTCGTCACAGCTGCGACGTTGCCATGCATGCCCGGCATCCCGAGGCACTGCGGGTGGCTGTCCGGGAAGGCACCGCGCGCCATCAAGGTGGTGACCACAGGAATGCCGGTGAGCTCGGCGAGCGCCCGCAGCTCGACAGCGGCACGAGCCTTGAGCACTCCCCCGCCGACGTAGAACACGGGGCGTTTCGCCTCGACGATCAGGCGGGCGGCCTCCTTCACCTGCTTGGCGTTCGGACGGGGGGTCGGCCGGTAGCCGGGCAGATCGATCACCGACGGCCACTCGAACGTCGTGGTCGCCTGCAGGATGTCCTTAGGCAGGTCGACGAGCACCGGACCCGGTCGCCCGGTGGCGGCGATGTGAAACGCCTCGGCAATCGTCCGAGCGATGTCGTCGACGGACTGGACAAGAAAGTTGTGCTTGGTGATCGGCATCGTGATGCCGCAGATGTCGGCTTCCTGGAAGGCGTCGGTACCGATCGCGTGGCTCGGCACCTGGCCGGTGATCGCCACGAGCGGGATCGAGTCCATGTAGGCGTCGGCGATCGGAGTGACGAGGTTGGTGGCGCCGGGTCCACTAGTCGCCATGCAGACGCCGACTTTGCCGGTCGCCTGCGCGTAGCCCTCCGCGGCGTGCCCGGCACCTTGCTCGTGCCGGACCAGGATGTGACGCACCGTGGTCGAGTCGAAGAGCGGGTCGTACGCCGGGAGGATCGCGCCGCCCGGAATGCCGAAGACCACCTCGGCACCTACCCGCTCGAGCGAGCGGACGAGCGCCTGAGCGCCGGTGATCTGGTCCATGTCGAAGCACCTCATCTGAAATGAAAAGACCCCCCGTGGGAACGGGAGGTCTGCGCGAAGGCCGAGGGCCGTCGCGCTACGTAACTACAAGCTTCGGGTCGCCGTGCATGCACTCACTATCGCACCGCGGGGCGGGGGCACGTCAACCGACCGGACGGTCGGTGCGCTGCGTGCGGGAGGTTCGATGCTTGACCGTTGGTCAGACGTCCAGGTCCGGCCAGTCCTCAGGGTTGCCGAGCGGCTGCGCAGCGAGTGACCGCAGCCGCCACGCCGGGAGGGCCCGACCCATGTCACGCGACGTCGTACGCAGGGCCGTGACCCCGATGGAGAGAGCGTGCTCGGAGTCGGCAGCGTCGAGCACGAGCATGACCTCGACCCGGCCGGCTGCCGGGCGACCTCCCCACATCGCCTCAGGTACGCCGGCGCCGACCAGCTCGCGGACCCATCGGTCGAAAGCCGCATCCGTCGCCGCCATCGAGGGCAGCGTGAGCTCAAGCTGGGTGCCGACCTGGTAGCGCATCCTCGAAGGCCCGTCCTAGTCGCAGACGGCGCCGTAGGCAGCCGAGCCGACGAGCTTGGCGTACTTGCCGAGCACGCCGGTGGTGTACCGCGGCGCCAGCGGCGCCCAGCCCACCCGGCGGCGCTCCAGCACGTCCGCATCGACCAGCAGGTCCAGAGATCGGGCCGCCAGATCGAGGCGGATCCGGTCACCGTCCTGCACGAGGGCGATGGGCCCGCCGTCCGTGGCCTCGGGGGCGATGTGCCCCACGCACAGGCCGGTCGTGCCGCCGGAGAAACGGCCGTCGGTCAGGAGGAGGACATCCTTGCCGAGACCGGCACCTTTGATGGCCCCGGTCACCATGAGCATCTCCCGCATGCCCGGTCCGCCCTTGGGCCCCTCGTAGCGGATGACGACCGCGCAACCCTTCGCCAGCGTGCCGGCGACGATGGCGTCCATCACGCCCTGCTCGCCGTCGAAGACATGCGCCGGGCCCTCGAAGACGTCGCCCTCGAAACCCGCGCTCTTCACGACGGCGCCCTCGGGCGCGAGGGACCCGCGGAGGATCGTCAAACCACCGGTTCGGTGGATCGGGTTGGACAGAGCGCGGATGACGTCGCCGTCCGGCGCGGCCGGAGCGAGGTCGGTCAGGTTCTCAGCCACAGTCCGGCCGGTGCAGGTCATCTCGTCTCCGTGCAGCAAGCCGGCGTCGAGCAGCACCTGCATGACCACGGGCACTCCGCCGATGCGGTCGACGTCGGCCATGACGTACGCACCGAAGGGCTTCACATTGGCCAGGTGCGGGACCTTGTCGCCGATCCGATTGAAGTCGTCCAGGGCCAGCTCCACCCTGGCCTCATGGGCGATGGCCAACAAATGCAGCACCGCATTGGTCGAACCGCCTAGCGCCATCACGACGGTGATGGCGTTTTCGAACGCGTTCTTCGTCATCACCTTGCGGGCTGTGATGCCCTGCTCGACGAGGCGTACGACGGCCTCACCCGAACGCACGGCGATGTCATCTCGCCGACGGTCGACGGCCGGCGGGGCGGCCGAGCCGGGCAGAGCCATGCCAAGCGCCTCCGCGACAGCGGCCATCGTGTTCGCGGTGTACATGCCACCGCACGCTCCCTCGCCGGGACAGGCGGCCTGCTCAATCTCGGTGAGCTCATCACGGGTGATGAGTCCACGCGCGCAAGCACCAACCCCCTCGAAGACGTCGATGATCGTGAGGTCACGGTCGCCGAGCTTGCCCGGCAGCGTCGTACCCGCGTAGACGAAGACACTGGCCAGGTCCAGACGCGCCGCAGCCATCAGCATGCCGGGCAGCGACTTGTCGCAGCCGGCGAGGGTGACCGTGCCGTCGAAGCGCTCCGCGAACACCACCGTCTCGACTGAGTCGGCGATCACCTCGCGAGAGACGAGCGAAGCGCGCATCCCCTCGTGTCCCATCGAGATGCCGTCAGAGACCGAGATCGTGCCGAACTCCATCGGAAAGCCCCCGGCCTGCCGCACGCCTACCTTCGCTGCCTTGGCCAGCCGGTCGAGGGAGAGGTTGCAGGGGGTGATCTCGTTCCAGGACGAGGCGACGCCGATCTGCGGCTTGTCCCAGTCGTCGTCGGTCATGCCGACCGCTCGCAGCATCGCGCGGGCCGGGGCACGGGCGTCGCCGTCGGTCACGTCGTGGCTGCGCGGCTTACGGGGATCGGTCTGCTCGCTCACGCCGGTGAGCATAGGCGGCGCACCGCATGCGTCGCCTACGCGTTCCTCGGGCTTCAGATGTGTGGCTGAATGGTCGCTCCCGGTGTGCCGTCCGCGACTCGGAAGGGCTGAAGCGCGTGGGTGACGATGCCGACCGCCATCTCGAGCGCTTCGACTGGCGCCCCTCTCCCGGTGTGGATCTCGGCGGCTGGCCTTTCACCATCCCTGCCGTCGCCCAGGTCGTGAGCGAGGGCGGCATCGACATCCCACCCGGAGTGACCTTCCTCGTCGGGGAGAACGGCAGCGGAAAGTCAACCCTTGTGGAAGCGATGGCAGCGAGCTATCCCCGGCGCGGTGCAGTGGGATCGGGCGCTCCGGGGCTCGTTGGGGTGGGCCCGAGTGCCGAGGACTCCCCGCTGGGTGGATGCCTCCGGGCCCGAGCCCACCCGATGGCGTCACCGGCCGGCTTCTTCCTCCGGGCGGAGTCGATGCACGCCTTCCTGGGAGCGATAGACGCCACCAGCGGGTCTGGCGGCAGCCGCGTGTGGGGCGGTCGCCGGATGCAGGAGCAGTCGCACGGCGAATCCTTCCTCGAGGTGCTGCGGCAGCGCTTCACCGACCTCGGCGTCTACTTCCTCGACGAGCCGGAGGCGGCGCTGTCCTTCCAGTCCTGCCTCGGCATGGTCGCGCTGCTCGACGTCATGGCCAGAGAGGGCTCGCAGGTCGTCGTGGCGACGCACTCGCCGCTGCTTCTCGCCCTGCCCGGTGCGACTCTGCTCGAGCTCGGCGAGTGGGGCATCCGGCAAACGACGTACGACGATGCCGCGCTCGTGCAGCACTGGCGCGACTTCCTCGCCGCTCCCCCGCGCTATCTGCGCCATCTGCTCGCCGACTGAGGACCCGCTAGCGTCGCGTCGCATGGAGCAGCTGCGGCCGACGAGCGCGGACGGGACGGTCGTGCACGGCTGGGTGCGCGGCAGCGGTCAGGACGTCCTGATCGCCAACGGGCTCGGCTCCGGCGCAGCAGCGTGGCCGGCCATCGTCGGTGCGGACTCGGGGTTCAGGGCGGCCGGCTGGCACTACCGCGGCCTGGCCGGCTCGCCACGGCCGGCGGACGAGCGGCACGTCACCGTCGACCACCACGTCGACGACGCGGTCGCCGTGATGGACGCGGCCGGCCTGCGTCGCGTCCTCGTCGTCGCCTGGTCGGTCGGGGTCAACGTCGCGTTCGAGCTAGCGCTGCGTCACCCGGACCGGGTCGCGGGGATCCTCGCC
>JBKJUS010000156.1:0-5797 GCA_046590575.1 Mycobacteriales bacterium | reverse complement strand
CAAGGTCGTACGCACGAACGCGCCGCCCTTGCCCGGCTTGACGTGCTGGAACTCCTGGACCTGCCACAGCTGGCCGTCGAGGTCGAGCGTCATGCCGTTCTTGAGATCATTGCTGGTAGCCATGTGATGGTTCGTCCTTCGCAGCAGTGTCGTGACAATCGCGGCCGAGCCTACCCGCCGGGCCCGCCGGGCTGAGCACGCACGGCGGCTCAATTCGGTCGAAAGTGTGAAGAAGTGCAGTGGCCTCTCCGATACACCGATGTGGAGGAGGTCACCCATGGCAGTCGATAGTTGTCCGATCTGCGCCACGGTCCGCATGCCCGGCTCGCCATGGTGCACGCGGTGCTTCGCGGCCTTCGACGAAGCGCCCGCGGAGGTGGCAGCACTCGCAGCTCCGCCGGCGCCGCGGGACGCGACAGCGCCGTCCAGGCCAGTCGTCGACTACGGCTGGGCACCTGCCCCTTCCGCGGCGAGCGCGCCACCACCGGGCGCGCCAGCCGGCTGGCGTCCGCCGTCGACCGGGCTGGACACCGTCGTCGTGGGCGCACGTTCCGGGGGCGCCGGGCATGCCAAGCAGATCGCCCTGCTTGCCGTCGTCGGGTTGCTCCTGATCCTCGCGGTAGGCGCCCTCCTGGTGTACCGCGCCACGCCACATGGAGCCAAGGCCGACTTTGCGCGCGCGTTTCGCAGCGCCCGGCCCCCCGCCTTCGTGCCGTCGATGCCCGATCTTGCCTCATCGCTCGACCTCGACGACCAACCGGAGGCGCCGGGCGAGGCGCAGCAGTATCTGCAAGGCCTGGACCCAGGAATCCGGGCCATGAACGAGCGCATCGTCGGGATGCAGAAGATCCTCGACAGTTGGGCGAATGGCGAGATCGGCGACGACGTCGTACGCACGGAAGTCGACAACCTGGTTCTCGCCCTCAAGCCGCTCGACAGCATCGGGGACCAGCTCGAAGCTCCGCGCTCCATGCGCCGGGGCCTCGGCAAGCTCGCTACTGCGACGTCGAACTACGACTGGGCGTTGGGCTCGCTGCTCGACTGGCTCGACTCCGGCAGCAGCGGTGCCAAGGTCAGCTTCCACCTGATGGTCGGCCAGGCGAACGCCAGCTGGGATGAGGGGCTGCTCCAGGTCTACCGCGCCGGCGGCATGACTCCTCCGGCGCTCCCCCACCCACAGCGAAAGGCCTGACCCGGCCCGACAACTTGTGCGCTGTCAGCCGACGGTGAGCAGGTCCTTGGTGGAGGTGGACAGCGACTCGGGCGGACCGGAGCGGACGACCAAGGTGTCCTCGATCCGAACACCGCCGCGACCGGGCAGGTAGACGCCCGGCTCGACAGTGACCGGCATGCCCTCGGCGAGTACGTCGGTACCGTCCTTGCGCAGGCTTGGCGCTTCGTGGATCTCCAAACCCACTCCGTGTCCCAGGGAGTGGGTGTAGTTCTCTCCGTGCCCGGCGTGCTCGATGACTTCGCGGGCCGCTCGGTCGAGCTGACCGGAGGTCGCGCCGGCGCGGAAGAGATCGATGCTTGCCTGCTGCGCCGCGGCGACGAGGGCGTGGATGTCGCGCTGCCAGTCGGCCGGCTCCCCCACCACAATCGTCCGGGTCATGTCGGAGTGGTAGCCGTCCACCAGGGCGCCGAAGTCGAGCTTGATGAAGTCGCCACGCTTGACGACACGATCCGTCGGCCGGTGGTGCGGCACAGCACTGTTGGGTCCAGTCGCGACGATGGTCTCGAAGCTCGGCCCGTCCGCTCCGTGGCCGAGCATGCAGCTCTCCAGGTCCGCACGGATGTCCTTCTCGGTGCGACCTTCGAGGCGGGTTTCGACGAGCTCGCCGAACGCTTCATCGGCCGCTCGGAAAGCTCGACGCAGCAGGTCGATCTCCCCGTCGTCCTTCACCGAGCGCAGACCCTCCACTGCCCAACCAAGAGCAATGAGCTCCGTCTTGCGCTCGGCTGCATCGACCAGCCGACCGTGCGCCTCGACCGTCACGTCGTGCGCCTCGAAGCCGGTGCGCGACCGGCCAGCCGCTGCGGACCGCTGAACCAGGTCGAAGGGCACGGTTTGCGTGATGTGCCGCTCGACGTCCGGCGCCTGCGCGGCCGACTGCGTGATGTAGCGGCCGTCGGTGGCGAGCACGGCGTCATCCTGAGTCAGCAGCAGCGCGCCGTTGCTGCCCGTGAAGCCGGTCAGGTATCGGACGTTGACCAGACGTGTGATGAGCGCGGCATCGAGGTCGGCCTCGATAAGCAGCGTGCGGAGTGCGTCGCGGCGTACGGCGTGGTTCTCCGGCATGACAATCCCTCTGGTCGGCGTGCGCTGTCAGTCCTACAACGTTGGGGGAACGGGCGCCGGTCGGACCAACCGGGCGACCGCGTGCAAGGCGAGACGGTAGGAGTCGACCCCGAGGCCGGTGATGGTGCCCTGGGCGACCGCGGAGACCAGGCTGACCCGGCGGAACTCCTCGCGCGCAGCGATGTTGGAGATGTGCACTTCGACGAGCGGCAGGTTCAGCATCGCGCAGGCGTCGCGCACCGCGATCGAGTAGTGGCTCAAGGCCGCGGGGTTGAGAACCACGGCGCTCGCCTCGCGGGATGCCTCGTGCAGCCAGCTGAGCAGCGTCGCCTCGTCGTCGGTTTGCCGTACGTCGGCCGTGAGTCCCAGCTCGATCGCTTCGTCGCGGCACATCGCGGCCAGCTCGTCGTAGGTCGTCGAGCCGTAGATCTCCGGCTCACGCTCGCCGAGGCGGCCGAGGTTGGGTCCGTTGAGGACGAAGACCGGCTTCACCCGTTGACCTCCGCATAGGCCGCCTCGAGCAGTTGCTCGGCCGGATCGTCGACCACGACCGGACGGCCGAGGCCGTCAAGTATGACGAGGCGCAGCGCCGCGCCGCGCGACTTCTTGTCGCCGCGCATCGCCTCCCGGACTTCGGCCCATGGGCCGTCGTAGGACGTGGGAAGACCGAGGCTGGTGAGGATCTCGCGGTGGCGGGCCGCCGTCGCGGTATCGAGGGTGCCGATCAACCGGGCGAGGACCGCGGCGAAGCACAGACCGACGCTGACTGCGTCACCGTGGCGCCAGACGCCGAAACCGGCATGCTTCTCGATCGCATGCGCGAGGGTGTGCCCGTAGTTGAGGATCTCGCGGCGGCCCTGCTCTGTGGCGTCGGCGCCGACGACATCGGCCTTGACCCGGATCGAGCGCTCGACGAGGTCGCTCATCGCGAGCGGGTCGCCCGTACGCGCGGCAAGCGGGTCCACCTCGATCCGCTCGAGGATCACGGGGTCGGCGATGAAACCGGCCTTGACCACTTCAGCCAGCCCCGCGGCGAGGTCAGGCGTCGGCAGCGTCTGCAGCAGATCGAGGTCGACGATGACCCCGGCAGGTTGATGAAACGAGCCGACGAGGTTCTTGCCGGCGGTCGTGTTAATACCGGTCTTCCCGCCGATCGCGGCGTCGACCATGCCGAGCAGAGTCGTCGGCACGTGCGCGACGCGCACCCCGCGCAGCCAGGTGGCGGCCGCGAAGCCGACGGAGTCGGTCACCGCTCCCCCGCCGACCGCGACCACCAGGTCGGAACGCGTCACGCGGTGCTGCGCCATCTCCGCCCACAGCGCGTCGACCACCCGCAGATCCTTGGCGTCTTCGCCATCCGGCACCGTCGCGACCGCCGTGTGGCGACCCGCGGCCTCCAGCTCGGCCATGATCTGCCGCGCGGCAGTCGCCACCGATGGTGAGTGCACGAGCAGGGTGGTTACGGCCGGCGGCAGGGTGTTCGCGACCTCGGCGAGCAGACCACTGCCCACGATGACGGCGTACGGCGGATCGGTGGCGACGTGGATCGTCTTGGTCGTCAGGCCGGCCGCGGTCACGGCTGATCCGCGAGTAGTCGCTGGACCTCGTCGGCCACGTCGTCGGCCGGCCGGTCATCGGTCGACACAGTGATAACCGCGACAGCGTCGTAGAGCCCCCGCCGCGCCTCGAGCAGCTCTCGCAGGCGAGCACGCGGGTTGTCGACGAGCACCGGCCGGCTGACACCGAGTCCCACGCGCTGGGCCGCCGCGGCCAGTCCAGTCTCCAGGTAGACCACCTGGTGGCCGCGCAGCAGCTCACGGGTGCCGGGGTCGAGCACCGCGCCGCCGCCGAGAGCGAGCACTCCGTCGTGTTCGGTGAGCGCCACGACCACGGCACGCTTCTCGTGGTCGCGGAAAGCAGGCTCGCCGTCCAGCACGAAGAGGTCGGCGACACTGCGTCCGGCCAGCGCCTCGACGTCGCTGTCGGTGTCGCGAAAAGCCACGCCAGTACGCTCGGCGAGGAGCCGGCCTACCGTCGTCTTGCCAGCGCCAGGCGGCCCGACCAGCACGCAGGTGGGCCGGGTCACCGGATGACCAGGTTGTCGAGGTAGGCCGCGTGGTTGCGGCGTACCTCCTCGACCGAGTCGCCACCGAACTTCTCCAGCACCGCATCGGCCATCGTCAGAGCGACAACCGCCTCCGCGATGACCCCTGCTGCCGGTACGGCGCATACGTCGGACCGCTGGGCGATGGCCTTTGCCGGCTCACCGGTGACGACGTCGATGGTGCGCAGCGGTCGGGACAGCGTGGAGATCGGCTTCATCGCCGCCCGTAGCCGAAGCACCTCACCGGTGCTCATGCCGCCCTCGATGCCACCGGCGCGCGACGTCGTACGCCGTACTCCGTCATCGGTCGCCTCGATCTCGTCGTGCGCCTGGCTGCCGCGACGAGCGGCGACGGCGAACCCGTCGCCGAATTCCACGCCCTTGATGGCCTGGATGCCCATCACCGCGGCAGCCAGGCGTGCGTCGAGCCTACGGTCCCAGTGCACGTGACTGCCAAGGCCCGGCGGCAGACCGACGACGAGCACCTCGATGACACCGCCGAGGGTGTCGGCGTCGGCCTTCGCCGCGTCGATCTCCGCGACCATGGCGGCCGCCGCGGCCGGGTCGAAACATCGACAGGGGTCGGCGTCGACGTCGACCCGGTCCTGCGGTGTCGGCCACACGCCCTCCGGCGCGGCGACGCTGCCGATGCGCACGACGTGACTGAGCACCTCAACGCCGAGCGCCTGCCGGAGAAAGGCAGCAGCGACCGCGCCGAGAGCGACCCGGCTCGTCGTCTCGCGGGCGCTGGCGCGCTCCAGGATCGGTCGGGCCTCGGTGAGCCCGTACTTCTGCATCCCGGCGAGATCGGCGTGGCCGGGGCGCGGTCTCGTCAGCGGCGCGGCCCGGCCGACGTCGTCGAAGCGGCCAGGTTCGTCGTACCGGCGGCCGTCGGCATCGGCCGGGTCGGCCGCCATGACCTCCTGCCACTTCGGCCACTCGGTGTTGCCGATGCGGATCGCGACCGGGCTGCCGATCGTGCGGCCGTGGAGGACGCCGCCGAGGATCTCGACGTCGTCGCGCTCGAAGGCCATCCGGGCGCCACGCCCGTAGCCAGCCCGGCGCCGAGTCAGGGCGTCGCCGACCTCGGCCGTGGAGATCTCTATCCCGGCCGGCAGGCCCTCCACAATGGCGGTCAGCGCGGGGCCGTGGGACTCCCCGGCAGTGAGGTATCGAAGCACGCTGCGGATCTTCCCACGCCCTCCAGCTGCGGCCGCCCGCCGCCCCTCTGCCCCTCGGCCCTGCCCGGCCCTGCCCGGCCCCGCCCGGCCCGTCCGCCCGCCGGATGCTGGGAGACGTACGCCCCATCGGGCGGCCGGCGAATGGGGCGCACCTCTCCCCACGTTCTGCGTGGCACCAAGCCTGTGGACGGTGGCGGATGAGTCGGCGCAGAA
>JBKJUS010000022.1:0-23807 GCA_046590575.1 Mycobacteriales bacterium | reverse complement strand
TCTCGATGATCGCCGCTGGCTTGCCGCTCTCATTGGCCTTTTCGACGGCGATTGCGCGCTCGCGGGCGAGCAGGTCGGCGTCGTGTCCCGACGCATCAAGGCTGAGCGGATTGGCGGCGGCAATATGCATCGCCAACTGCTTGCCGAGCGCCGTCAACGAACCTGCGTCACCGGCCCCTTCAAGCGCGACCAGCACGCCGATCTTGCCCATGTTGGGCGCGGCGGCGTTATGGACGTAACTGACGACCACGCCTTCACTCACTTCGAGCAGTTTGGCGCGGCGTAGCGACTGGTTTTCACCGATCGTTGCGATGTTGTCGGTCAGCTTTTCTTCAACGGTGCCGGCGCCGGGATAGGTCGCGATCTTGATCGCTTCAATGTCACCGTTGACGGTCAGGGCGAGCTTGGACACTTCGCGGACAAAATCCTGGAACTGCTCGTTCTTGGCGACGAAGTCGGTTTCCGAATTGACTTCGACGACTGCGCCGCGGGTGCCTTCGACGGCAACGCCGACCAGGCCCTCGGCGGCAGTGCGCCCGGCCTTCTTGGCGGCGGCGGCAAGGCCCTTGGCACGCAGCCAGTCGACCGATGCTTCCATTTCGCCCTGGTTCTCGGACAGCGCCTTCTTGCAATCCATCATGCCGGCGCCGGTGCGCTCGCGCAGTTCCTTCACCGAAGCGGCGGTGATCTCAGCCATCACAATTTCCTTTAATCCGAACCCGTTCGCATCGAGCGAACTCGAGATGCCTCACGGGCGTCCCTCGACTTCGCTCGAAACGAACAGTGTTATTACGCAGCGGGTTGAGCGTCGGCCGTGGCAGCTTCGACGGGCGCGGCCTCAATCGGCGCGGCTTCGATCGTCGCAGCTTCGACCGGGGGTTCGGCCATCGCGCCGATGTCCTCGCCACGCGCCTGGGCGTTGCCCGACTTGCCAGCCATCGCCGAACTGGCGATCGCCTCGCAGTACAAGCGGATGGCGCGGCTGGCGTCGTCGTTGCCCGGAACCGGGAAGGCGATGCCCTGCGGGTTCGAGTTCGAATCGAGGATCGCGACGACCGGGATGCCAAGGACGTTGGCTTCCTTGATCGCGAGCTCTTCCTTGTTCGAATCGATCACGAACATGACGTCGGGAAGCCCGCCCATGTCACGGATGCCGCCGAGGCTCTTCTCGAGCTTGTCGCGCTCGCGGGTGAGCTGGAGAACTTCCTTCTTGGTCAGACCGGCGGTGTCACCCGACAGCTGCTCTTCGAGCGTCTTGAGGCGCTTGATCGAGTTGGAAATGGTCTTCCAGTTGGTCAGCATGCCGCCGAGCCAGCGGTGGTTGACGAAATGCTGGCCCGACGCGCGAGCCGCCTCGGCGACCGCATCCTGCGCTTGGCGCTTGGTGCCGACGAACAATACCTTGCCGCCGCGTGCAACGGCTTGCTGGACGAATTCGAGCGCACGAGCGAACAACGGGACGCTCTGCGACAGGTCGATGATGTGAACGCCGTTCCGCTCGCCGAAAATGTACGGCTTCATGCGGGGATTCCAGCGGTGGGTCTGGTGGCCGAAGTGGGCTCCAGCCTCGAGCAATTGCTGCAGGGTGACGACAGTGGTCGCCATAATCAGTCTCCTTCCGGTTAAACCTCGGCGGATCCAAGAACCGATCGTGAGATCGGCACCGGTATGACGGACCCGCCTGTGGGATGGCCGCGCCGTTAGCCGAACCGCGTCGCGAGTTCAAGCCACTGGCGGTGGCCGTAGGGGTCAGGAGCGTGAATTTTATCCACAGCTTGTGGAAAACGCCAGCGCTTGACACGCAAGAACATATAGTGAACATCTACGCAATAGAGCCGTTTCCACCCCCGATATGGAACGAATCAGGTCACCCGGGGTTGGCAGCGCTACAAAGGGAGAACGTCCGTGATTGCTGCCGTCACCACCTTGAGCTTCCTGGTCGCCGCCTGGGCGATTATCTATTCTGTGATCGTTGGTCTCGACGACAGCGGCGCCAAGATAGTGGCCGCGCTCAAGGGTAATTCGATGCTGGCGCGCGAACCGGTGCTGACCCGTCCGCTGACGATACGGATCAGCGGGCGCCATCCGTCGCTGCGGTCGCAGTCGGCGCGGGCGAAGCCCGAGTGGCGCGCCGCCGCCTGACGCGGGCATAGCTGGCGATGCTGAACGGAACGGTCGCGAGATAGGCGAGCGAGACCAGTGACAGCGTGATCCACGGTTCGTTGATCAGGGCCGCCCCGAGGAGGGCAATACCGGCCAGCGCGATGACCCGCCAGCTCCTGCGAATGCGGAGCGAGGTCCAGCTGTAGGTCGGGATGGCGGAGATCATGAGCACCGCGACGAACAGCGTCCACGGCATGACCAGCTTCCAGTCGCGGAACATGTCGTGGGCGGTAATGAGCCACAGATAGATCGGGACGAAGGCAAGTCCCGCCCCCGCCGGTGCCGGGACGCCGGTATTGAACCCCGCCGATTTATGCGGCTGCACCTCGGCATCGATCCGCGAATTGAACCGGGCGAGGCGAAGCGCGCAGGATACCGCAAGCGCCAGCGCGATCGTCCAGCCGAATTTGGGTGCGCTGGTCAGCGACCATTGGAACAGGATCAGCGCCGGCGCGGTTCCGAACGCGATATTGTCGGACAGGCTGTCGAGCTCGGCACCAAACTTGCTGTTGGCCTTGAGCATCCGCGCGATGCGCCCGTCGAGTCCGTCGAGCACGCCGGCGACGACGATCGCGATTATCGCCTTGTCCCACTCGCCGCCGAAGGCGAAGCGGATTCCGGTCAGTCCCGAGCACAGCGCCAGCACGGTGACGGCGTTGGGGAGGAAGGCGCGAAGCGGCAGTCCGCGGCCTTCGGGTTCGTTCACTGGCTGCTGCCGGTCAACGCGCGGTCCTGGCCGATCGTGCCCAGGACGGTCTCGCCGGCAATCGTCCGCTGGCCGAGCAAAACCTGCGGCGACGTGCCTTCGGGAAGATACACATCGACCCGGCTGCCGAAGCGTATGAGGCCGATGCGCTCGCCGGCGGCGACTTGGTCGCCCTCCTTGACGAACGCCATGATCCGCCGCGCGACCAGCCCGGCGATTTGCGTGAAGCCGATCGACACGCCGTCGTCGCGAGTGACGAGGAAATGCTGTCGCTCATTATCCTCGCTCGCCTTGTCGAGGTCGGCGTTGAGGAACTTGCCCGGGACATAGGCGACGCGGGCGATCCGCCCGGCGATCGGCGAGCGATTGATGTGGACATCGAACACCGACATGAAGATCGACACGCGGGTGAAGCTCCCGCTCATCTGCGCGGCGAGCTCGGGCGGCGCGGCAACCCTGACGATCATCGTGATCAGCCCGTCGGCCGGCGCGACGATCAACGACGGATCCTGCGGGGTGGTGCGAATGGGGTCGCGGAAGAAGGCAGCAACCCAGATCGTCAGCCCGACCAGCAGCCAGCCGATGAAATGACTGACCCCGCCATAAATGACGAGCGTCGCGACGGCGGCGATCAGGGTGAATTTGCGCCCCTCGGGGTGGACCGAGGGAAAGCGCCACTTGACCGCGGTCAACTGGCTATCGGGCTTGTCAATCTGTGGCATGGGCTTCCTCTACAAGCGCGATCGCATAGCGACAACCGTCGGAGCGGTCCAAGCGTTGCCTAAGCCGTTTCCCCCGCTTAAGGCCCGCGCAACCCAGATGTATTCCAGGACGATTTTATGGCCAAAATCAAGGTAAAAACCCCGCTCGTCGAACTCGATGGCGACGAGATGACGCGGATCATCTGGCAATGGATTCGCGAACGGCTGATCCTCCCTTATCTCGACGTCGACTTGATCTATTTCGACCTCGGCATGGAGCATCGCGACGCGACCGACGACAAGGTCACCGTCGAGAGCGCCGAGGCGATTCAGAAATACGGCGTCGGCGTGAAGTGCGCGACGATCACCCCCGACGAAGCGCGGGTCGAGGAGTTCGGCCTCAAGAAGATGTGGAAGTCGCCCAACGGCACGATCCGCAACATCCTCGGCGGCGTCATCTTCCGCGAGCCGATCGTCATCTCTAACATCCCGCGGCTCGTGCCCGGCTGGACCAAGCCGATCATCATCGGCCGCCACGCCTTCGGTGACCAGTACCGAGCGACAGATGTGGTGATCCCCGGCGAGGGCTCGCTGACGCTGACGTTCACGCCGAAGGACGGCAGCACCCCGGTCGAACTACACGTCTTCGACTTCCCCAGCGGCGGAATTGCGATGGCGATGTACAACCTTGACGATTCGATCAGGGACTTCGCCCGCGCGTCGATGCGCTACGGACTCGATCGCGCCATGCCCGTCTACCTCTCGACGAAGAACACCATCCTCAAGGCGTACGACGGCCGCTTCAAGGACCTCTTTGCGGAGGTCTTCGAGACGGAGTTCAAGGCTGACTTCGACGCGGCCGGACTCACCTACGAGCACCGCCTCATCGACGACATGGTGGCGGCTGCGATGAAGTGGGACGGCGGCTATGTCTGGGCCTGCAAGAACTACGACGGCGATGTGCAGAGCGACACCGTGGCGCAGGGATTCGGATCGCTCGGTCTGATGACCAGCGTGCTGATGACCCCCGACGGCAAGACGATCGAGGCAGAGGCGGCCCACGGCACCGTCACCCGCCACTATCGACAGCACCGGCAGGGCAAGCCGACATCGACGAACCCGATCGCGTCCATCTTCGCCTGGACCCAGGGCCTTTCCTACCGGGGCAAGATGGATGCGACCCCGGAGGTCACGGCGTTCGCGCAGGCCCTCGAAGAGGTCTGCGTCGAGACAGTGGAGAGCGGAGCGATGACCAAGGACCTCGCGCTCCTGATCGGCCCGGACCAGCCGCACCAGACGACGCAGGACTTCCTCGCGAGCATCGACGACAACCTCGGCAAGAGGATGTCCGGAGCGGGCCTCTAGGCTGACGTCGTGGGCCCACTCGGCAGCATCGCGCTCGTACTGTTGTTCATCATCATCGGGGGCACGTTCGCAGCCGCTGAGATCGCTCTGATTTCGCTCCGCGAGAGCCAGGTGCAGGCACTGTCGACGCGGGGGCGCCGAGGGAAGCGCGTCGCGCACCTGGCGAAGGACCCCAATCGGTTCCTCGCCGCGGTGCAGATCGGCGTGACTCTGGCCGGATTCCTCTCCGCGGCCTTCGGCGCAGCAACTCTCGCTGACGATCTCTCCCCGAAGCTCGAGGGGATCGGGTTCTCCCGAGGCGCGTCCGAAGGGCTGGCACTCGTCGGGGTCACCATGCTGATCGCCTACCTGTCGCTGGTGGTGGGCGAGCTTGCGCCCAAGCGGTTGGCGCTCCAGCGAGCCGAGGCGGTTGCCCTGGCGACTGCTCCAGTCCTTGATCGGATTGCGATCGCGTCCAGGCCGGTGATCTGGGTGCTCTCCCGGTCCGCTAACGCAGTCGTCCGCCTCTTCGGCGGTGACCCGCACGCGGGCGGCTCAGCGATCACTGAGGAGGAGCTGCGCGGTCTCGTCGCGGCGCACACGTCGCTCTCGCCGGACGAGAGGCGGCTCATCGACGAGGTCTTCGGGGCTGGCGAGACGCAGCTCCGTGAGGTGATGATCCCGCGTACCGAGGTCGCCTTTCTGGACGGCGCCATGACGGTGCCGCGGGCGCTGCGCGAGACCAAGGAGGCCCCGCACTCCCGGTACCCGGTGATCCGGGGTTCGAGCGACGACGTCATCGGCTTCGTCCACGTTCGCGACCTCGTCGGCGCGAGCACGCGACGGACGGTGAAGGTCGCTGAGGTGGCGCGCGAGGTCAAGATGTTGCCCGCGACCAAGAAGGTTCTGCCAGCCATGTCGGAGATGCGCCGCGAAGGCCATCATCTCGCAGTCGTGGTGGACGAGTACGGCGGCACGGCCGGCATCGTGACACTCGAGGACCTGATCGAGGAGGTCATCGGTGACATCCGCGACGAGTACGACGTCGAGGACCCCACGGCGCGAACGCTGCGTGGCGGTGACAAGGAGGTCGACGGTCTGCTCAACCTCGACGAGTTCGCCGAGCAGACCGGTGTGACCCTGCCCGACGGGCCCTACGAGACGGTGGCCGGCTTCATGATGAATCGCCTCGGGCACGTGCCTGGTGCCGGCGATGCGGTGGAGCACGACGGGGTGCGCCTCAAAGTGGCGATGCTCGACGGCCGACGCGTGGCGCGGGTGCGGGTCACGTTGCTGGCCGTAGATGGGGAAAGTGGCAGCGAATGAAGCCGCGCGTCCTCTCAGGTATACAGCCGACTTCGGACTCCTTCCACCTGGGCAACTACATCGGCGCAGTGCGCAACTGGGTGGCGATGCAGGACGAGTTCGACGCGTTCTACTTCATCCCGGATCTGCACTCGATCACGATGGGGCATGAGCCCGCGGCTCTTCGCTCGCGGACCCGCGGCTCGGTCGCGCAGCTGCTCGCCACCGGACTCGATCCCGAGCGCTGCACGATCTTCGTGCAGAGCCATGTGCCCGAACACGCCGAGCTGGGCTGGGTGCTGGGGTGCATCACCGGCTTTGGCGAGGCGAGTCGGATGACGCAGTTCAAGGACAAGTCGGCCCGGAGCGGGTCCGCAGCGGCAACCGTGGGCCTGTTCAACTACCCGGTCCTTCAAGCGGCCGACGTCCTGCTCTACCACGCGGACAAGGTGCCGGTGGGGGAGGACCAGCGGCAGCATCTCGAGCTCACCCGCGACCTCGCTCAGCGCTTCAACACCCGGTTCGGGCCGACGTTCACCGTGCCCGAGCCACACATCGTGAAGTCGACCGCGAAGATCCTCGACCTGGCCGACCCCACCTCGAAGATGAGCAAGAGCGCAGCGTCGCAGGTGGGGGTACTCGAACTCCTCGAAGAACCTGCGTCACTGCGGAAGAAGGTTCGCAGCGCCGTCACTGACACGGGACGCGAGGTGCGCGCCGGGGACGACAAGCCCGGCATCACCAACCTGCTCACCATCGCCGCGGTGCTCTCGGGTCGGAGCGTCGCAGAGCTCGAGGCTGACTATGAAGGCAAGGGGTACGGAGACTTCAAATCTGACGTAGCCGACATCGTCGTGGCGCATGTGACGCCGATCCGGGAGCGGTACGTCGAGATCATGTCCGACGCCGCTGCGCTGGACGGGGTCATCGCGGCCGGGGCGGCACGGGCGAGCGCGGTGGCGAAGGCGACCATGGCCGACGTACGCGAGCGCGTCGGCTTTCTGCCGCTGCCGGGTGGCTGACGTGTCTCGGCGCAACATCGGGGTCGCGATCGAAGTCCCGCAGCCGTACGCCCAGATCCTGCAGGACTGGCGGCAACGACTCGGTGACCCCACGGCGGCGCGAATCCCCCCGCACGTCACACTGCTGCCGCCCACCCTGTTGACCGATGACGTGCTCGCTGAGGTCGAGGAGCACCTGCGGGTGATTGCGCAGGACGAGCGCAGCTTCGAGATGCATTTACGGGGCACCGGCACCTTCAGGCCCGTGTCTCCGGTCACGTTCGTGCAGCTCGCCGGCGGGATTTCCGACTGTGAGCGGCTTGAGTCGCGGGTGCGCAGAGGTCCGCTTGATCGCTCGGTCCGCTTCAACTACCACCCGCATGTCACCGTCGCACAAGACGTCGCAGACGAACTGCTGGAGCAGGGCTTCACGGCGCTCGCCGGGTTCGAGGCGCGGTTCCCGGTCTGGGGTTTCAGCCTCTTCGAGCAGGGCCCGGACCGCACCTGGCGCCCACGGCTGGACTTTCCGTTCGGCCGTGACCTGCCAGGCCCGCCGGAGGCGCACCCGGCGCCGCGCCCGGAAGAGTGGTAGACCGCAGGTGGAGATCGTTGCGGGCGGGTAGGCAGAGGGCATGGTGATCGTCGATCGGGCGAAGTCCGCGCTGACCCGCGCCCGGGCCGGGGCCCCGTGGCTCGACCATCTCGTTCGCGCCGCAGCTCGCTACAAGCGCGACTCGGGTGACCGGCTCGCGGCGAGCCTGACTTTCTATGCCTTCTTGTCGCTCTTTCCGCTTCTGCTCCTTGGCATCTCGGTGCTGGGATTCACGCTCAGCGGCAGGGAGGAGCTGCAGACCAGGATCTTCGGAGAGCTGGTTCAGGCAGTGCCCGGGCTCGCAGACACGTTCGCGGACAACCTCGACACGATCCGCGACAACGCCGGCAAAACCGGGGTTGTGGCGCTCGTCGGCGTCTTGCTCGCCGGGCTTGGCGGAGTGACGGCGCTGCGTGACTCTCTTCGGCTGATGTGGCACCAGAAGCCTTCCGAAGCCAGCTTCGTCAAGAGCCGCCTGGGTGTGGTCGGGACTCTCGTCGGGCTGGGTCTGACACTGATGGCCTCCGTCGCTCTTTCCACTGTCGCGTCGAGCCTGCTCCACACCTTGCTGCGGGCAGTGGGTCTCGGGACCGGCCCGGTTGCCACCGTCGTGGGGAGTGCAGCGACATTCGCCCTCACCCTTGGCGCCGACGTGCTTCTCTTCCTCTACCTCTTCCGATGGCTGCCTAAGGTGGACTGGCAGTTTCGACGGGTGCTCAGGGGAGCGCTGTTCGGAGCGGTCGGCTTCGGCCTGCTCAAGTTTGCCGCGACCTACTATGTCGCTCGTACCGTGGCCAACAGCAGCAGCTTGTACGGTCCGGTCGGGGCGGTCATCGGAATCCTCGTCGGCATCAACCTCATCGCCCGGTTCTTGCTCTTCGCAGCCGCGTGGACGGTGACCGCGCCGGGGTCGGACGACGTGCTGCGATCCGCGACCGCACCACTCGCTGCCACCTGCACCGAACCGCTAGCCGAGCGCCGGCGTCCAGCGAGTTTGGTATCCCTCGTCACCGACGCCGAGGCCCAGCTCGAGCCGACGACCGTGGGCCGCACGCGGATGGCCGCTGGAGCGGTGCTCGGCGTGGTGGGGACGGCGGCCACCCTGATCACCCTCCGAGGTGCGCGCACGATCTGGGACACCGTGCGCTCCCGCTGAGCGCTCGAATCGCGGGGGGTGCCGCCGAAGGGCAGAATGCGTGAGGGCGCGCCACTGTGGCCGCCGTGAACAGGAGTGGTCATGACCGTCCTCGTTGCCGGCGGCACGGGCTTCATCGGACGGGCAGTCGTGTCCGGTCTGCGGCGCGAAGGACATGAGGTGCGGGTGCTGACCCGCGGTAGCAGAGGCGGCAACCCGTTCGTGCACGACCGCGGCGTCACCCTGGTGACGGGAGATGTCCGCGATGCGGGCAGTCTCACCGACGCGATGCAGGGTGTCGACACGATCGTCGGGGCCGTCCAGTTCCCCGGGCACCCGGTGGAAGTCCCGCGAAAGGACCTGACCTACGACGAGTACGACCGCAAGGGCACGGAGAATCTTGTCTCGGCTGGCAAGAAGGCTGGCGTCACTCGGTTCGTCTACCTCTCCGGCGCCGGCGTCGGCCAAGGCAAGACCGAGGAGTGGTTCGTCGCCAAGGACAAGGCCGAAGCAGCCGTTCGCGGCAGTGGCATGTCGTGGACGATCATCCGGCCTTCGTGGGTCTACGGCCCGCGTGACCGCAGCCTCAACCGATTCGCGTCCTTCGCTCGGATGCTGCCCTTCGTTCCGCTCACCGGGTCCGGCAAGAACCGGGTTCGACCGGTGCACGTCGATGATGTCGCGACCGTCGTCGCCTTGGCGCTCAAGCTCCCTGCGGCGGAGAACCAGGTCTTCGAAGTGGGTGGACCCCAACTGCTGAGCATGCGCCAGATCGTGCACACCATGCTCGAGGTGATGGGCAAGAAGCGGCTGGTGCTGCCAGCGCCTCAGCCAATCGTGAAGCTGGGTGCCGCGCTGCTCTACCGCTTGCCCGGACGGCTGCTTTCCCCGCGGGCGGTCGACTTCGTCAATGCTGAGGGCGATGTCGACAACCGGGCCCTGCACGACGGCCTGGGATTTCATCCGCGGGCTCTCGCCGAGGGCATCAGCTACCTCCGACGCTGACGTGGGCGAGTCGCTCTGCTTCGATCGGGTCGCCCACGAGTACGACAAAACGCGCGGCGGGGTGGAGCGCGGCCGCCACTACGCCACCGAGCTTGGCCCACTTCTCCCAGAGGGCCGGCTGCTTGAGATCGGCGTAGGCACCGGCGTGATCGGTGGTGGCCTGCGCGAGATGGGCCGAGACGTGGTCGGCATCGATCTGTCTCCGGCGATGCTGTCCCGCGCCCGAGCTCGACTTCCCGGTCGCGTTGCCGTCGGCGACGCTCAGCAGCTGCCCATCGCGTCCGACGCGGTCGACGGGGCCCTCTCGGTATGGGTGCTGCACCTCGTCGGGGACCGTGCCGAGGTGTTGCGCGAGGCGCGCCGGGTCGTCGTACCCGGCGGCTGCTACGTGGTGGTGGTACCCGAATGCGAGCGCCCGGACCTCTCGGATGATCTCGGCCGCATTCGATGGGAGATGGAGGAGCGCGCGCGCGCCGGAAAGCGAAAGCCGGACCATCCGGACGAGCTGGCTCCGTTGGCACTAGCTGCTGGGTGGGAGGCGGTCGACCGTTTCACTCTCGTGGGTCAGCCGTTCCACACCACGCCGCGCGAGGAGGCAACCAGGATCGAGAGCCGCACCTGGTCACGACTGTGGGACATCGACGCTGCCGAGTGGACCCGCGTGGTCGCGCCGGCGCTTTCGGAACTGCGAGCGTTGGACGGCCCGGACGAACCACGCTCCCGGTGTCGGGCAGAGCAGGTCCTGCGCCTTCGCTGACTCTGGGCGGGTAGGACGACCTAGACCGGGCGCACTTGGTCGGCTTGGGGGCCCTTCTGGCCCTGAGTGACCTCGAACTCGACCCGCTGGCCTTCGTCAAGGCTGCGGTAGCCGTCGGCGACGATCGCGGAGTAGTGGACGAAGACGTCCTGTCCACCGTCCACGGCGATGAAGCCGAAGCCCTTCTCGGCGTTGAACCACTTCACGCTGCCCTGTGTCACTGGGGTACCCCTCGTGCGAAAGGAACGAGCTCGTAAGAGCCCAGATCGGCGCATGGTCGCGTTGATCCGCCCAAAACGCTACACGGCGATCTCTGCGCGCGGAAGTGTTACTCGGGGGCTGACGCTTAGCGGATGGGTAGCTTGAGCCGAAGATTCGACGGGCGGCCGTATCGTCGGCGGCGGACCTGTCGGCGCCGCAGCATCGTCACGGTGATAAGCAGCACGAGGCCGCCAACTGGACCGGCGATTCGAAGCGGCACCGACGCTCCGGCCGCGGCCGCGGCCACGGCGCGCGGCGCGGCATCGACCCCACTGCGCTGCGCCTCGACTCGGGTCGAGCGATCGGCACGAGGTGGCGTGATGGCCCGGACCGTACCGGTCTCTCCGGCGATCGGCTCCACGAGGTGTCCCACCGGCGCCACCCGGCCAGCTGCCGCAAAGCCCCAGTCGAGCAGCTTCGTTGCGTCGGGCAACATCGTCTCGGAACGCAGCATCGCGACGACGATCTCCCGGCCGCTGCGCTCGGCGGTCACGACGAACGTCCGCCGCGCCCGCACGGTGTAGCCGGTCTTGCCACCCGTCGTACCCGGGTAGCGCGCCAGCAGTCGGTTGTGGTTGGAGATCTCGAAGCTCTTACCGCCCGGAGCATTGACCCGTGAGCGCCGAGTCCCGACGTAGGTGCGGTACGACGGCATGGCCATGCCAGCCCGCGTGATGAGAGCCAGGTCGTAGGCGGAGGTCAGCTGCCCCGCCGCGTCGAGACCGCTCGCGTTGCGGGCCACCGTGTCGAATGCCTGAAGCCGGCGGGCGGTGGCGTTCATCAGCGCGAGCGTGCGCGCCGTTCCACCAGCCGCGGTCGCCAGGCTGTTAGCTGCGTCGTTGCCCGAGACGACGAGCATCGCTTGGAAGAGCGTGTCGACTCGGTAGGCCTCACCGGGCACCAGACCTACTTTGCTGCCTTCAACGTTGACATCGTCGAATCGGGCCTCGTGGAAGTCACCGCGCCCCAGCTCAGGGATGAGAGCGACCGCAGTGAGTGTCTTCATGGTGCTGGCCGGCAGGAACCGGCCGTGCGCGTTGCGCGCGGCGAGTACGTCGCCGTTGCTGAGGTCCGCGACGACCCAGGATGCGGCCGACACGCCCGCCGGCAGTCGAGGTGCGCCTGGCAGCAGCTGGACGACGGTTCCGGTACGGCCGAGAAGGGCTCCGCCGATGCTCGACGCCGGCTCGCCCGTCGCCTCACCGGCAGCAGCGGCTGTGGCCGCGGCGGCGACGGCGTACGTAGCCAGCAGGCACACGCACGCGCGGCGAAGTCGCAGGGTGGCGGTCACGGGGCTACAGGGTACAAGGCGACGGCCCGGAGGGCGTGCTCACGTCACCCGTCGGGTCAATTCTCGACGACTTCGTGCATCCGCTGGACGCTGATGACCTCCCGCTCGAAGTAGCGAGCGTTCTGCACGGCCGCGGCCACGATCGGCACGAACGCCAGCACCATGAGGCGGTCCTCCTCGCCCCACGCGTCGACGTCGACCGAGTCGATCTGCAGGACCCCGATCACTCGTCCTTCGGAGATCAGCGGCACACCGAAGTAGCTGCGTACGCCGGAGGACGTGCAGCGCGTGCGGCGCACCGGGGTGACCTGGGGATCCGTCTCGATGTCCGGGATGTAGCGGGGTTCACCGGTGAGCGCGATTCCACCGGACACCCCCTGACCGACCGGGATGCGCATGAGCAACGCCTCCGCAGTAGGAGGTGGCACGGCCGCGACGATGCCGACACTGCCAGCGTCGTCGATCAGCTGGATGGAACCACCGGTGAAGTGGGTGATCTGCCGCAGCGCCTCGAAGGTGCGGCTGAGAACGAGACTGAGGTCAAGCCCTCCCGTGACGTCGCGGGCAAGATCGAGTAGCAGCCGGTAGCGCAGCGCCTGGTCCGCGATGGCCCGTCGGCGGGGCCGCGCTACCTCAGCCGAATCCCTCGGCAGTGACCCGACCGCGAGCACGGCTTGGGATGCTCCGCGCGGCGCGGGCACCTGCGTCAGGACGGCGCCATGCATGAGGAGCGCCGTGGCCCGGTCGGCCGGCACCGGCCTGGAGAAGAGGTATCCCTGCGCGGCGTCGCAGCCGAGTTCGGCCAGGACGTGGAGCTGGGCATCGGTCTCGACGCCCTCAGCAATGACTTCGAGCCCGAACGCGTGGCTCATCGCGGTCACGCTTCCGACAATGGCGCGGCAGCCGGCGTCCTCGGCGAGCTCGGCGACGAAGGACTGGTCGATCTTCAGCACGTCCACGGGGAGCCGGGCCAGGTAGGTGAGCGAAGCATGGCCGGTGCCGAAGTCGTCAATCGCGAGCCGGACGCCCATTCGGCGCAGCTCCTGGAGGGAATCGATGATCGGCTCGACGCTGCCGGACAGCGCGGTCTCGGTCACCTCGAGGCAGATGAACGACGCGGTGGCGCCGGTCTCGGCCAGCAGCCGGCGGACCAGATCGACGAAGCCGACGTGCGCGAACTGGCGACGGGAGACGTTGACGCACATCTGTGGGGCCAGTCCTTCGGGGAGCGCGGCTTCCCAGGTAGCGCACTGGCGCATCGCCTCCCCGAGCACCCAGGTGCCGATGTCGACGATCAGGTCGCTCTCCTCGGCGATCGGCACGAAATCGCCCGGCGGCAGGTATCCCCGGACCGGGTGTAGCCATCGAAGCAGCGCCTCCATGGCGAAGATGGACTGCGTCTGCAGGCGCAGTGTGGGCTGGTAGTGCAGCTCGAGCTCACCGCGCTCGAGGGCGGTGCGCATGGCTGCTTCCAGATCATGGCGCCGCAGCGTCGCCGCCCGTATCGAGGGGACGAAGACCTGGTGGCGTCCACCGCCGGCGTCCTTCGCGAGATACATCGCCGTGTCCGCGTCGCGTAGCAGCGTCTCCGGCGTGTCGTCGGCGCTGGGTAGTGCGATGCCGATGCTGGCCCCGATGTAGAACTCCTCGTGGCCAATGGTCACGGGCACGCGCATCGCGTCGGTGATGCGGTCGGCAACGGCCATCGCCTCTGCGACGGCTGTCACGTCGTGGCACAGGACGACGAACTCGTCTCCGCCGAGCCGCGCGACGCTGTCTCCAGGCCGGATGAGCTCGCTCAGCCGTCGTGCTACCTCGACGAGCAGAGCATCGCCGGCACTGTGCCCGCGAGAGTCGTTCACCAGCTTGAACCGGTCGAGGTCGATGAAGAGCACGGCGAGCCCGTTTCGCCGGGTCACGAGGGCCCGGTCGAGGCTCTCGACGAGCTGGCTCCGGTTGGGTAGGCCGGTCAGCACGTCGTGTCCGGCCTGATGTGCGAGCTTTTCCTCGAAGAGCCGACGGTCGGTGACATCCTCTAACTGAAGAACGAGCTGGTCGCGGACACCGGGCATGTGCGCGAGCACCGTGCCGGCGAGGAGACCCCACCGGACTTCGCCGTCGGGTCGACATAGTCGCGTATGAAGGCGGCACCCTGACGAAGACCTGGCGCTGACCAGTGCGTCGCACACGGAGGCGCGGTCGTCGGGATGCACCATGTCGAGGACGTTGGTTCCAATCAGCGCACATTCATCGCTGCTGATCATTTGTCCGAGCGACGAGTTGGCCTGCAGGATGAGCCCGTCGGTTCCGATGACAGCCATGCCGATCGACGCGTGCCGGAATGCCGCCTGGAACTGCTCCTGGGCGCGTCGGATGGCGCTCGTCGTACGACGTACCAGCGTCGTGCCGACCACAGCTCCTCCGCTGAGCAGCGCACAGAGGACCAGGACGACTGGGGGGCTCTTCTGGTAGCCCGCAACGTCGACCTGCGACCAAGCCAGGGCGATGGCGGCCACAGGCGCGGCCGTCACCGGCCCGCCGATCGGCCCGAAACGGACCGGCCCTTCGATGAGGAGCAGTGCTCCGATGACCGACCCGGCGCCGCGGAGCTCGTGAAAACTAGCAGCGTAGACCGCGAAGAAGACCAGCTCGCCCACTGTCACCCCGAGGGCGAGGCGGCGCAGCAGCTTCACGTCGACGGTGTGCCTCACGACGGCGATGATCAAAGCGGAGCTCAGGATGATGCCGATGTTGGCGATGATCGGCGCGCTGCGAAGGGTCGCCTTCGCGCCCGTCCCCTGGAGCGGTGAACTCAGCAGGACGACTGACGTGAAGATCGCGCCGGCCGCCCGCACGAAGGCGAGGGTCGCTTCTCGGCGTCCGAGAAGGAATCCTTCGTCGCCGTTGAGGCCACCTCGAGAAGTGCGCGCGGGGGTCTGCGACCAACGCCAGCCAGGTGACACCATCGAAGCCTCCCGGTCGGCACAACCGACGGCGCCGGCGGGCTGATCGACCGCGATCTACGCTAGCTCTGGCACGCTCGGGAATCGCTGGCTCTCGCGGGTGGTTTTGAGTGGTCACTGTGGACTATTGCCTGTGGCGTCACCCCTGTGCGCGTTTGCCCGCTTTGATGCCAGACGCGAGCAGGTCACGGTTGAGCAGCGCGATGACGTCGAGAGAGATCTCCTTCGGGCACACGGCGGTGCACTCGCCGATGTTGGTGCAGCTACCGAAGCCCTCGCCGTCCATCTGCTCCACCATGCCGAGAGCTCGCTCGTACCGCTCGGCTTGGCCCTGTGGGAGGAGCGCGAGGTGGGAAACCTTGGCGCCGGTGAAGAGCATTGCCGACGCGTTGGGACAGGCAGCGACGCAGGCACCGCAGCCGATGCAGGCGGCCGCGTCCATGGCGTGGTCGGCGTTGTCCTTCGACACGGGGATGGCGTTGGCCTCGGGAGCGCTGCCGGAGGAGACCGACACATAACCGCCTGCGCCGACGATTCGGTCGAACGCGCTGCGGTCGACGATGAGGTCGCGCACGACGGGAAACGCGCGCGAGCGCCACGGCTCGAGATAGAGCTCGGCGCCGTCAGAGAACTTGCGCATGTGCAGCTGGCAGACGGTGGTGGCCCGCTCCGGACCGTGCGCGATGCCGTTGATCATGAATCCGCACATGCCGCAGATACCCTCGCGGCAGTCGTGATCGAAAGCGATCGGCTCCTCGCCCTTGAGGACGAGCTCCTCGTTGAGCACGTCGAGCATCTCCAGGAACGACATGTCCGGGCTCACGTCGTTCGCCTGGTAGGTGACCATCTTTCCTTTGGCGTCGGACTTCGGCTGCCGCCAGACATGCAGGGTGAGCTTCATATCAGGCACGGCTCCACATCAGGCATAGCTCCGCTGTGAGGGGTGGACATAGTGGAAGTCGAGCTCTTCGCGATGCAGGACCGGCTCGGCGTTGGAGTGCTCCCACGCCGCGACGTAGGAGAAGCGGTCGTCGTCGCGCAGCGCCTCACCGTCGGGGGTGTGGCTCTCCTCGCGGAAGTGTCCGCCGCAGGACTCGGTGCGGTGCAGCGCGTCACGGCACATCAGCTCGCCGAGCTCGAGAAAATCGGCGACCCGTCCGGCGTTCTCCAGAGACTGGTTCAGTGCCGCTCCCTGACCGGCAACGTAAACGTCGTTCCAGAAGGCCTCGCGTAGCCTCGGGATCTTCTCGAGTGCTTCGGTGAGCCCACGCTCGTTGCGAGCCATCCCGCAGTTGTCCCACATGACCTTGCCGAGCTCGCGGTGGAACGAGTCGACCGTACGGCTGCCTTTGATGGACAGCAGACGCTCGATCCGGTCCTGCACCTCTCGCTCGACCTTGCCGCATGCCTCGTCGGACAGGTCGCGCCGGGTCGGCGTCGTACCGGTGAGGTAGTCGCCGATCGTCGCCGGGAGGACAAAGTAGCCGTCGGCCAGCCCTTGCATCAGTGCGCTGGCGCCGAGTCGGTTCGCACCATGGTCGGAGAAGTTGGCCTCACCGGCGACGAAGAGCCCCGGGATGGTGCTTTGCAGGTTGTAGTCGACCCAGAGCCCACCCATCGTGTAGTGGACGGCGGGGTAGATGCGCATCGGGACCTGGTAGGGGTCCTCACCAGTGATGCGCTCGTACATGTCGAAGAGGTTGCCGTAGCGCTCCTTGATGGTCGAGGCGCCGAGGCGGTTGATGGAGTCGTTGAAGTCGAGGTACACCCCGAGCCCACCAGGGCCGACGCCGCGGCCTTCGTCGCACACTCCCTTCGCAGCACGGGAGGCGACATCGCGCGGGACGAGGTTGCCGAAACTCGGATACCGCCGCTCGAGGAAGTAGTCGCGCTCGGCCTCGGGAATCTGCCGTGGGTCGCGGGTGTCGCCGTTCTTGACCGGCGCCCATACTCGCCCGTCGTTGCGAAGCGACTCGCTCATCAACGTGAGCTTCGACTGATGGTCGCCGCTCACCGGGATGCAGGTCGGGTGGATCTGGGTGAAGCACGGGTTGCCGAAGAAGGCACCCCGCTTGTGTGCCCGCCAGATCGCGGTGGTGTTGCAGCCCATGGCGTTCGTCGAGAGGTAGAAGACGTTGCCATAGCCGCCGGTCGCCAGGATCACCGCGTCTGCCGTGTGCGACTCGATCTCACCAGTCACCATGTCCCGCGTCACGATGCCGTGGGCTCGTCCGTCGAGAGTGATCAGGTCGAGCATCTCGGTGCGGGTGTTCATCTCCACCTGGCCGAGCTGGATCTGCCGCTCGAGCGCTTGGTAGGCGCCGAGCAGCAGCTGCTGGCCCGTCTGACCGCGCGCATAGAACGTTCGGGATACCTGGGCGCCACCAAAGGACCGGGTATCGAGCAGCCCGCTGTACTCGCGGGCGAAGGGGACGCCTTGGGCGACGCATTGGTCGATGATGTTCACGCTCAGCTCGGCGAGGCGGTAGACATTGCCCTCACGGGCGCGGAAGTCGCCGCCCTTCACCGTGTCGTAGAACAGCCGGTAGATGCTGTCGCCATCGTTGCGGTAGTTCTTCGCTGCATTGATGCCGCCCTGCGCGGCGATGCTGTGTGCGCGCCGGGGGCTGTCCTGGTAGCAGAAGCACTTGACGTTGTACCCGAGCTCGGCGAGCGACGCCGCTGCAGCACCGCCCGCCAGGCCTGAGCCGACGACGATCACGGTGTACTTCCGCTTGTTCGCTGGGTTGACGAGCTTGAGCGAGAACTTGTGACGGGCCCATGCCGTCTCGATCGGACCTTCGGGGATCCGCGCGTCGAGCCGCGGGTCGGAGACCCGCGAGGCGAGTCCGACCGTCGCCGGGTCGGACTTGTGAGCCCCCTGCGCAGCGCCTTGACCAGCGTCCGTCACTGTCTCGGCTGCCATGGTGCCGGGATTGTCGCCGTGCCGATCCGGCGGACCTGGCGGGTCGACTTCGGGCGCAGGGTCAATCGACATGGGGGCGCGGCTCCTCGAGGTTTCGGCGTCGGCTAGTCGAGTACGCCGGTCAACACGGCGATGGGGATCGAGATGTTGCCGAGCGTGATGGCCACTGCGGCGATCACGGAGAAGGCCCGCACTCCCTTGCTGAACCGGCCGCTGCCGCGGCCCAGCGTCTGGAACATGCTCCACAGCCCGTGGAAGAGGTGCAGTCCGAGGGCGAGGTTGGCCAGGATGTAGAAGGCGGAGACGTACCAGACCTCGAAGCCGCTGATCACGTTGTGGTAGACCTCGCCGTGCCGGTAATCCGGGTGCACCTGCCCGGTCGTGAAGTGCAGCAGGTGGTAGACGATGAACAGGGCGATGATCACCCCACCCCAGCGCATGGTGCGCGAGGCGTACGACGACGTGGTCCGCTTGTGCTTCACGTAGCTCACCGGTCGTGCGGCCCGACTGGTACGGGTGAGTGAGACGGCGGAGGCGATGTGCGCGAGGACTGCGGCGAGCAGGCCGGCGCGGGCCACCCAGAGGAACTGTGTGTCGGCGAAGAACGGCTTGCCGAAGCCGCGGAGGCCCTCGGCGTACTCGTCGAAGTGGACGGCGCCGGTGAAGATCTTGAGGTTGCCGATCATGTGGATGATCACGAAGCCGAAGAGTGCGAGTCCGCTCACTGCCATCACGGCTTTGCGGCCGATCGTCGAGCGGTAGGCCGTCATCGCGACGGTCGCCACGGTGCGTCCTCCACGTCTGGAATCGGGCTCAGCCAACCTGACCCAGGCAGCCTATTACCCCCCGCTACGATCGGCCTCATGAGCGCACCGCGGGAGTCGGAGTCAGGTCTGCCGTTGCAGCCGGTCTACGGTCCGGGTGACCTCGACGAGTGGGATCCGGTCGCCCAGCTCGGCGAGCCGGGTGCCTACCCGTACACCCGCGGCGTCTACCCGAGCATGTACACCGGCCGACCTTGGACGATGCGTCAGTACGCCGGCTTCGGCACGGCGATCGAGTCCAATCAGCGCTATCACGCTCTGCTTGCGGCAGGTACGACCGGGTTGTCCGTCGCCTTCGACCTGCCGACCCAGATGGGCTACGACTCCGACGATCCCGTCGCGGCCGGCGAGGTCGGCAAGGTCGGTGTCGCCATCGACTCGATCGAGGACATGCGGCTGCTCTTCGACCGCATCCCGCTCGACGAGGTCTCGACGTCGATGACGATCAACGCGCCGGCAGCTGTGCTGCTGCTGCTCTACCAGCTGGTGGCCGAGGAGCAGGGGGTCGATGGGCCACGGCTCAACGGCACGATCCAGAATGACGTGCTCAAGGAGTACATCGCCCGCGGCACCTACATCTACCCGCCGGCCGAGTCGCTGCGGCTCATTACCGACATCTTCAGCTACTGCCGCGCCGAGCTGCCCCGGTGGAACACCATCTCGATCTCCGGCTACCACATGGCCGAGGCCGGAGCGACACCGGTGCAGGAGATCGCCTTCACCCTGGCGGATGGCATCGAGTACGTGCGGGCCGCACTCCGCAGTGGACTGGAAGTCGACGACTTCGCTCCGCGGTTGGCGTTCTTCTTTGTCGCGCGAACAACCCTGCTCGAGGAAGTCGCCAAGTTCCGCGCCGCCCGCCGGATCTGGGCGCAGGTCATGCGCGAAGAGTTCGGCGCGAAGGACCCCAAGTCGCAGATGTTGCGGTTCCACACGCAGACAGCAGGGGTGCAGCTCACCGCGCAGCAGCCCGAGGTCAACCTGGTGCGGGTCACCCTGCAAGCGCTGGGCGCGGTGTTCGGCGGCACTCAAAGCCTGCACACCAACTCCTTCGACGAGGCCATCGCGCTGCCGACCGTGAAGGCCGCGACGCTGGCCCTACGCACCCAGCAGGTCATCGCCTACGAGACCGACGTCACCGCGGTCGTCGACCCCTTCGCGGGGTCCTATGCGGTGGAGGCGCTCACCGACTCGGTGGAGGAAGCCGTCCGTGCGCTGATGGCTGCGGTCGAGGAGCGAGGCGGAGCCGTCGCGGCGATCGAGCAGGGCTTTCAGAAGAGCGAGATCGAGCAGTCGGCGTACGCCGTCGCGTTGGGCATCGACTCGGGCTCGCGGGTGATCGTCGGCGTCAACCGCTGGGCGTCGGCCGAGGAGGACCCCTACGACCCGCTTCGCGTCAACCCGGCGATCGAGGCTGAGCAGACGGAACGGCTGCGGGTGTTGCGGGCCGGGCGCGATGGAGTGGCGGTTGACCGCCACCTCGACGAGATTCGCAAGGCAGCCGCCGGCTCGGACAACGTCCTCTACCCCCTCAAGGACGCGCTGCGCGCCAGGGCCACCGTCGGTGAGGTCTGCAACGCGCTGCGCGATGTCTGGGGTACGTACCGTCCCCACGACACCTTCTGAACCCGCCGCCCTGCACGCCCCCGGGCCAGGTGGCCGGCGCGAGTCAGGTGCAGGGGCGGCTGCGCAGGTCGCGGACGTAGTCCTCGGGGGCGCCGGCGTTCTCTGCGGCGTCGGCCATGGCTCCGAGGTAGCGCGCTGAGGGCATCCCACCCTCGTAGTCGTTGAGCACGTAAGTCCAGACGAGGTGTTCGCCGTCGAGAGTCTGGACACGGAGCTTGAGCTTGGAGTAGAGCCCCATGTCTGCGCCATCCCACTTGTCGAGGCGGTGCTCGTCCTCGGGCAGCACGTCATAGAGCATCACGAACACCGAGTGCTCTGGGTCTTCGACGACAGTCGCGAGCGCACCCTCCCAGCCGATGTCCTCACCGCCGAAGGTGAGCCGCCAGCCCTCGATCCACCCAGCACTTACGGCTGGGCTGTGCGGACAGCGGAACTTCATCTGCGCTGCGTCCATGTTCGACCCGTAGGCTGCATACAGCGGCATGACTGAAGACTATGGCCGTAGCACCCTGATGGAGGCAACGAGTGGTCCGAGTAGTCATCGTAGGTGGCGGGCCCGCCGGCTACGAGGCGGCTCTGGTGGCCCGTCAGCTTGGCGCTGACGTCACCGTTGTCGACCGCGACGGGCTCGGCGGTGCGTGCGTGCTCACCGACTGCGTTCCGTCGAAGACCCTCATCGCGACCTCCGAGGCAATGACCACCATGGCCGGCGCCGGGGCGCTCGGCGTGCGCTTTCGAGACGCCTCCGGCGATCTCCCGGAACGATCTGACGAGGGCAACGAGACCGCTCCCGATGCGGTGGCTGTCGACGTTCCGACGGTCTTCGACCGCGTGAAGACGCTCGCGCTCGCGCAAAGTGTCGACATCGTCGAACGTTTCGCCCGCGAGGGCATCACTGTCGTCCAGGGCACTGCCCGCTTCGTGGAACCACTGCGGATCGCCGTACGTCGGCTGCCCGCCGAGGATGGCGATGAGCAGACGATCACCGCCGACGTCGTCCTGCTCGCGACCGGTGCGCACCCACGGGTTTTGGCAGGCGCGGAGCCCGACGGGGAGCGGATCCTCGATTGGCGCCAGATCTACGACCTTGCCGAGCTGCCGGAGCGTCTCGTTGTGGTCGGCTCAGGTGTCACCGGAGCGGAGTTCGCCGGGGCGTTCCAGTCGCTTGGCTCCGCTGTCACCCTGGTCTCGAGCCGCGACCGGGTGCTGCCCGGCGAGGACGCCGACGCCGCAGCCCTGCTCGAAAGGGTCTTCACCCGAAGAGGGATGACCGTCCTCAAGGGCGCCCGCGCCTCGTCGGTCCAGTGGAGCCCCGACGGCGTCGTGGTGACGCTCGACGACGGCTCCTCGGTGGGCGGCTCGCACGCGCTGATGACCGTCGGGTCGGTGCCATCAACGGCGGGTCTCGGGCTCGCCGACGTCGGAATCGAGATCGACGATCGCGGCTTTGTCATGGTCGACAAGATGAGCCGGACGACCGCCCAGGGCGTCTACGCCGCCGGTGACTGCACCGGTGTGCTGATGCTCGCGTCGGTTGCCGCGATGCAGGGCCGTATAGCGATGTGGCATGCGCTCGGCGAGGCCGTCGCGCCCATCCGCCTGGAGTCGGTCGCCGCCACCGTTTTCACCGACCCGGAGATTTCCACAGTCGGGGTGAGTGAGGAGGACATCGTCAGCGGCAAGGTGTACGGGCTCATCCGCAAGCTGCCGCTGGCGACCAATGCCCGGGCCAAGATGCAGGGGATCTCCGACGGGTTCGTCAAGGTCTTCTGCCGGCCGGAGAGTGGCAAGGTCCTGGGCGGTGTCATCGTGGCGCCGCGGGCCAGCGAGCTGATACTCACCTTGTCGCTGGCGGTGCAGAACGGCCTCACGGTCGATCACGTCGCGCACTCCTTCGCGATCTACCCGTCGTTGTCCGGGTCGATCACCGAGGCAGCCCGCCAGCTCCACCAGACCTGACCCGCCTCGACTCGATCGAGTCCCCCCGCTCCCCACTTCCGCCCCGCAGTCGGACCGTCCGGCGTTTCCCGCAAGGCAGGGGCCATCGTCCGGGGTTTCCCTGCGGGAATCGCCGGACGATCAGGCGGCGGCGAGCAACTCGGCACGCACCTCCGCGGCCACCCACGCCGGCCGCTCGCGAATGTCGCGGTCGGTGAAGCGTCGTACCCGCCAGCCGAGGGCCGCCAGGACTGCGTCCATCGCTTCGTCGCGGCGCCGGGTCGCTTCATCGAGCCAGTGGTGGGCGCCGTCGATCTCGACGATCAGGCGGGAAGCGCGGTAGAGGACGTCGACACGGCGGCGGCGTCCGTCGGGAAGCTCGATCCATTGTTGTCGGCCGGTTGGCGCGGGTAGGCCGTGGGCCAATTCGATGTCGCAGTAGTAGTCCATCTCGAGCGGCGACTCGCACCCGATGTCGACGAGCTTGCACATGAGGAGCAGGTCGCCCGCTCCCGGCACGCGTCGCGCCGCCGGCATCGTGGCGGCGACTGCCGTCGTGGATGTGATGTCCGGTACGAGTGCTGCGCAGACAATCGCTTGACGGTCTCTCCGGCTGGAGAGGTCGGTCCAGGCGCCGGCCAGGGCGAATGCGGCCGGGACCACCGGGACCCCGCGGATCAGGACCACCGGAACCGGCAGCCGGGTCGAGTGGATCGCGACCCCGGGCGTGCCGTCTGGGGTCGGCAGCGGTGTCAGCAGATGCACGACCCACGGGACGGTGAGGTCGCACCCGTGCAGCGCAAGCGCGAACTCGCAGCTCACGGCCGCTCGCCGGTAGCGTCGCGTCGCCGCGCGGGCCATCAGGATCTCGATCGGTTCGGTGAGCGGCGCGACGGCGTACGCCCCGCGGATGAGCCGGACCAGCCGGCCAGATCGTCGCTCGCGGGAGATGCCGTGGTCACCCAGCCCGAGCGCCATCAGCTCGGCAGTGAGGACGACACGGTGATGCGCCCGAGCCAACGACTCGACGGGATCGACTTCCATCCGTCGATGGTCCGGGTGGACGGACCATCGCTGGGGGCAACAAAGCTGATCTGTGGATACAGATTCAGCGAAGTCCGTCCGGCGTTTCCCGCACGGAAGCAGGCATCGTTCGGACTTTCCTTGTCGGAAACGCCGGACGGTTGCGTGGGTGCGTGGCGCGGGTCGGGTGCGTGGCGCGGGCGGGTGCGTGGCGCGGGGCGGGCGGGTCGGCCGGGTCGGGCGCTA
>JBKJUS010000009.1:0-4275 GCA_046590575.1 Mycobacteriales bacterium | reverse complement strand
GGCGCAGCTGCTCCGCGCCTCCATCCCGAGCGTGCATCTGCCGATTCTCAAGCGCCGCTACCCGTCGTACCTCCGCTGTCCGGCCTGCGGTCGGCGCACCTGGCTGCGAGCCCACTTTCGGGTCTGAAGTCTGTCGGGGCTTCGCCCCAGCACAGCGAGGCCGACCGACGATCCGATCCGATCCGTGCCCGCTCGCGCACGCAACCCGTCGGCCGGCCAGGTCCGGGGAACGGTTCTGAGCACGAGCGCGCCGAGGCTCCGGATCATGGTGCGGCCAGTTGCGTGCGCAGGCGGGCAGTCGGCAGGTGGGCGCCTACCGCCCCCGACTCACCAAGACACGTTCAGCCCTCGACCCCTCTAGACGGCGGCGATGGCGTCGGGAAGGGGTAGCGCGTTCGCGTGCATGTCGGTGAGGCCGTCGAGCATCCCGCAGCCCACGCAGCGCACGCCGAGAGCGAGCCAGTCGACCGCACCGTCGACGACATGAAAGCCAGCGGCGAGCTCAAACATCGACTGCCCACACGTACCGCAGGAGCGCATCGGCGGGTGGTTCCACCGCTCTTCGGAGTCGAGGATGTGCTTGACGGTGCCGCAGCTGAGGCAGCGGCGGCGGGCGAGACCTTCGGTGGCGTCGCCCTCCACGTAGAACCAGGTAGGTGGCTCTTCGCCGTGCACGGGGTTCTCGCAGTGCGCGAGCCGGGTCACGGAGACGCTGGGGCAGCCTTCGAGGTTCTCGAGCCAGTGGCGAAGGTCGTCGCTGTCCTCGCCGACCTTGTGGTCGGCCACCTTGTGCGTTGCCACGACTGATCCCTTCGAGAGCCCGGACCTACCCAGGAATCGTCGGTCGCGCCACGGTGCCGCTTGAGTCAGCCAGTGCCGGAATCACTGCTGGACACGTCGTTGCCACCTTCGGCTGCTCCGCCGCGGCCGGAGCCGCCACGGCGGCGGCGGCGTGGTCGCGAGGGGGCCTCACCCTCAGCTGCTGGCGCGCGCGGCGCGGTCGCCACCGGCGCGGCGGTGCCCTCACCGGTGGCACCCGCGCGGGTACGCCGACGTGGACGGCTTCGAGCGGGGTGCGAGGCTGCGTCGCCGTCCGTCGGCGTACGGCGTTCGCGGGGCTCGGCCGGTCGTGCGTCGCGGGCATGACCTCGGCGGCCGCTGTCGCCTCGGCCGCTGTCACCGCGGGCTGAGTCGGCCGCGAGCTTCTTGCGACGGGAAGACCCCGTGTCGCCGATGTCCTCCAGCTGCTCCGCCTGCAGGCCCACCCGGGTGCGCGAAGCGCGCGGCAGCGTGCCGGTCACCCCCGTGGGGATGTCGAGCGTCTCGTAGAAGTGAGCGGACGAGGAGTAGGTCTCGGCCGGCTCAGGGAACGGCAGGCCGAGGATGGAGTTGATGTCCTTCCACCGCGGCATGTCGTCCCAGTCGACGAAGGTGATCGCCGTACCGAACTCGCCTGCGCGGCCGGTGCGGCCGATCCGGTGGACGTAGGTCTTGTCGTCCTCCGGGCACTGGTAGTTGATGACGTGGGTGACGCCCTGGATGTCGATCCCGCGGGCGGCGACGTCAGTGGCGACGAGCACGTCGATCTTGCCAGTGCGGAAGGCCCGCACCACCCGCTCGCGGGCGGCCTGCGCGAGATCGCCGTGCACTGCAGCGGCGGCAAAGCCACGGTCGGCCAGATCAGCGCCGACCCGGTCGCAGCCGCGCTTGGTGCGGCAGAAGACGATCGTCAGCCCGCGACCTTCGGACTGCAGGATGCGCGCGATCATCTCGACCTTGTCGAGGTTGTGCGCGCGGAAGACGTGCTGCGCGGTGGTCGGCACCATCGACGTCTCGGTCGGGTCCTCGGCGCGCATGTGCACCGGCTGGTTGAGGAAGCGCCGGGCCAGGGTCAGGATCGGGCCGGGCATGGTTGCGCTGAAGAGCATGGTCTGCCGGTCGGACGGCGTCTGCGCGAGGATCTTCTCGATGTCGGGCAGGAAACCGAGGTCGAGCATCTCGTCGGCCTCGTCGAGCACCAGGGTGCGGACCCCGCCGAGGTCGAGATGGCCCTGTCGGGCGAGGTCGAGCAACCGCCCGGGGGTGCCGACCACGACGTCGACGCCGGCCCGCAGTGCGTCGACCTGCGGCTCGAAGGCCCGGCCGCCGTAGATCGCCACGACTTTCACCGCGCGGTTCTTGCCGGCCCGGTGCAGGTCGTCAGCGACCTGAATGCACAGTTCCCGTGTTGGGACGACGACGAGCGCCTGCGGACGCTGGGAGGGCAGCACCAGCCGGTCCAGCATCGGTACGCCGAAGGCCAGCGTCTTACCGGTGCCGGTCCGCGCCTGCCCGATCAGGTCCGCGCCAGAGAGGGCGATCTGCAAAGTGAGCTTCTGTACCGGGAACGGCTGCGTGATGCCCATCGCCTCGAGTGCGGACACGGTCTCCGGCGAGGCGCCGAGCGCAGCGAAGCCGTTGGGCAGTGGCTCGGCCGGTTCAGCGGGGGTGAGTGGGGTCGACTCGGCGAGAGCAGGCTCGGCGGGCGCAGACAGGGTGAGGTCGTTGGTGGACAGCAGTAGTGCCTTCCGACGGTGTCCGACTAGACCGGCGCGCCTGCGACCCGTGTGTCATTTCGTGCTGCGGGGCGACGCTGTGCGGTCGGACGAGGGTGGATGACGACCCTCGTCCGGGCCGTCTGCACCGGTACGACGTACCGGTGCGTGCTCTGTGCGCCACTCAGTCTACCCTGGCGCCATGCCGGACCCGAAGAGCGACGCGCGGCGCCAGGCCGTCATCGACCTGATGGCCGCCCTCGCCTACGGCGAGCTGACCGCCTTCGAGCGGTTGGCAGTCGATTCCGGGCTCGCTCCGACCATCGCGGACAAGGCCGAGCTCGCGCAGATGGCGACCAAGGAGTTCGGGCACTACCAGCGCCTGGTCGCCCACCTCCGCGGGATGGGGGTCGACGCGGAGGCGGCCATGGAGCCGTTCGTCGAGCCGCTCAATGCTTTTCACGACTCGACCGCGCCGAGCGACTGGCTGGAAGGTCTGATCAAGGCCTACGTGGGGGACAACCTGGCTGCCGACTTCTATCGGGAGATCTCCACCCTGCTCGACGACGAGGCCGCCCGCGCCCTTGTCCTCGAGGTCCTCGCCGACACCGGGCAGGCGAGCTTCGCCGTCGACCGGGTGCGGGCGGCGGTGGCGGCGGAGCCGGCGTTGGCCGGGCGGCTGGCCCTGTGGGCGCGGCGGTTGGTGGGTGAGGCGCTGACCCAGACTCAACGCGTCGCGGTCAACCGCGACGCGCTGTCCCACCTGATCGGCGGCGCCGAGGATCTGGCAGAGGTATCGCGGATGCTGGCGCGCATCACCGCGCGGCACAGTGATCGGATGAAGGCGCTCGGACTGTCCGGGTGAGCGCCTGGCGCGTGGCGGCTTTCTCGTTGGGTGGGCTCCTTCGATAGCATCCACGCGCCCCCCGGTCACCAGGTGGGCGAGCAGCGAGAGGGATATCGGCATGGGTCGCGCGTACGACGCGTGGAAGAAGATCAAGGGTGCCTGGATCGACGGCGACCCTGAGCCGCTGCTCGACGTCTATGCCCCTGATGCCGTCTACCTCGAGGCCCTCAACCCGCCGCACGAGGGCCCCGACCTCATCCGCTCCTACCTCGACGACTTCATCACCGCCCGGCCCAACATTGACATCACCGAGACGCGGGTCATCGACGGCGGCGACTCCTGTGCCGTCGAGTGGGCGTTCTCCTACGACCAGCCAACTCGTCGGGTCAGCAACCTGCGGCGTTGCACAGTGATCGTGGTCGACGACAAGGGCCTAGTGAAGTCGCAGCGCGACTACACCTGATCCACTACTCCAACGCTGCGGCTCCACAGGACGCCGCGACGCAGGACGCCGCGACGCGCGACGCCGCGACGCGCGACTTGGCCGCGAGTCAGCTCCGGGAAAAGCCGACGGTACGGCCCTCGTCGGACGACGCGATCTCGACGTAGGCGAGCTTGTCGACGGGCACGATGACCAGCTTGCCTTTCTCGTCGACCAGCGTGAAGAGCCCACCCTTGGTCAGCGCCGTGTCGAGCGCGGCCTGAATCGCCGCCGGCTTCTCAGCACTCTCGATGACGAGCTCGCGGGCGCCGAACTGCACGCCGATCTTGACCTCCACGCTGGCACCTCTCGCGTTGCTTGCTGGCACGTGGTCTGAGGTTATCCCGACGCCGCCGACGTACGCCGACCGGCAGGTGCGCCCTGAGCGAACGCCGCCCGCCCGCCGGACCCCG
>JBKJUS010000073.1:0-10156 GCA_046590575.1 Mycobacteriales bacterium | reverse complement strand
CCTGGCGCAGGCGGTGCGCGACCCGGCCCGCCAGGTTCGGCTGTCTCGCCTGATTCGCCAGCCCACCAGCGACGTCGTAGCGCTCGACCGCGTCGACGCGACCAGTGTCGGCCGGCTGTTGGCGGCGAGCGGTACTACTGACGTCGTTGACGCCCATGTCGTCGTCTGCGCCAAACGGGCGGGGCAGCGGGTCGTCACGACTGATCCGGATGATCTGCGCACGTTGGATCCGCAAATCGACCTCGTCACGTTGTGATCTCCAGCGCCGCGGCATGGAGCTCAGGCGGGGTCGACGGCCAGGGGTACGCCGGCCGCGGTCAGTGCGGCGTCGTCCGGGGTGCTGCGCTTGACCATCGCCAGGGCGATCGGCCCCACCTCGTGGTGCCGCGCGGCGCTCGTGACGAAGCCGACCGGCGCGCCGTCCCACTCCACCGCGTCGCCGTGCGCGGGCAGGGTGTCGACCGAGCCGTCGAGGTGGCCGAGCACCAAGCGGCGCGGCGGTCGGCCGAGGTTGTTGACCCGGGCGACCGTCTCCTGGCCGCGGTAGCAGCCCTTCTGCAGGTGCACGGCGGTGTCCAGCCAGGGCAGCTCGTTGGGGATCGTCCGGTGGTCAGTCTCGAAGCCCAGCCGCGGGCGCCGCGCCTCGACTCGCAGCGCCTCGGCGCCCCAGGACCCCAGCGGCGTAGCCCCCTGGGTGACGAGGGAGTCCCACACCTCGACGAGCCCGTCCCTCTCGACCAGCAGATCGACGCACTGCGACGCGGCGGTGTCGGCGGGCATCGTCCGCACCCATCCGCCGCCCGGGCCCCGCAGGGCCACGTCGTAGTGCCCCGCCCCCATCTCCGCACCCAGCCGGCGGAGGATCTCGACGGTCTGCGGCCCGGTCACTGTCAGGACGGCGTACGACGACGTCACGTCCTGCGGCTCGACGTCGAGCAGGAAGACCATCTTCGTCAGGTAGGCCATGAGACCGCCGACAGTGCCCGGCTCGACGTCGAGCCAGGTCGCGTCACCATCCTCGGCGAGGAGCAGGTGGTGCTCGACGTGACCATGGGGAGACAGCACCAGCGCCTCGGCACCCCGGCCGACCGGCAGCTCGGACACGTGCTGCGTGGTCAAGCTGTGCAGCCAGCTCAATCGCGCACCGCCGGTGACCCGCACCACACCGCGGTGGCTGCGGTCGATGACGCCGGCGCCGGCTATCGCGCGGCGCTGCTCCCGCAACGGGTCGCCGTAGTGCGCCGCCGTACCCGCGTCGGGTCCCTCGGCGTCGACCGCCCCCGGCACGTGGGCGAGCAAGGGAGAGGGCACGGGACCAGCGTACGTCGTGTCCTCCCCGCGCGATTTCCCCGGGGCTAGCTGGTCAGGTAGCCCACGACGTCGGCGGCGACGTGGGTGGAGCCGCTGCGGTTGTAGATGCCGGCCTGCCCGTTGGTGCCGAGCTTGACCAGGACCAGGTTGGGCACGATCTGGGTGTTGACGAAGTTGACCGAGCTGGCGGTCGGCCGGGTCGCGCCGGTCGGATAGACGGTGAGGAAGCCCGACGCCGTCGGGTCGATCGCCGTGACGTTGAGCAGGACCGAATCCACGCCGGTCGCTGGCACGCCGCCGCGGCCGGAGAAGGTCACGTCGACCGCCCGGTCCGCGCCGATCGGCGAGGACACCCCGTCGCTGTCGTTGGCCGTACGGGAGTCGAGCACTCGGCTCGGCACGAGCGCCACGAAGCGACCCTGCGTCGACTGTGACGTCGCGGACACGAAGCCGACCACGTCGAGGATCAGGTCGATCGTGCCGGAGCGGTTGTAGAGCGCTATGCGCCCGTCAGCACCGACCTTGACGATGGCCAGGTTCGGCACTGGTCCGGTCGGGATGCCGACACCGAAGCGGTACGCCGGGTCGACGTTGAGAGTCGACGCAGTGGGCAACGCCGCGTCACTCGGGTACGCCGTGACATAGGTCGACGCGGTCGGGTTGACCGCGGTGACGTTGACGATGACCGCCGAGACACCGGAGGCCGGTACGCCGCCCGCACCGAGGACCTGGCGGGTGATGGAGGTGTTGGGCCCGACCTTGGTCGACACGTCGTCCCCGTCGCCGGGTCGAGTGTCGAGGACGCGCGACGGGACCAGCCCGATGGTGCGGCCACCTGCCTGAGCGGGTGTCGTGGAGTACCAGCCGACGACGTCCAGGACGACGTGGGTCGCACCGGCGAGGTTGTAGATCGCGAGCCGACCGCCCGTGCCGACCTTGACGACTGCGAGGTTGGCGACGACTTGACCGGGGCGGAAGTTGATCGTCGAGGTGTTGGGCCGCACACTGCCGGCCGGGTAAAGGGCGAGGAAGCCGCTGTTGCTCGGCTGCACCGCGGTGACGTTGACGACCACCGCCGCGACGCCATCCACGGGTACGCCGCCCCGGCCGGTGGCCTGGACCTCGACAGTGGTGTTGCCGCCGACCGCCGTGCTGATTCCGTCGTTGTCGTTGCTCTGACGGCTGTCGAGGATGCGAGCTGGGACAAGAGGCGTGTAGGTGCCGCGGACGATGCCCTGGTCAATGAGGACCGTGACCGTCGGTGTGGTGCGCACCGGAATGCTGTTGTCCTCTACCCGCACGGTCTTGCTGCCCGTCGTGGAGAAGCTCAGCGTGAAGGAGCAGGTGGGGCTGCCGGCACACGACAGAGTCGCGCCGTCGGCGATGCTCGAGCCCCCTCCGGTAACGCGCAGGACGCGGGTCGCGGTGTAGCCGCTGATCTTCGCGCCGGTGATGCCGACGGTCGGCCGCACGGTGTAGGTCAGCGCCTGGCCGACCTCACCGGCGGTCGGCGCCGCCGTGAGCTCCAGACCGGTGGGCTGGGTGATGACCGCAAGCGTGCCGATCCGGTCGCCGTTCGCCGCCCCGGTGGCGCGCGCCGTCAGAGTGATCGCCCCGAGGTCGCCGAACCGGACCCCGGTGCACAAGGCCACGCCGGCCGTCGCCGCCGGGCAGGAGCCCGCGACGAACGTCGTGTCGTCGCTGGTGAGCACCGGCGCGCCGGTGTACGTCGTGTCGGTTGCCGACCCGGCGGTGGTCAGCTTGGCCGTCACGCGGACGGCGTACGTCGTACCGCTCACCGGTCGGGTGATGACCGTGTCGTCAGCGGTGGTCGCTGTCCCCTTCGTGTCGATGACCTCGACGACGAGCGCCCGGCCGGCCGCGATGGTGAAGCAGCCGGTGCAGGTAGCTGTGCCACCGTCGACGTTGGTGACTCGCACGTCGCGAGCGCCGATCGCGGCAGTCGGCGCGATCGTGATCCGAACAGTGAGCGACGTCGCCGAGGTGACGGTCACCGACGCCACGGTGACGTCAGGGCCAAAGCTCACCGTCGCGCCGGCGAGGAAACCCGTGCCGGTGACGACGACGTCGACGTCTTGGCGGCCACGCGCCACAGACGACGGGGTGGTGGCCGTGACGGTGGGGCCGGCCACGACGCTGAAGCAGCCCACGCAGGAGTCGCTGATGCCGCCGGGATTGGTGACGGTCACCGTGCGAGCGCCGGTCGTCGCCGTAGCGGCGATGTCGATGACCGTGTCGATGCGGGTCGAGCTGACGACGGTGGCCGAGTCGATGGTGACGCCGTTGCCGCCGAACGAAACCGTTGCGCCGCTGACGAAACCTGTGCCGGTGACTGTCACGGCCTGGTTCTGCGCGCCTCGGCCACGGGTGTTGGGCGAGACCGACGTGACACTGATCGCGTTGCCGACGGTGAACCCGCCGTCGCGCTGGACGAAGCTGCCGTCGGGGTTGGTGACGCGCACGTCGCGGCCCCCGACGGTGGCGTTGTTGGCGATCTGGAAAGTCGCGGTGATCGTCGTGTCATTGGTGCGGGTGACGTTGACGACAGTAATGCCAGGGCCCGCCGTCACCGTCGGGCTGGCCTGGAATCCCGTTCCGCTGATGGTCACCGTGACGTTCTGACTCGGGTTGCCGGCGCTCGGCGTGATCGAGGTGATGGTCGGGGCAGCAGTGACCGTGAAGCAGCCTGAGCAGCTGCCCACCGACTGGTCCGGGCTGGTGATGGTGACCGTGCGCGGCCCGGTGGCTGCGGTGGTACCGACGGCGATGGAAAGACCGGTGAGCTGCGTGCCGGCGCCGTTGGCGGTCGCCGTACCGCTCACCGTGATGCCCGAGCCGAAGCTGACGGCAGAGCCGGTGACCAGGTTGGTGCCGTCGATCGTGACCGGCGCGGTCGTCGCTCCTTGGGCGCGGCTGTTCGGAACGACAGTGCTGATCGTGGGCGGCGCAGCGGCGGCGGGCGACGCGACCAGCGGCACGGCGCCGAGCGCGAGCAGCAGCGCCAGACCGGCAGAGCGCAGTGGGCGGCGGCAGTGATCGGACATGGCGAGCTCCCCCAGGTCGACGGCGTTGTCATCCTGTCAGACGCCGACGGTGTCCATTCCGTTGCGTACTGCGCAAAATCAGCGGGACATAGCTGCGGCCGGTGCCCCTGCGTAGGGACACCGGCTGCGGCCGTCGTACGGGGTGGTGCTAGCGCACTGTCAGCCGGATCGACTTAGAACCGTAGTCGGTGCCTTGCGTCGGCGACATGTACACGATGAACGTGTAGGTGCCGGGGCGGAACTGCAGGCCCGAGCGCACGGAGTACGAACCGAAACGGCTGGGGCTCTGGCCCACGAACGGGAAGGACCCGTTGGGGGCGAGGAAGCGGAGCCCGATCAGCTTGTTGTCGTACGCCGGCAGGATGGTGCCGGAGAGTGTCACCGGGTTGCTCACCACCGCGTTCGGGGCGGGGAAGTTGATGGCGAACCGAGCGTTCACCCGGATCTGGACGATGTTGCTGCGCGCCCGGCCGTCGTCGGAGTTGGCACCGTAGGACGTCTGGGTGCTCGGGTTGACGACGAGCGAGAACCGACCGTCAAAGGCCGAGGTGACCTGCCCGCGTGGGGTCGCCGAGTAGCGGCCGCCCTGGCCGAACGAGGTCTGCAGGACCGTCACGTTGACCCCACCGAGCGGCTGACCATTCTGGTCGAACACCTGACCGGTCAACCGCGGTCCGTTGCCAGCAGTCACCCGGGAGTGGCTACTGACCAACGCAATCCTGGCGGCGAACCGCTGCGGAGGCTGCGTCGGGGTGGGGCTAGCCGTTGTCGGGCTCGGATTCGACGTAGCCGTGGCCGTAGCGGTCGCCGTAGCTGTCGCCGTGGCCGTGGCGGTCGCCGTAGCCGTAGCCGTGGCGGTCGCCGTAGCCGAGGCAGTGGTGGTCGGCGCCGGTGTGCCGCCGGTGCCACCACCCGAGAAGACCGTCTGCGGGGCCTGCCAGGTAGCGGAGAGCGTCACCGGCCCGTTCTGCGTGGACGTGGCCACGAACGGGTCTTCGTGCCGGTAGTCCGGCGTGGTGCCGGGCACCCGGTAGCTGCCCGTGGTCCGGTCGTTCGAGGTGGAGCCGACGTTCTGGTTCGTCGAGCCGGCCGGGGTGGTCTGCGGGCCGCTGGCCGTGAAGGCGGTGTTGGCCGCTGCCGGGTTGGTGCACACCGAGTTGCCGAAGGTCGCCCCCGCCGTCCGGCACTCGCGTCGAAGCAGCACGCCGGGGCCGGTGGCCGACACGGAGACGTCGGTCTCGGGCACCCGGACCAAGTTGTTGAACTGGTCGAGGAGGACGACGACGAAGCGCAGTGAGGTGTTGTCGAGCCGGTCCAGCGGGGGCTCAGTGGTCGCCGTGATGGGACGGAAGGTACGTCGGAAGCCGGTAACCGGCGAGGACGGTGCCGGCGCCGGGTTGGTCAACGGCTCGGTCCGGCTGGCCAGCAGCGGCAGACCTGTCGGGTCGGACTCAGCCGTCTCGATGCGCACGGTAGTGCCGTTGAGCGGCCGGTTGCGCGTGTTGAAGTTCAGCGGAGCGGCATCGTCCGTAAGCGTGGCGGTCGAGTTGGGCTCGGTGGCGGAGATGTCGTCCGAGGCGTCGGCGTTGCCGAACAGAGCACGAACGAGCACGTTCGACGTGCCGTCCAGCGCGAAGTCGGTGTTGGCGTCGACGGCCACCGTCACCGTCACCACGCCGTTCTCGTCAGAGGTGACGAGCTGGCTCTGGCCGAGGCTGAACAGAAGACCGGCCGGGCTGCCGTCGTTGACCCCGTTGCGGAAGGTGCAGCGGCGGTAGTCGCCGCGACCCGGCACGGTGCTGGCACTCGACGGGAAGCTGATCGGCCCGCAGTTGGGGGTGAAGAAGAAGTCCACGTCGTTCAGGGTCAGCTCGACGGTGCGGTTGGTCAGCGGTCGCGGACCAGCCCCGGGGTCGACAGCCCCGATCGGGCCCGTGATCGAGCCGCCGTCAAGCAGCTGGTAGCTGACCTGCACCGGCCGACCAGGGGTGCCCGAGGGCGCCCGGGTGCTGTTGGTCGGGCAGCCGCCGTTGCCCGTCGTGGCGCCGTTGCCTGGGGTGCCGCCGGTGCCGTTGGAAGCTGCACCAGGAGTCGGTCCCGCTTCGCTGTCGCCACCCTCGCAGTTGAAGCCGGTGTAGTCGTCCTCAGCCGGCTGGACGACGACGCGGGTGGTCTCGTCGATGGTGGCGATCCGGTTGTTGTTACGGCGGAACTCGATGGTCTCGACCGCCTGCTCGCCGCTGTCCCGCTCCTGGGCGGTCACAGTGACCGAACCGGGCGTGGGCTTGGTGACGTCGACTGAGCACTCACCGGCCGAGTTGGTGGTGCAGAACTGAGTGGTCGAGTTCGAACCGGCTGTGGGACCCGGCAGCTGCGGGTTGCTCAGCGTCGCAGCGGTGCTCGGGGCGGGCGGGCCGTTGGCGGCGGTGTCGGCGGTGATCAGGAAGCGGATGACCCGCCCAGCGACTCCTTCAGCGTCGAACGTGAACCGGGCGCGCAATACGTAGGGCGTGTCCGTGGAGGCCTGCACCGTGCAACCGCTACCGGTGGCCGGCGCCTGCGGATTGGTGCCCGCCGAGGTGGTCGGCGACGGGGTGGGATCGGTCCGGGTCGTCGTACGTCCGGGCCCCGCACAGTCGGTGAAGACCAGGTCCGGGCCACTGCGCACCGCGCCGTTCGGGGCGGTGTGGTTGGCCAGGGCTGGCAGGCCGAGGAGGACAGCGCCAGCGGCCACCAGGGCCATTCCGGCTACTGCGGATGTGCTCAGTCGACGGAGCGTGGTGGGTGACGAACGCATGGGTCCTCGTTTCGTTGTGCGGAGCAGTGACGGGGAGAGCCTAGTGGCGGCGGCGATAGCCGACGGCAGCGACGAGCCGGGGAGCAATCAGGAAGCCGACCCCGCCGGTGAAGGTCACCAGGACGAGCAGGCTCAGTGCCGAGGTGCTGGTCGTCCTGGTCGGGCTGTCGGTGGAGCCGCCGAACGCCGCAGCACTCATGCTGGGCGTCGACGTCGGCGCAGCTGTCGGCGTCACCGTCGGAGTGACGGTCGACGTTGGGGTGACCGTTGCCGTCGGCGAGGCGGTCGACGTGCTGGTAGCCGTAGCCGTCGCGCTGGGTGAAGCGACAGCCGGGGCGACGTAGTAGCCGACGACGTCCACAACGGCATTGGCGAAGCCGGAGTTGTTGAAGATGTCCACTCGCCCGCCGTTGCCGACTCGCACGATGACGAGGTTGGCGATGACGTCGCCTCGCACGAAGTTCACGTTGGACGCGTTGGGCCGGATGGTGCCGCTCGGGTAGGCGGTGAAGAAGCCCGAGCTGGACGGCTGGACGGCGGTGAGGTTGAAGGTCACCGCCGTCGCGTTGGCCGGGATGCCACCGCGACCGGTGATCTGCAGCCCGCGCGACTCGCTCGGGCCGATCGGCTGGCGGAGGCCGCCGGTGCCGTCACGGGTGTCGAGGAACCGCTCCGGCGCGATGGGGGTGAAGAGCGCAGCCGCGCCGCCGGTGTCGGAGAAGTAGCCGACGATGTCGGCCGCGACGTCCGTCGCCCCGGAGTTGTTGAAGATGCTGACCTGCCCGCCGGTGCCGATGCGCACGACGACGAGGTTGGCGATGACGTCACCCCTGACGAAGTTGAGGTTGCTCGCCGTCGGGCGGATGGTGCCACTGGGGTAGGCGGTCAGGAAGCCGGCCGCCGTCGGCGAGATCGCCGTGAGGTTGAAGGCGACCGCCGTCGCGGTGGCCGGCACGTTCGCTCGGCCGACGACCTGCAGCGACCGGGTCTCGCCCGATCCGAAGGGCTCCGACAAGGTGCCGTTGCCGTCGCGGCTGTCCATGATGCGCTCAGGGTTCAAGGCGCTGTACGCCGCCCCGCCACTCGCCGGGCCGTAGTACCCGACGACATCGGCGATCAGCTCGGTCGAGCCACTGGCGTTGTACAGGCTGACCTGACCGCCGCTGCCGATGCTGACCGTCACGAGGTTGGCGATCGTCTCGCCCCGGACGAAGTTGATGTTCGAGGCCGTCGGGCGCTGCTGTCCGGCCGGGAAAGCCGTGACGAACCCGGCCGCAGTCGGCCGGTCCACCGTGAGGTTGAAGGTGACTGCGGTGGCGCCGGCCGGAATGCCCGACCGGCCGGTGACCTGCAGGGAGCGGGTCTCGCGCGGGCCCAGCGGAGCGGCGAAGGAGCCAACGCCGGTGCGGGTGTCGAGGGTGCGGTCCGGGTTGATCGCGACGTAGCGTCCAGTGCCTGACGGCGCGGGAGGTGTGGCCGTCGCGGTGGCCGAGGCAGACGCCGTCGATGTCACTGAGGCCGAAGGTGTGGCCGAGGAGGGTGGGCTCGGCGACCCTGACGGGCTCGGCGGCGGGAACCCGCCGAACGTGCAGGTGCCGACAGCCGCTGGGGAGGTGGTGGGCTCGGGTGTGGGTGTGGCGACGGAGCCTGCCGCGACCACGGTGAAGTCAGGCGAGCACGCGATATTGTTGGTCGCTCCACCCGGATTAGTCACTTGGATGAGGTAGACGCCGCGCTGCACCCCACGCAGGTCGAACTCGGCGATCATCTGCGCAGGCGGGCTGACCGAGACTACCCCGCCCGTAATCGGGCTCTGGCCGGTCTGGAACTTCTTCACCAGTTGGACCTGCGACTCGGCGACGAAGCCGGCGCCGGTGATCGTCAGGCGTCGGACGTCCTGGTCGCTGCCGCCTTGCGGGTTAACGCCGGTGACATTGATGCCACTCACCGAGACGCAGTTGCTGCATGTTCCGCTGCGGAAGTCGACGTTCGTCGCGCGCACGTCGCGGAAGCCCGGCACGGAGCCATTGGCGGTAGAGATCGACCCCGTCAGTCTGGTCTGCGTGGGCGAGGTGGCCTGGTTGGTCGAGATCTTGGTGAACACGATGCCCGGGTCGACGACGCCGTCCCGCAGGAACTGAATGATGGTGCCCCGGGCGAAGTTGGTCCCGGTCACCGTAAGCGGCGTCTGAGAGGTGCCGGCGACCGTGGTTCCCGAGCTGAGCTGGGTCACGTTGAGTGAGGTGACTGTCGGGGCGCCCGTCGGGGTGACGACCGTGAAGCATCGGATGCACTCGTCGCGAGCGCCGGAGTTAGACACAGCCAGGTTGTAAACGCCGGGGTTCGCGGGACCGGGCGGAGGGGGGGAAGCAGGAGGGGGGTTGAACGAGAAGTCGACGACAATTCGGGTGCGGGTTGGCACGCTCAGCGTCGGGCTCGGGCCGCTGAGGGACTCGACGATGTTTCCCGAGTATGAGTCACCGGACGGCTGGGTGGTGCCCTCATTGACGCGGACCAACGACACCGTCGTCGCGTTGGCGATGCCCGGCTCGCTCTGCGTGGGGAACGCAGACGTCGTCAAGATCGTCACTCGGGTGAAGCCCGTGCACTCAGGTGGCGGCTCTGCCAATTCGGCGTCCGTGCACGCACGACTGGCCGTCGCGTTGTTCGAGACTACGCTGGGGGTGATGGAAATGATGGGCTCCGCCACCGCCTGCCCAGTGGCGAAATAGGCCACCGCGGCCGCAGCGACCAGGCTCAAGGTGGCGAGACTGGCGATTCGCCGGCGAGCCGGTCGCGAGGCTGTCATGAAGACTCCCTTAGCTGGTGACAATTTCGGCGTGCACGGATGATGCGAGCAAGCAGCGATCAGTGGCGGCGCGAGTATCCCGCCGCGGTCAGCATCGGTCTGGCGACTCCGCCGAGCAACCCGAGCAGGACGAAGACGCCGAGGGCGGCTATGGCGTGAGGCGAGGTAGTTCGT
>JBKJUS010000160.1:0-17505 GCA_046590575.1 Mycobacteriales bacterium | reverse complement strand
CTCGGAGCCGGATGAACACCTGATCTGCTTGCAGCGGAAGCCGGTGGTCAGGACCACTGCGTCCTATAACACCCGAGTACCCAGCGCACTTCCGATGCCGATGTAATAAAAGTGCCCTTCCACCGTCTTGTGGGAAGTCGGCGCCGAGCCGACAAAGACGGTTCGGCCAGCCGGTCCGGGCCACGGATGGCGGAGCAGCGTTGATCCGCCAGATCGAAGGGGACCCCATTGAACAAGTTCAGCCGCATCCTGCTCTCCGGCGCGATCGCGGTCGCTGCGACGACCGGACTAGTAGCCACCGCACCGGCCGCCAGCGCCGTGTGTCCGGCACCGCTTCAGGGAAGCGTCAGCGCTGGCGGCCAGTACGTCGGCTATGCCGCCTGTTACAGCCTGGTCAACAACTGTATTGACTCGGCGGTCTACTTCCAGGTCAACTCCTTCTCTAGCAGCGTCCAGCCGGACGCCGTCTGCCCGTAAATTCTCCGTTCCGCTGGGGGCAGCCATGAAACTTTGTGGTTGCCCCTTGGCGGACTTTCCCAAAAGAGTCGAGTCGCATTATGACAAGACAACGAGCCGCACTGGCTCTGACTCTTGGCGTCGCTGTGGCGTTTTCCTCCGGAATTGGGCTTGCCGAACCGCGCCGCAGCTGCCGGATGGCAATTGACCCGGAAGGGGATGACCGAACCCATACCCCAGCTGTCTTGAGCACGGGTAGCTTGGACATTCTCTCGGCGGATGTGGCCAGCGATGCTCGCTTTCTCACGACGGTATTGCGCCTCCGCGACCTCACAGACAATCGCGGCGCGCCCAGTGGCGCTCGATATAACATCGCGTTCACCCTCCGGGGGAATCGGCTGATAACGACCGCTTTCCGCGCACCCGACGGTGTCCAGTTTGAGCTGCGAATCCTGCTGGAATCCGCAGGCAACGCCAACGCCAGTGCCGCCACGTATGGGCTCATCGGGAAGATCGACGGAGTTTTCGACGAGGACCTCAGTGAGATACGCATGCATGTTCCCACTGCGACGCTTCGTCCGTATGGGGGAACAGAGCGGCGACGATTCGAGAAGCTGGGCGCTGAGAGCGCTGTGCGCGTCGGCACGACCACAGATCCCGGGGTGCTGCGTCGCGGCTACGCCGGGCTCGCGATCGGAGGTGACGATAGCGGCGACAGCGTCTCCACGGCCACGGTGTATATCGGCGGCCAACCCAGCTGCGTCACACCCGGTCTGTAGCGCTCGGCTCTGCAACTTGCCCTACGGCCGGGGCAACCAAACGGCGCCTCAGTGCGTCCACGCACTCGCCACCACTCACCAGTCGCTTGTCAACAGGAGTGGGATCCGGTAAATGCAGGTCCGGGGACGAGGCGCTCGCTTTTTCCGCAGCCCGCGACGCACGGCGAGCGCCTCCGACCCGGCCCGGCAGGACCCTGTTCCCGGCGGCAGCCGAGCCGTACGCTGAGGTCGAGCGGCGGAGGTACGCATGCAGGTGCTGGTGACTCAACACTCGACGTACTTGCTGAACCCAGATCTTCAGCTGCTCCTTCAAGTGCCGGGCGGCACGGAATGTGGGATGGAGCAAGGCGTGTGGCACCGGGTGCTGCTCGACCGGGTGCCCCGCCCCGGCGAACCGCTGTTCTGCTCGTTCGTTGCCTCCGGCGGCGAGACGATTGGTCTCAGGACTAGCGCTATCCGCTGGATGGGACCGCCGCCGGAGGTCCCCGCTCTTATTGACCTCGCTCGCGGCCTTCGTGCGCCGATTGGCGCCGGCCGATAGCGACCAGATCGCCGATCGGTTACCGATCCGGTGAAGTTGTCGTGATCGTGCGGTGAACTTCGGTGACGTCGCCGTGAACTTCCCCGGCGCCAACACCGTCAACCGGGTAGTTGCTCGTCGAGGGCGGCGAGCAGCGCCTCGTCGACCTCGGCGAGCAGGTGGCCGTAGCGGTCCATCGTCATCACGATCGAGCTGTGCCCGAGTCGGTCCTGGATCGCCTTCATCGGCACCCCGGCCGAGATCAGCAGCGCGACGTGCGTGTGCCGCAGGTCGTGGAACCTGGGCGCTGGGTCGATCTCCGCGGCGGCGATCGCCGGCAGCCAGCCTCGCTCCCAAAAGTTGCGCCGCCGCAGGGGCGTTCCCTCGCGGGAGGTGAAGACCAGCTCCTGCTTCGAGTCGGCGAGCTGTCGGGCCAGCGCGTCGACGACGGGCCGGGGAAGGGAGATGACCCGGCGCGAGCCCGCGGTCTTCGGCTCACCGAAGGTCAGCTCGCCGCTGAGCTCGACCAGGGTCTCGGCGATCTCGAGCTGGCGACCGATCAGGTTTACCCGCTGCCGCTTCAGCCCGGTCAGCTCGCCCCAGCGCATGCCGGTGCCGACCGCGGTGATGACGAAGTCCCGGTAGATCGGGTCGATCACGGCGACCAGCCGCTCGACCTCGGCGGGGGTGAGGAACCGCGCGTCGTACCGGGCGATCCGCGGTAGCCGGCTGAACTGGCACGGGTTGCTCAGCAGCAGTCCTTCGGCGACAGCATCGGAGAGCATCGTCGACAGCAGCCCGTGCACGCAGCGCACCGTGGCTGGCTTCCTGGTCGCGGAGATCGACACGATCAGCGTCTTGATCCGCAGCGGGGTGATGTCCTTGAGCTGGTCGTCACCGAATGCCGGGAGCAGGTGTGTGCGATAGCGGCCGCGGTCGTTGTAAAGGGTGCTCGGGCGGACCAGCCGGGCGGCGAACCACTTCTCGGCCCATTCCCGAAAGGGCATCGCACCGCCGCGCGGGTCGCGCCACTCCCCGCGGGCCATGTCGCTGACCGCGATGGCGAGGAACTTCTTCGCGTCGGCCTTGCGGGTGAACGATTGCGAGTGCCGGGCTCCGCCGGCATCGCGGTAGACCGCCCGGTAGCGCCCCGACGGCAGCGTCTCGACCCAGCTCATCGGCCACCGCCGGTGTGGGGAGTCTCGGCGCACATGAGCCGGACGGTAGGTCGCGACTGTTGCGCGTTGCCGCCACCGCCAGTGTCGTGGTGACGCGGCGTAGCGGCGGAGCCTCCCGGCGACCACCGCGTTCTGCCCCATGATTTTTGGTCCCGCGTGATCTGCCCCACGTTTGCCCCATGATCTTGGTCTCGGGGCACCCTGATGACGGTGGGTGATCAGCGCTCGAGGCGCTGACCTGCGGTTCTCCTGGGGTGAGCGACGGGGCTCGAACCCGCGACCACCGCGACCACAACGCGGTGCTCTACCAACTGAGCTACGCCCACCATTGCGCCGGAGCGCAGGCGACAGTGTACGGGCGCCGGCGGCTCGCTGCTAACCCGGTTCTGGGGGTGCCGTGGGCGCGGCGGGGGGCGTAGACGCCACGTCGTGCGTAGGCACGAAGATGGTGCTGCGGTAGTGGCGGAGCTCGGCGATCGACTCCCTCACATCTACGAGCGCGCGGTGACCACCGGCCTTCGCCGGGGCGCTCCCGTAGGAAGGTGGATACCAGCGGCGAGCCAGCTCCTTCACCGACGAGACGTCGACCATCCGGTAGTGCATCCAGGCGTCGAGCTCGGGCATGTGGCGGACGAGGAAGCTGCGATCCGTCGCAATGGAATTGCCACACAGCGGCGCCCGATTGGGCTCGGGAACCAGGATCTTCAGCCACCTCAGCACCTGCTGCTCGGCCTCGGCAAGAGTAAGGGTGGCCGCGCGTACGGCGTCGGTGAGTCCTGACCTTGCGTGCATCTCGACGACCACGGGCACCATGGAGGCGAGGGCTTCCTCCGGCTGGTGGATGACGAGGTCGATCCCCGAGTCGATGGGCTCGAGGTCGGAGTCGGTGACGAGAGCGGCAATCTCGAGGACCACGTCCTGCTCCGGGTTGAGCCCGGTCATCTCGAGGTCCATCCACACGAGTCGGTTGATCATGGCGGTCACCCTAGTGCGGTTCGGCGAGCCCGACGGACGAGGTAGCCGGACGGCGATAGCGTGGCCAGACCGCGGACACCACACGGAGAGGCACTGATCATGGATGACCTTGCCCGGATCACCGCACTCGAGGCTCAGGTGGCGGCGCTCACCGCGCGACTCGACGGCGCGACTCACGTGCCCGACGTGCCGAAGGTCATCGCGGCTGAGTCGCCGCTCGATCGACGGGCGATGCTGCGTCGAGGGGGCGCGGTGCTGGCGGGGCTTGCCGCAGCCCCTTTGCTCCTCGCTGACCCGGCCGCCGCGGCCACTGCAGACAATCTCGTCATCGGCTCGTTGGCCAACACCGCCACCGCCGGGGACATCACCCGGCTCAGCGCAGCCAACGTCGGCAAGCCGGTACTCGAGATCAGCAATACCGATGCCGGGGCAATTTCCGACACGGCACAGCCGGTGCTCCGGCTGTCGAGCGCAAGCGCGGCCCGGCCCATCAAGGCAACGACGGGCGATCGGGGCGACCTCGCGATCAGCGATGAGATCTTCTTGAACTTCGCGCACACCGGGGCGGCGTCCGGCGACGCCGAGGTGCTCTGGGGAAATGTCTTCACGTCGCAGTTTGCCAACTTCGTCGAGGTGCTTCCGCAGCCGCGTCGCGTTCTCGACACCCGAAATGGAACCGGCACGGCGGGCTCCACCCTGAAGCGGCCGGGTGGCAGCGAGACGAGGGTCAACCTCTCGAGCCTCGTGGTCGATGGGCTTGCCGTGTTCGGCAACCTCACCGTCACGGCTCCGGACGGAAGCGGCTTCCTCGCGACGTACCCGGACGTTCGACCCGATCCCCTGACATCGAGCATCAACTTCGTGCGCAGCCAGACGATCGCCAACTTCGCTCTGGTCGGGCTGACGGGTGACGCCTTCAAGGTCTTCAGCAGCCAGCGGACACACATCGTCTTCGACGTGGTCGGCTTCTTGGTATCCGACGTGGGGCAGGTCGACACGGCGTCGGTCGCGGGGGCGCCCGTGCCCCGCGCTGGGGTGCGCGCGCTTCGCAACCGCCGCTAGGCAGGTGTCGTGGTCCGCAGCAGGTCCGCATCGAGGCCGGTGCGGTCCAACTTGTGCCACGGCAGGTGGATGCCCGACAGCGCGCTGACGACAGACTGGATGACGACGAGGTACATGAGCTGGCGGTAGACGAACTGCTGCAACGGCATCGTCCACAGCGGCGTGAGCCGCTCCTTGTCTAAGTGCAGGGCGTACGCCGCGGCGACCATCTGCAGACTGAGGAACCCGACCCAGTAGGCGATGACCCTGGTCGGATCGAGGAAGAGCAGGCCGTAGACGGCGAAGACGTCGACGATCGGTGCCAGCAGCGGGAGCAGCACCTGGAAGCCGAGCAGGTAGGGCAGACCGAGGAGGCCCAGGTAGCGAGCCTGCCCCGGCTCGCGCACCGCACCCCGGTGCTTCCACACCGCCTGCAGCGTCCCGTAACACCATCGGTAGCGCTGTCGCCACAGGGCGGTCAGGGTGGCCGGCGCCTCCGTCCAGGCGATGGCGCGTTCCTCGTAGACGACCCGCCAGCCGGCGCGGCTCACGGCCATGGTGAGGTCGGTGTCCTCGGCCAGGGTGTCGCTGCTGACACCGCCGACCTGGCGCAGCGCAGTACGCCGGAATGCGCCAATCGCCCCAGGGACCGTCGGCATGCACCGCAGTAGGTCGTAGAGGCGCCTGTCGAGGTTGAAGCCGACGACGTATTCGAGGTGCTGCCACCGACCGAGCAGCCCGCGTCGGTTGCCCACCTTCGTATTGCCGCTCACGGCTCCGACCCGCGAGTCCGTCAGCGGCTGCACAAGCCAACGCAGTGCGTCCGGCTCGAACACCGTGTCTCCGTCCACCATCACGATCACGTCATGGCTCGCCTGATCGATGCCCCGCGTCAGCGCGGTCGCCTTGCCGGCGTTGAGTTGGCGGACCACCCGCACGCCGGCGAGCCCGAGACCCTCGACGATGTCGGCGGTGCCATCAGTGGAGCCGTCGTCGATGACGATCACCTCCACCGGGGGGTAGTCGCTCCCGACGATCGAGCGCACCGTTGCCGCGATGCCGACCGCTTCGTTGAATGCCGGCACGAGCACGGTGACCGGAGGCAGTGACCAGGCGTCACCGATCCTTCGCCACGCCACTCCGACGTGCCATCGGGCCAGCGCCATCAGGACGATCAGCCTGAGCACGGCGAGGATGCCCAGCGGGAGTAGTAGCCAGGTCAGGGTGCCTGCGAAAGTTTCCGCTAGCCGCTCGGCCAGGAGCAATCCATCGCCCTGCAGCCGGCGTACGCGACCGACCTGCTGCATCGCCGCACCGTCGTCGAGTCCGAGCCCCGCTGAGATGGTGGTGAAGCGGTATCCCAGGGACCGGTAGGCGTCGATGACATGGGGCAGCGCGGCGACGGTCTGAGCTCTGTCGCCACCCGCATCGTGGAACATCACGATCGAGCCGCTGTCATCGTCGGGAAGTGAGTTGCTCACGAGCCGGGCGACACCCGGTCGCCGCCAGTCCTCGGAGTCGTGGTCTGCCAGCACGACGAGGTATCCGGCGTCCGCGGCCCGGCTATACGCATCGAGCTCGGCGGTGGTGACGGCGTCCGGCGTCGAGCAGTACGGCGGTCGAAGCAGCGCGCTGTTGATGCCGGCGCCACCGGCAAGCCCCAGCTGACTCAGCGACAACTCCAGGTTCTGCCGCCAGCGAGGTGCCGACGCGAGATCGGCGTGGGTCCACGTGTGATTGCCGATCTCATGGCCTTCACGGATGGCACGCCGAACCAGGCGGTCATCGCTGGTCACTCGCGACCCGACGACGAAGAAGGTGGCCGGCACGTCGGCCCGCTCGAGCACGTCAAGGATCTGGCCGGTCCAACGTCGGTCGGGTCCATCGTCGAACGTCAGCGCCACGGTCTTGTCCGGCAGTCCGCGCGACGTCAGCCCCTCGGCGCCGCGGAAGAGGATTGCACCTCCGCCGGGCACCTCGGTTGGTGCTGCTGACCGTCCCCGGACGGTGGAGGACCGACCGAGCGACTGATGCGTGAAACCCTGCAGCAACAGAGCGATGAGGACGACCAGAAGTCCGACAGCGAGCACCCCCCACGGCGCTCTGGGTCGACGTCGGCGTACCTCGACGGGCGTCGGGGCGCTCATCAGCGGGACCGTGAGGGCTTGGGCCTGGGGGAGGGCGCGCGGGTGCTGCGCGGCGGCTGTTGCGACGGGGTGCCTGGGATGGCAGTCGGCGACGCCGCCGAGGTGCTAGAGGGGGTGGGCGTCCCGGAGCGTTGGCCGGGTGCTGTGCCGGAACGTCCCGGGGAGGTCGAGGTCGCAGCCGCCCCGGCGTTAGTCGGGCTTGGGGAGCTCCGGCTCGTGACCGGTGAGGGAGGACTGGTGCGGCGTGCCACTGGCGGCACGGTGGCCTCGAGCACGGTCTGTGGGCGCTCTCGGGTGCCGGTGCCAGTGCCGTCGCTGAGAGTCGCAGCTCCCGGGCCCGGTAGGAGCGGACCAAGGCCGGGGAGCGTTATCCGAGACAGCCCGGACGGTCCGACCAGGGCGGTGATGACGAGCAGTAGGTAGCCGACGAACAACGAGGTGATCACCCAGCCACCACGGCTCACCCATCGGCTGCGGCGTCCGGACTCATCGACGAAGACCGGACGGACGCTCGGGTCGTCGGCGTACGCCGCATCGGAGGTGTCCATCCATGCCATCATCCCGCGGAAGCGCGCCCGGCAGGACTCGAACCTGCGACCTCGTGCTTAGAAGGCACTTGCTCTATCCGGCTGAGCTACGGGCGCTCGCGGCCATTGTGCCGGTCGAGCGGTGTGATCACCGGAAGAAGCGTCGGTGCACGGCGATGGCGCAGATGGCGCTGATCGCGCCGACGAAGAGAACCGCTGTGACCGGGCCGGTCTCCGGCAACGAAGGCGCGGGCGGCCCGATGGCCTGGGGACTGCCGCCCGATCCAGACCCGGACCCGGTTGCGGCGGGTGTCGGCTCCGTCGATGCCAGCGGAGCAGGTGACTCGACAGGGGTGGGCTGCTCGGATGGAGCAAGTGAGGACGGGACTGGCTCGGACGTCGCGGAGTCGGTCGGCGATGACGACGCCCGCGGGGCGGCGGAGCCACTCACCTCGTCGTTGCTGCGACGCACTGCGGTGGTCACGCCGACGCTGAGCAAGCCCACCACCAACAAGGCGAGGGTCGCTATCAGCCGGCGAGGCAGCACGGGACAAACCTCCGGGGAAGAGGGGCAATACTTACATTCCACCACTTGAACGCGGTAGGACAGCGCAGGTAGGGCTCGAAATCTCGTCGGAAATGGGAGAGGGCATGGCTGCGAAGCGGTCGGTGCGCGAGCTTCTTGCGGTGCCGCCAGGCTCGTCGGTCGCGCTGGGTGACCTCGACCCACGAGACGACCGAGGAGTCGCGCGCAGATCGGCGGAGCAGGAGGCGCCTGCCGTCGCGGGCCGTCTCGCGGACTTGCAGGAGCGACTCTTCGCCGAGAGCTCACGCTCGGTCCTGCTGGTGCTGCAGGGCATGGACACATCCGGCAAGGGCGGCACGATCGAGCATGTCATCGGGGGGGTGAATCCGATGGGGGTGCAGATCAAGGCCTTCAAGAAGCCCACGCCCGCAGAGCTGTCCCACCACTACCTCTGGCGAGTGCGCCGCGAGCTGCCCGCGGCGGGCCGCATCGGGATCTTCGACAGGTCGCACTACGAGGACGTGCTCGTCGTGCGGGTGCACAACCTCGTCCCAGCGAAGAAGTGGAGCACTCGGTTCGACGAGATCAACCGTTTCGAGGCCAAGGTGGCGGCGTCCGGCACGGTGATCGTGAAGTGCTTCCTGCACATCTCCTACGACGAGCAGCGCGAGCGGCTGCTGGCCCGCCTCGCCGACCCGACGAAGCGCTGGAAGTTCCGCGAGGGCGACATCGACGAACGGGAGCGATGGGAGGACTACCAGTGTGCCTACCAGGATGTGCTCACCCGCTGCTCGACCGAGTTGGCACCGTGGTACGTCGTACCCGCCGACCGCAAGTGGTTGCGCAACCACCTCATCGCGCGGCTGATGCTCGAGACGCTGGACGAGATGAACCCGGTGTTCCCGGACCCACCGCTGGACCTGCCAGCCCTCCGCCGCCGCCTCGCGCCCCCTCGATGAGCCCCGACGGCGTCCGCGGCCGCATTTGGGGTAGGCGCCGGGCGACGGCACACTAGGGCCATGGCTCAGTTCATCTACACCATGTACAAGGTGCGCAAGGCGCACGGCGACAAGGTCATTCTCGACGACGTCACGATGTCGTTCTTCCCTGGCGCGAAGATCGGCGTCGTCGGGCCCAACGGCGCCGGCAAGTCGAGCGTGCTCAAGATCATGGCCGGCCTTGACCAGCCGTCCAACGGCGAGTCGCGGCTGTCCGACGGCTACTCCGTCGGCCTCCTCCAGCAGGAGCCTCAGCTCGACGAGTCCCTCGACGTGCGCGGCAACGTCGAGCTCGCCGTCGCCGAGAAGCGAGCCTGGAAGCTGCGGTACGACGAGATCGGGGAGCTTCTGGGGGAAGCGGACCCGGACACCATGGAGACCCTGCTCGCCGAGATGGGAGAGCTGCAGGAGAAGCTCGACCACTACGATGTCTGGGACCTCGATGCGCAGCTCGACCTCGCGATGGACGCTCTACGCGTCCCCCCCGGTGACGCCGACGTCACGAAGCTTTCGGGCGGCGAGCGCCGTCGGGTCGCGCTCTGCAAGCTGCTGCTCGAAGCGCCCGACCTGCTGCTCCTGGACGAGCCCACCAACCATCTTGACGCCGAGAGCGTGCTCTGGCTGGAGCAGCACCTGGCGAAGTACCCGGGTGCGGTGCTCGCCGTCACGCACGACCGCTACTTCATGAACAACGTGGCGGAGTAGATCCTCGAGCTGGACCGGGGCCGGGCCTACCCGTACGAGGGCAACTACACGACGTACCTAGAGGCGAAGTCCGCCCGGCTGAAAGTCGAGGGGCAGAAGGACGTCAAGCGCAAGAAGGAGCTCGAGCGGGAGCTTGAGTGGGTGCGATCCAACCCCAAGGCGCGGCAGGCGAAGAGCAAGGCTCGACTCTCTCGTTACGAGGAGCTCGCTGCGGAAGCCGAGCGCAGCGGCCCTCGCGACATGGAGGCGATCCAGATTCCGCCCGGGCCCAGACTCGGCTCGGTGGTGGTGGAGGCGACTGCCCTCAAGAAGGGATTTGCCGACCGGGTCCTGATCGAGGACTTGACGTTCTCGCTGCCACCCGGCGGCATCGTCGGCATCATCGGTCCTAACGGCGTCGGCAAAACCACCTTGGTGAAGATGCTGATCGCTGATGAGCAGCCGGACGGCGGCTCCCTCAAGATCGGCGAGACGGTGCAGGTGTCTTACGTCGACCAGTCGCGCGCCGGTCTCGACCCGGCAAAGAACGTGTGGGAGACGGTGTCCGACGGGCTCGACTTCATCAAGGTCGGCAACCGCGAGCTGCCATCCCGTGCCTACGTCGGTGCGTTCGGCTTCAAGGGCCCCGACCAGCAGAAGCCGGTTGGGGTGCTCTCGGGTGGTGAGCGCAACCGGCTCAACCTGGCGCTCACCTTGAAAGCCGGCGGCAACGTCCTGCTGCTGGACGAGCCGACTAACGACCTCGACGTCGAGACACTGCGCTCGCTCGAGGACGCGCTGCTGGAGTTCCCCGGTTGCGCGGTGGTCATCAGCCACGACCGGTGGTTCCTCGACCGGGTCGCCACCCACATGCTCGCCTGGGAGGGCACCGACGAGGAGCCGGCCCGGTGGTTCTGGTTCGAGGGCAACTTCGCCGACTACGAGATCAACAAGGTCGAGCGGCTCGGCGCCGAGGCGGCGCGTCCGCACCGGGTCACCTACCGCAAGATGACCCGCGACTGACGTCTGGTTGCTGTGCGGTTACGGATCTGGTCTACGGGGTGTTGGTCAATCCGAACGCTGCTTGGACGAGGTAGTCGCGCAGCTCAGCGTCTCGTTCCGGGGCCAGCTCGAGCGAGTCGAGCGCAGTCAGCATGTGCCGGAGCCAGGCGTCCCGCTCTGCGGGCCCGATGCTGAAGGGCGCATGCCGCATCCGCAGCCGAGGGTGACCTCGCGTGTCGGCGTACGTCGTCGGACCGCCCCAGTACTGCATGAGGAAGAGGCACAGCCGGTCCGCCGCCTCTGTCAGGTCCTCGTCCGGGTAGAGGGGTCGCAGCAGCGGGTCCTTCGCTACGCCGGCGTAGAACCGATGGACCAGCTGGCGAAAGACCTCGGCGCCGCCGACGGCGGCGTAGAAGGAAGGCGGGGGCTCGCTCACGCCAGCCATTGTCCCCGGTCGGAGCCATCCGTCGGAAAACCTGGTGCGTGGCGAGTGGCCGAGCAGTACCGTCGCTTCGACGAATCGCGCAGCACGAGGAGGAGGTGAGCCGAGATGACCGCCCTGGTCCCCGCGTGCCCTGGCCCGCACTCCCTCACCTCGCTCCCGCTGCGAAAGGTTCCTCACCTTGACCACGAACTGGCCACAAGCCGCTGACCTCGATCGCTCCCTGCTCGTCCCGCTCGGCTGGCATGACCGGCTGACCTCGGCCTTCGCGCCGTATGCCGAGGCGGGCGCCCGCCCCGGGCGCGTCGCCCGGCCTGGCCGCGGCGCTCACCTGCTCGCCACCGGAGACGGCACTGTGCTGGCCGCGCCGTCTCCTGCTTTCCTGCGTTCGGTCATTGATGACACGGCGCTGCCGACCGTCGGCGACTGGGTCGCTTGGCGCGGTGGCGGTGACGTGCCGGCAGTCATCGACGCGGTGCTGCCGCGGACGTCCGCCTTCATCCGTCATGCCGGCGCGACCGTCACCCGCGCCCAGGTGCTCGCCGCCAACATCGACGTCCTGCTCGTCGTGGTGTCGATCGCCGCGACGCCCAACCTGCGGCGGATCGAGAGATTCCTCACCCTCGGCTGGGAGAGCGGGGCCCAGCCGGTAGTGCTCCTCACCAAAGCGGACCTCTGTGACGACGTCGACGAGGAGAAGCGCTACGTCGAGGGCGCTGCACCCGGCGTGCCCGTGCATGCGATGAGCGCTGTGACCGGGGAGGGACTTGATGCCCTCGACGAGTACCTCGATGGCACATCCACGCTCGCCTTGGTCGGCGCCTCGGGTGTGGGGAAGTCGACGCTCGTCAACCGCATCACCGGTGTAGCGACCATGGAGACGTCTGAGATCCGCGGGGACGGCAAGGGGCGGCATACGACGACGCATCGGGAGCTGATCGCGCTTGCGCGTGGGGGCGTGCTGATCGACACGCCGGGACTGCGGGGGGTGCAGCTGTGGGATGCCGACGAGGGTCTCGAGCGGGCCTTCGCCGACGTCGAAGGACTCGCTGCGCAGTGCCGCTTCCCCGACTGCGGACATGACTCCGAGCCCGGCTGTGCGGTGACGGCCGCCATCGCCTCCGGCGCGCTTCCGGCCCGCCGCCTCGACAGCTACCAGCGGCTGCAGCGGGAGCTCGTCTACCTCGAGAACAAGCAGGACGTGCGCGCTCGCGCCGAGGCCCGCAAGAAGTGGCGGACGGTGGCGAAGGCACAGCGGGCGCACCGACCTCGTCCCTAAGTCGTGCAGGCGAGATCCCGCTGCGGCAGATACGGTGAGGCCCAACGTCGACCCAGACGTTTGGGCGACCGACCCTTCCGGAGGTGTCGCGTGCCCGAGTCCCTGGTGCTCAACGCGACCTTCGAGCCGATCGGCGTCGTCCCGCAACGCCGCGCGGTCGTCCTCGTCCTCTCGGAGAAGGCGGTCTGCGTGGAGCGCGGGGAGGGCACTCTGCACTCGGAGCGGACGTCGATCGACCTGCCGTCCGTCGTACGCCTCACGCGTTTCGTCCGGGTGCCCTACCGAGCCTGGGTGCCCCTCACCCGACGCGGGGTGCTGATCCGCGACGGTGGTCGCTGTGTCTACTGCAATGCCGCGGCGACCAGCCTCGATCACGTGATGCCGCGGTCGCGCGGTGGCGAGCACTCCTGGGACAACGTCGTCGCCTGCTGCGCGCGCTGCAACCGGCAGAAGGCCGCCCGGACGCTGACTGAGCTCGGCTGGCACTTGCGCCGCCCACCCGCGTGTCCGAAAGGGCTTGCCTGGGTCGTGCTCGGCGCTCGGCGGATGGACCCGATCTGGACCCCCTATCTCGGCGAGAGTGCCGCCCTGGCTACCGGGTGACCGGTACACGGGTCTGACGTCGGTGGTCGGTGCTCGACGAGATGCTGCGTTCTGGGCTGCGCTCCTGTTCAGTGCCGTCGTGCTGTTCGTGCCCCGGGCCCCCACGCCGGGTCCTGACCTGCCGGGCTTGGACAAGGCGGTCCACGTGGTCGTCTTCGCCGTGCTCGCGCTCGCAGCGTGTCGCCGCTTCGGTCGGCGTACGACGGTCGCTCTTGCGCTGTCCGGCTACGCGATCGGCAGCGAGGTGGTGCAGGCCGCGCTCTTGCGCGGCCGGAGTGGTGACGTGCTCGATGTGGTCGCCGACCTGGTGGGCGCGACCCTCGGCTGGGTCATCGCCAAGAACGGCGGTGACCACCTCGGGTAGCGTCGCGGGTGACAACGCCCACCTTGAGGTGACTTCGTGCCCGAACCTTCGCAGCGCACCAGCCCATTCGGCACGCCCGCACTGGGCGGACCACCCCGACGCTTTCCACGGTGGCTCGTCCCCGTCGGAATCATCGGCGGGATTCTGCTGCTGCTCGTGCTCCCCACGATCGGGTCGTACAACAGCATGGTCAACAAGGAGGAGGCGGTCGACACCGAGTTCGCCAACCTCGATGTCGCGCTGCAGCGGCGCTACGACCTGCTGCCGACGCTGAGCCAGGCGGTGAAGGCGGCGCTCGGTCAGGAGCGCGCGGTCTTCGGTCAGATCGCCGAAGCGCGCACCCGGTACGGCGGCGCGGCCAACCCGGCGCAGAAGGCCGCGGCCTCGGGCGAGCTGGAGAGCGCCTTCTCTCGGCTGCTCGTCATCGTCGAGCAGTTTCCGCAGCTGCAAAGCAACGAGCGCATCCGGGATCTGCAGGTGCAGATCGAGGGCACCGAAAACCGCATCGCGCAGTCGCGGCGGGACTACAACCTGGTGGTCCAGGACTACAACCGCTCCATTCGGCGCTTTCCGCGGAGCTTCCTTGCCGGTGTCTTCGGCTTCGATCGTAAGCCGCTCTTCGAGGCCGGAGCCGGGAACCGCGACAACCCCGGTGTCGACCTGGAACTCGACAGCACTCCAGCGCCCGCTGCGTCCTAGTGCCCTTCCTTCGTCGTATCGCGGTGCTGGTCGCCGCGGTGGCAGGCTGCCTCGTCATCTCGCCAGGAGTGAGCTCGGCGCAGGTCGACTGCGATGACCTGCCCAAGCCGACCGGCTACGTCGTCGACGAGGCTGACGTGGTCGACGACGCGGTCGAGAGCGAGCTGGCCAGGCTGCTGCAGACCTACGAGACGTCGTCCGGTGGCAACCAGGTGGCCGCTCTCGTCGCGGCCAGCATTGGCGACGAGGGCATCGAGGACTACGCCAACAACGTCTTCGGCTGTTGGGGGGTGGGTAAGGAGGGCGCAGACACCGGTGTGCTGCTCGTCGTCGCCATTGAGCAGCGCCGTCTTCGCATTGAGGTCGGGCGCGGTCTCGAAGGCGACCTCACTGACGTGCAGGCGGCCGACATCATCCGTGAGCTGATCACGCCGCGGTTCCGTGCCGGTGACGTGTCGGGTGGGGTGCGGGCCGGCATCGACGGGATCCTCACCGTGCTCGGTGGAGGGGAACTTGCCCCCGCCGCGGCCGAGCCAGCCCGGCGGACGGGGTCCGGTCGGGGTCTTGGGCTCGTGCTCATCCTCGTCGTCTTCGCTGTCGTCAGCTCCCTGGCGAACCGGGGCCGGCGAGATGGTGGCGGCGGCATCGCTGGCGGCGGCCTAGGCGGAAACAGCGGGCTGGTGTGGCTGCCGATCCTGCTCGGCCGCGGCGGCGGTGGCTGGAGTGGCGGCAGCAGCGGCGGCGGCTTCGGTGGTGGCGGCGGCGGCTTCGGCGGTTTCGGCGGCGGCGGTTCGGGTGGAGGCGGAGCAAGTGGCGGCTGGTAGGCCGATGAGCCCGCGTCAGGTCAAGCGGGTGGAGAAGGCAGTGGATCGGGCCGAGCGGGCATGCGGCCTGCAGTTCAGCGTCTTCCTCGGTGGGGTCGAGGAGGATCCCCGAATCCACGCCGAAGGTCTGATGGTCGAGCTCGGACTGCTCACCCGGCCTGCGGTGCTCCTACTGGTCGCTCCGCCGCAACGTCGGTTCGAGATCGTCACCGCGCCCGCGGCACGCGAGCGCATCACCGACCAAGAGTGCCGGATGGTCGCCGCGTCGATGAGCGCGTCTTTCGCGGTGGGCGACATCGCCGGCGGTGTCTGTGAGGGTTTGCGGCTGCTCGCGCAGTACGCCGGTCCGGGCGCCGCAGAACGGGCCGAGGACGAGCTGCCCGATGTGCTGCTCGGCACCCAACTGCCGGAGCCGTCCGCCTAAGAGCCGGTGGCGACGTCGGTGGCTCGCGCGTGCAACGCACGCGCCACGCCGTCGCGACCTTCGAGCAGCAGCCGGCGCAGGGCTGGCGTCGGATCGGCCTCACGGACGTAGGCGTCGGTGCGGTCCACGGTCTCTTGGCGGATGACGGCGCTCGGGTACATGCCCGTCGTGATGTTCATCGCGACTTCGCTCGTCCGCGACGACCAGATGAAGCCGAGGATGTCGAAGAACGGCTCCACGAACTGCTCGAGCAACTCCACCTGCTGGGGCTGCTGGAATCCTGACATCGTCGCCGAGAGCACGGCGTTGGGCAGGTCGGAGTCGAGGATCGCCTCCCACGCCTCACGCTTGGCGTCCAAGGTCGGCCTCGATGCGAGCGCTGCCGCCGCTTGCCGGTGCCCGGCGGCGGTGGGGTCGCTCTCCACTTCGGACTTGATCTGCGGCGTGTCGACATCGCCCAGCGCGGCGAGCCGGCGAAGGAGATGCCAACGCAGATCGGTGTCGATGGCGAGACCCGGCACGGTGATCGCGCCTGACAGCAGCCCGGCGATCGTCGCGCGGTGCTCCGCCGACTGCGACGAGGACACGAACGACCGCGCCCAGGCCAGCTGGTGGTCACTCCCGGGCTCAGCAGCCCGCAGATGCTGGAGAGCTGCCGCGGCGACTCGCTCCAGCTCGACGTCTCGTCTGCCGTGGTCGGCGTAGTTGTAGATCGCGCCGAGGCACTGCGAGAGAAGTGACTGCACGACGCCGATGTCGGTCTCTGCGCCGATGTTGTGCAGCACGAGGCTGACGTAGTCGCGCGCGGCCAGCTCGCCGTCCCTGGTCATGTCCCATGCGGCGGCCCAGCAGAGCGCCCGGGGGAGCGAGTCAGGCAGCTGGCCGAGTCGCTCGGTCACCGTCGCGAGCGAGCGGTCGTCGAGCCGGATCTTCGCGTAGGTGAGGTCGTCGTCGTTGATGAGGATGAGGTCCGGCCGGAGTGCGCCGACGAGCTCGGGCACGTCCGTGTTCGCGCCGACGACGTCGAGCTCGACGCGTTGCCGCCGGACGAGAGCGTTCCCGGTGACGTCGTAAAGACCGATCGCGACGCGGTGCGAACGCAGCGTCGGCCAGTCCGCTGGGGCCTCCTGCTGTAGGCGGAAGGACGTGAAAGCGCCGGAAGGGTCGACGTCGAAGTCGGCGCGCATGGTGTTGACTCCCGCCGTCTCGAGCCACTCCTTCGACCAGGACGAGAGATCGCGGCCGCTCGACTCCTCCAGGGTGACGAGCAGGTCCTTGAGCTCGGTGTTGCCGTACTCGTGCCGGGCGAAGTAGTTCCGAAGTCCAGCCAGGAAGGCATCCTCACCGACCCACGCGACGAGCTGGCGTAGCACGGAGGCGCCCTTGGCGTAGGTGATGCCGTCGAAGTTCACCTCGACGGCGTGGATGTCGACCATGTCGGCCGCAACCGGGTGGGTCGAGGAGAGCTGGTCCTGGCGGTAGGCCCAGGTCTTCTCGTTGTTGGCGAAGGTCGTCCAGCCACCTTGGAAACGGGTGGCTTTGACCTGGCAGAGGATCGACGCGTAGGTCGCAAAGCTCTCGTTGAGCCAGAGGTCGTCCCACCAGCGCATCGTCACGAGGTTGCCGAACCACATGTGTGCCATCTCGTGCAGGATCGTCTCGGCCCGACGCTCGTACGCCGCGTCGGTCACCTTCGACCGGAAGACATAGTCCTCGAGGAACGTCACGCAGGCGGCGTTCTCCATGGCCCCGGCGTTGAACTCCGGCACGAAGAGCTGGTCGTACTTGTCACCGAACGGATAGGGGTAGCCGAAGTTCTGCTGGAACCAGGCGAAGCCTTGTTGGGTCAGCTCGAAGATCTCGTCGGCATCGAGGTGCTCGGCCATCGAGCGGCGGCAGTACAGCCCCAGGTCGATACCGTCTCGTGTCTCGCGGACCTCGTGGTAGGGCCCGGCGACCACCGCAGTGATGTACGTCGAGATCGGCGGCGTCGGCGCGAACCGCCAGGTGCCGGCCGCCCCGACAGCTGGTCGTTCG
>JBKJUS010000145.1:0-9943 GCA_046590575.1 Mycobacteriales bacterium | reverse complement strand
GTAAGGACGGCGCCGGTTGGGCCGGGCCCGAAGCGGCGGGCCGTCCAGCGGGCTGGCCGCCGGAGCGGTGCGAGCCGGTTCTGCAGCGAGCGCGCCCGGCGGTGGATTCTCTGTCCGATTGGGTCGTCGGTGATCGCCTGCCAGGCGGCGCCCCCGGCCCGCTTGGCGGTGATCCTCAACGGTGGGAGCACGGTCGTGGCCAGCCAATGCCCGAGCACGACGAGGGCGATCGCGAGCCAGGTGCCGACAACCAACATGACGGCCGGGAACACCAACAGGTCGCCGCCGACGATGACACCAGGCAGGAGCACGACGACCCCGATGAGCGCGACGAACCGTGCGACGACCGCCAGCCGTGAGGGTGGGGGGTGGACCTCGCTACTCATTGTCCGAGCGCTCGGTAGACGTGCTCGGCGTAGCCTTCGAGTCGTTCGGTGCTCTCCTTGAGCGCGACGGCTGCCTGGGCGGCGGATGGCGCGCCGAAGGTGTCGCGCAACGAGAGCTCCCGATGCCAACGCCGCAGCCGGTCCAGGCTTTGCTCCTCTTCTTCGAGCTCGGCAAGCGTGAACTTCTTCTTCGTAATCTCCCGCTCGATCTCGGCATGGAACTTGGCGCTGTCGTTCAGGAACTCGATCCACTCGGCTTCCCGGGCCGCGGTGTACCGCTCGCGGAGCCTGGCTTCGGACAGGTCGTCGCGTCCTTGGGCGTCGAGGAGCAGCAGCTCACCGTCGGGGGCGCGGGAGATGAGATCTCGGACCTTGTCCACGGTTTCGGCGGTGAGCGGGTTCGCGGGAAGGGCCCAGGTCCCCGCAGCGAGGGGGATGGCGCCACCGCGGCGGAGCTCGCGCCACACGGCCACCCGATGCCGGGACGGCACGGACGGGACCCGCACCACGACGACTACCCACTCCACTTCCACGTCGGACAGCGTACAACTGGTGTGTAACAGCGGTTACGATCTCATTCATGATCCGTCTGGTGCTCATCGGTCTGGGCATGCTTCTCGCCTCGTGGGCGCTGATGGTGATGTTGGCGGCGCGACTGCCGGAGGGAACCCTCAAGGAGCTGGCCAGCTTCCTCCCGGACTGCGTGACCACCGTCCGCCGCCTGCGCGGCGACCCGCGCGTGCCCCGGCGGGCGAAGCTGGCGGTTGGCTTCGCCGGGTTGTGGGTGCTGTCGCCCATCGATCTGATCCCGGAGTTCCTTCCCGTGATCGGCCCCCTCGATGACGTCGTGGTCGTGGCCTTGGCGCTTCGTTACGCGGCCCGCCAGGTGCCACCCGAGGTGCTGTTCGAGGCGTGGCCGGGACAGCGGTCGGTGATGGAACGCCTCCTCGGCAACCGGCCGGCGGCAGGCTGATGGACGAGTCCCTCTTCAAGATCGTCAACCGGTTCGCGGAGCGGACCGGTTGGCTTCAGCCGCCGGTCCTCGCCTACGCCAAGTACGGGATCGCCCTGTTCGGCCTGGCCCTCCTGGCCGGATGGTGGATCGGTCGCCAGCGATCCGACACGACGATCGTCGCAGCGGTTGTGTGCACGGTCGTGGCCGCATTCGTGGCGTTGGGTGCCGCTCAGCTGCTCGGCCACATGGTCGCCCGGGCCCGCCCCTACGACGCCATTGCCGGGATGAAGGTACTGGTGGCCCGCACCACCGACTTCACGTTTCCGAGCGACCACGCCACCGTCGCGGGTGCGGTGGCCGGTGGGTTGTGGTTCGCCGAGCGGCGCCTCGCCCGACTCGCCGTCCCCCTCGCGCTCGTCATGGCCTTCGCTCGCGTCTACGTCGGCGCTCACTACCCGGGCGACGTCGTCGCCGGTCTGGTGCTTGGTGTTGCCGTCGCCGTGGTTGTCACCCGCGTCGCCGTCCGCCCGGTCAGCGCCTTGTTGGATCGACTGGTGCGCTCGCCCCTCGGTCCGCTGATCGCCCGCAGCGGCGACGAGCTCGGGCGTGCTTGATTCGCTCAGCTCGCTGGCCGGTCCCGTCGCCTACCTCGTTGTCGCCATACTGGCGGCGCTGGAGGCCTCGGCGTTCGTCGGGCTGTTCATCCCCGGCGAGCTGGCCCTGCTCACCGGCGGCTACATCGCCCATCAGGGCAATGCCAGCCTCGCCCTGATGATGGGCGTCGCCGCCGGCGGCGCGATCGCCGGCGACTCGCTCGGCTATGAGATCGGTCGGCGATTCGGACCGGCACTCCAACGGAGCCGCCTGGGCCGCAAGGTCGGAGCCGAACGCTGGCAACGAGCCGAGGCCTACCTCGAAGCCAAAGGAGGACGGGCGATCCTCGTCGGGCGGTTCGTCGGCGTGCTGCGCGCCCTCGTCCCCGCCGTCGCCGGCACCACCCGCATGCCCTACCGGCGGTTCCTGGCCTGGAACGCCCTCGGCGCCATCATCTGGGCACCCGGCACCGTCCTCGCCGGTTACCTAGCGGGATCTTCCTACCGTCGTGTCGAGCGCTACGCCGGCCCCGCCGGACTCGTCCTCCTCGGCGCGGTCGCCGCCGTCGCCGCCGTCGTGCTCACGGCCCGCTGGATCGCCCGCCACCCCGACCAGGTCCGCGGAATCGCGACCCGACACCTCGAGCGGCCCCGGGTCGCGTCGCTCACCGGGCGATACCGATCACAGCTCACCTTTCTCGGCGACCGGTTCCGTCCCGGCACCGCCCTCGGCCTCGCCCTCACCGCCCAGCTCGCAGTCCTCGCCGCCGCCGGATGGGCGTTCGGTTCCCTGCTCCAAGACGTCCTCGGCGGCGACGACGCCACCCGCGTCGACCTACCCGTCGTCCGGTACCTGGCCGAGCACCGCACCGCGTGGCTCACCACCACCATGCGGGACGTGACCTGGCTGGGCAGCACCGTCGTACTCGTCCCGCTCATCGTGACCGTCGGCCTCGCCGCTCGCCACCGCACCCGGAGCTGGGCAACCATGGCGCAGCTGGCGCTCAGCCTCGGCGGAGCCATCGCCCTCTACGACCTCATCAAGCCCCTCGTCGGCCGGCCCCGCCCTCACGTCGGGCAACTGGTGTCTACCGCCACCGGCTACGCGTTCCCGTCCGGGCACGCCACCCAGACCGCGGCGGTCGCCGTCACCCTCGCCGCCCTTGGTGCTGTGTTGACCGGCTCGTGGCCGCGGAAGGTCACCATCTGGTCAGCCGCCGCGCTCGGGTGCCTCATCGTCGGCTTCTCACGGGTCTACCTCGGCGTTCACTGGCCGACCGACGTGCTCGGGGGCTACGCCCTCGGTGCGCTCTGGGCCGCGCTTTGCGCGCTCGCGGTCCGCCGCCCCGACCTAGCGGCCAACGAGCCAACCGCGCTTGCAGGGCAGGCTGGATAGCCGGTCCCTAGCCTTGGCGAAATGAACATCTCCTCTCACTGGCATCGCCATCCCGGGGTTCGCTCCGGTGAGCAACTGACCCTCGGCGAGCGAGCCGCCGACTCGATGCGCAACCGGATGGGGTCGTGGGCGTTCGTGTTCGGCGCGCTCCTGTTCCTCACCGGATGGATGATGGGAAACCGCAACGTCGGCTTCGACCCCTACCCGTTCATTCTCCTGAACCTGATCCTGTCGTGCCTCGCCGCCATGCAAGGCGCCATCCTGCTGATCGCCGCGAAGCGCCAGGACCAGATCTCCTCCGAGTTGGCCTTGCACGACTACGAGACCAACGTCGAGGCGGATGAGATCGTGAAGGCGATCCACGCGCTCACCACCGAGCTCCACCAGAAGATCTGCGCGCCCGCCGCTACCGCCCCGTGATCGAGATCATCGGGCGATCGCTCATCGTCTACGCAGCGGTCCTGATCGGGCTCCGGCTCGGCGGCCGGCGCGAACTGGGGCAGCTGACCCCGTTCGACCTGGTGGTGATCCTTCTCGTCGCCAACGCCGTGCAGAACGCCATGGTCGGCGCCGACACCACGCTCCAGGGAGGCCTCGTCGCGGCGGCCACACTCCTCGTGGTGAACGCCGGCGTGGCCCGGCTCCGCCTCCGAAGCGTGCGAGTCCGCCAGCTCGTCGAGGGCGTCCCCGTCGTCCTCGTGCAGCACGGCGAGCTCGTCGCCGCGAACCTTCACCGTGAAGGCATCACCGGGGAGGAGGTCGTGGCGGCTGTCCGCGAGCACGGAGAGATCGGCGACATCTCCCAGGTCGAGCTCGCAGTGCTAGAGACCGACGGCTCGGTCAGCGTCGTGCCCATGACCGCCAACGTGCAGCGAAGCCGCCGCAGACTTCGCCAACGGAGAAAGTGACCGACGAGGAGTTGAGAGGCGCGGGCACAGGGCACAGACGTATCCGCCGGTGCGTACTCGTACGGCTCCTGGCCCGTCGAAGTCTCGCAGCTCCCGTGCCCGCTTTGCAATGACGGAGGTCGACTCAGGTCTCCGAAGCCCGCGTGAGTCTGACGTCGAGCGTGCCACGAGGGTGATCAAGCTGGAGCAAGTGACCCCCGTCGGACTCACGGCGCACGTGCAGGTCGACAGCTGAGCCACCGACACGGAGGTTCTTCAACATGATCTCGGGAAGCCATTCCGGCAGGGCGGGATCGAGTTCCAGCGACGACGAGGCGGCGTCGGCCTGGGCGCCGACGAGCACGGTGATCAGGTGCACGAGCGCTCCCGACGCCCACGCCTGAGGGACGTTGGCGCCGAGGTACTGCACCGGAAACCCGCCCCGATCGCGGTCCAGACCGGCGAAGAGCTCCGGCAGTCGACGGGCCTGAAAGCGGTCGGCGGCGTCGAAGAGCCCCCGCGCGACTTGGGCCGCCTCGGCATCCAGTCCGTACCGGCGAAAGCCGGCTGCGCAGATGGCGTTGTCGTGGGGCCACACCGAGCCGAGCTGGTAGGAGAAAGGGTTGTAGGCCCGGTGACGCTGCGAGAGCGTGCGGATGCCCCAGCCGCTCCACATGTCCGGCGCCAGCAGCCGCGAGGCGACCCGCCGGGCCCGCTCGGGGTCGACGGCGCCGGCCCATAGAAGGTGCCCCGCGTTGGAGGCCACCGAGGCGATGGGGGCCTTGTCGCCGTCCAGACCGAGGTAGTAGGTGCCTTCCGCTTCCCACCAGAACCGGTCCTCGATCAGCTCGGCCAGGTGGGTGGCCTCGTCCCTGAGGCGCTGCGCCGATGCCGTGTCGGCGTAGGCCTCATCGAGCACGTCGGCCCAGGCCCGCTTGGCTGCCACCACATAGCCCTGGTGTTCGCACAGTGCGATGGGCAGCGACGAGATGGCGCCGTCGGCGCCGACGATCGCATCGCCCGAGTCCTTCCACCCCTGGTTGTAGTAGCCGCCCTGGCCGGCTCGGGTGCGGTACTCCTGCAGGCCGTCGCCGTCGATGTCGCCGTCCGTGTCGATCCACGCGAGTGCCCGGTCCACGTGGGGACGGACGCTGTCGAGGGCGGCGCGGTCGCCATGCCAGCGCCAGGCCTGGGCCGCGGCCCACACGTAGAGGGTGGTGGCCTCATGGGTTCCGTAGTAGGGCGTGTGGGGCACCAGGTGGAAGAAGGCAAGCTCACCGTGGCGGAACTCGTGCTCGATCTTGCCCGGCTGCATGTCACGCTCGTCGTCGTAGCCGTCGCCCTGAACGGCTCCGAGCGCCCGGAGGGCGGCCAGGGCGAAGCGCGGCGACAGGGCGAGGGTCTGCAGCGACACGATGAGGCTGTCACGACCGAACAGCGAGACGAACCACGGAACGCCGGCTGCCGGGACCCAGGCATCGACGTCGTCGTGGACGTGGGGATCGGCGGCACCGTCGTCGTGGACGAACATCCGCAGGCTGGCAAGGTCGTCGATGGCCTGCACGACAGCGGCGGTTACCGACGGGTCGCTCGTCGCGATCTGGGTCGACTCGCGGATCCACCGGCGCTTTGCCTGGTTGCGCTGGCGGTCCTCCCCCAGCAGGTCGTTGCAGGTGATGCTGGGCTTGAGGGCATTGCCCCCGGCGTCGAAGCGTATCCACAGCAGGCAGGTGTGCCACGTGGCGCCGGGTGCGAGGGAGAGGCGGAAGATGACGCCGCCGTTGGCGAACTGGGGCTCGGAGCCGGACTTCTCCACCTGGATACGCAGGGACCGCCGGAAGTCGCCGTTCGCATACTGGGTGGTGAGCCAGCCCCGTGCTGGGTCCCAGTGGCTCTGCAGGGATCCCCGGCGCACCAGCGCACCGCTCTTGATCTCGAACAGGTCAGCGAAGTCGCACTCCACGCTGACCTCGAGGTCGACCTCGACCGGAGCTGGGCCGTAGTTGACCACGTCGTAGTCCTCGTGCACCCCGTGGCCCACACTGCGATCGAGGCGCAGGTGAAGGCCCCGGGCCGGGATCCGGCCGCCGGTAGCCGCCAGCAAGGCCGGGTTGGTGAACTCGAAGCGGGACGAGAAGGGCTCGACCGCGGAGCTGTTCAGCAGCACCGGCGGGACCCGCCCGAGCTTGAGGCGGTAGCCCGAGACCAGGCGGGTGTCGGAGGCGACGTAGCCCTCGTCCTTGGTGCTCGACATCCGCCCGTCGGGGTCACACACCAGCACCTCGTCGTCGGCGTGGATGGCTACGACCGGCGGCCCTACCTGAACGTCCACCGGAACCCTTTCATCTCGAGCCAGAACTGGGCAGCGTGATCCACGTCGCAACCCCCAGGACGACCTCCAATGTGAAGCATCGGGCAAGGATGGCACGCAACGGCAGTCGCACTCTGAGACCGCGACGCAGAAGCTCCGGGTCCCGGCCGTCGCCCTACGGTGGCGGGGTGGCTGGCCCGACGAAGCAGAGCTTCAGGCCGCGCTCGCCGACGACCTGTCGACGACGGGCCTCGAGATCACCGACGGTGCCGAGCTTGTCGAGGTGGCCGTCAGTGGCGACCACTCGCACGAAAGTGCATCGTTGGTGGATCTGGCGGGGAGCCGTATCGAGCCGGAGCGATGCTTAGGGCCAACCTCCGCCGGACCCGCTTCATGGATGCGTCGTGCAGCGACTTGATCCTGCCCGTTGCCATGGCCGTCTTCAGCTCCCTGGCCATCACGATCGACGACGAGTAGCAGCCTTCACGGAGCGGTGGCGAGGCACCGGGCCGTTCTGGCGAACTGCGCTGGACCCGAATCGCCCACACGAGGGCGGATACCCGCCGGGTGAGGGCCTGCACCAAGTGGTCACCGCTTCCCGCCGGCCAGCCCGAAGCGCACCGCCACGGAGGTGCTGGGCGGCGCCATCGAGTCGCGGCGTCTATGGGGTGCGTTCCGGGGTCGGGTTCACTCGACGGCGGGCATGATGATGTGGAAGCAGGGGGGTCGTGCGGTCGCTAGCAGGAGCCGGCCACCTTCGGCTTCGGTGATACTGCGGGCGAGCGCAAGGCCGATGCCGTGGTCGGAGCCTTCGTGGCGGTTGAACACTGCTGAGCGGCGGTCCTCGGCGATGCCGGGGCCTTCGTCCTCGACCTCGAGCACGAGCCCACCGGGAGCGGCGCGGGATCGCACGATGACGGCTCCTGCTCCGTGGCGGAGGCTGTTGTCGATGAGGACGTCGAGGACCTGACCGATCGACACGCCCGACGAGCGCACCGCGACGTGGCGGTTGTCCAATTCGACTCGCAGTTGTCGGTCGGTGTCGGCGAAGCGGTTGCGCCACCGTGAGGTAAGCGCGCCGAAGAGATCACTCAGGTCGAGCGGCTTCCCAATGGGGTGGCGGTCTCGGGAGAGTGCGAGGAGGTGTTCGACGGTGTCCTCGAGGCGGCCGATCTCCTCGATCGCTCCGTTGATGTGGACCTGGGGCTGGTCGCTTCGGGCCGCGTGCTCGAGGCGGAGCCGGAGGCCGGTGAGTGGGGTGCGCAGCTGGTGGGACACGTCGGCGCTGAAGGAGCGTTCCCGGGCAAGGAGCCCGGCGAGCCGGACCGCGCTTTCATCGAGCGCGGTCGCGACGGTGTCGATCTCCGGGATGCCCGAGGCGTCGATGCGCGAGGTGAAGTCGCCGCGTCCCATGGCGGCGGCTTTGTCTGCGAGGCTTCCTACAGGTGCAGCAAGCCTGCGGCCCTGGGCGCGGGCGAGGGCGGCGGCGCTGGCAAGTGCGATGGTGATGACGACGGCGATAACGAACCATGCGCGCCGAACCTGTCGATCGACAACGGCGCCCGGCTGTGTGACGCGCACGACGCCGACGATCGTCTCGGTCGACCTGTCGGTGATGGGCGTCGCCAGCACCAGCTCGCGTTCATTGGTCGCGGATGCCAAGCGTCCTGCGATCGCTTGCACCACCGGAGCATCCGCCTGGGCGGGGCCGCCGCCGAAGATCCGCCGGCCGTGGTTGTCGTAGACGGTGAAGTCCCCTGGCGAGTCGGTCTCGGCCGCGACCTGGGCGAGGCTGCCTGGTTCGAGGGGCAGGGCGATCTCCACGATGGTCTCGGCCGCGCGACGGTGGAGATCGGCGACGGCACCGTCTTGGTAGAAGCGTTGGATCACGACGGCGAGCGGCATCCCGAGGCCGATGACGAGCAGTGCAGCCACGGCGAGAATCGCCCGGGTGATCTGGCGTCTCACGCCAGCTCGAGCCGGTAACCGACGGTGCGGACCGTCGAGATCCACGACACGCCGTCGGCGCGAGCGCCGAGCTTGCGGCGCAGGGCGTGGACGTGCATGTCGAGCGTCTTGGTCGAGCTCTCCCACTGGAGGTCCCACACCTCGCTCAGGAGATGGTCCCGTGTCACGACCCGACCGGCTCGTTCCACGAGCACCTGCAAGAGCGCGAACTCCTTGGGTCGGAGCTCGAGCTCGGTGGCATCGAGGAAGGCACGATGGGCCTCGACGTCGACCCGCAGCGCGCCGACGACGAGGGTGCCTGAAGGCCCGTCGTCGACGGGGCGCCGGAGGTGGGCCCGAAGCCGCGCGAGCAGAACCGCCATCGAGAACGGCTTGACGACGTAGTCCGTCGCCCCAGCATCGAGGCCAACGACGATGTCGACGTCGTCGTCTCGTGCGGTGGCGATCACGATCGGGACGGTCGGGAGGTCGGCGCGGAGCAGGCGGCACACATGGACCCCATCGAGGTCCGGGAGTCCGAGGTCGAGCACCACCAGATCCGGAGGCTGCGCGGCCGCGGCGGCGAGCGCCTCCCGGCCTGTGGCGGCGACGGTGACGTCGTAGCCGTGGGCGCTGAGCGCATGCTCGACCTCGGCGGCGATGACCGGCTCATCCTCCACCACGAGGACCCGCGTGACCGACACGACGTGGAGCGTACGACCGCCTGCACGGCGGCGGTGCGGCCTTGCTCGCCCAGTGGCGATGGTTTACCCGCAGTTGACCTTCCCCGGATGAGGACCAAAGGTGCCCTTCGTACCGTCGGGGCCATGACCACCACCACCTCAGCGCGGCCGCCGGTCGCACAGATGCTCAACAAGGTCCCACAGCTCACCATCTTCTTCTGGATGATCAAGATCATGGCCACGACCGTGGGCGAGACGGCGGCCGACTACCTCGGGACGAACCTGCACCTCGGGCTCACGGGCACGACGTTGATCATGAGCGGACTTCTCGCGGTCGCCCTCACGTTCCAGTTCCGATCGAAGGGCTACACCCCGGCGCTGTACTGGGTGTCGGTGGTGCTCATCAGCGTCGTGGGCACGCTCATCACCGACAACATGGTCGACAACTTCGGGATCAGCCTCTGGACCACCACGATCGGCTTCTCCATCGCTCTGGCCGTCGTCTTCAGCGTGTGGTTCGCGAGCGAGCGGTCGCTCTCGATCCACACCATCGTCACCTCCAAGCGGGAGGCCTTCTACTGGTCGGCCATCCTCTTCACCTTCGCCCTCGGCACCGCTGCGGGCGACCTCGTGGCCGAGAGCCTCAACCTCGGCTACTGGAAGTCGGCGGCGATGTTCGGCGCCATGATCGGGCTCGTCGCGCTCTGCCGCCTGCAGCTCCGCATGAACGCCGTGCTCGCCTTCTGGATCGCCTACGTGCTCACCCGGCCGCTGGGCGCCTCGCT
>JBKJUS010000082.1:0-5671 GCA_046590575.1 Mycobacteriales bacterium | reverse complement strand
GCGATGCCTGGCTCGCTCTGGGTGGGGAACGCAGACGTCGTCAAGATCGTCAACCGCGTAAAGCCCGTGCAGTCAGGGGGGGGGCTCTGCCGATTCGGTATCCAGACATGGACGACTGGCCGTCGCGTTGTTTGAGACCACACTGGGGGTCAGGGAAATGATGGGCTCCGCCACCGCCTGTCCAGTTGCGAGATAGGCCACCGCAGCCGCAGCGACCAGGCTCAAGGTAGCGAGACTGGCGATTCGCCGGCGAACCGGTCGCGAGGCTGTCATGAAGACTCCCTTAGCTGGTGACTATTTCGGCGTGCACGGATGATGCGAGCAAGAAGCAATCAGTGGCGGCGGGAGTATCCCGCCGCGGTCAGCATCGGCCTAACGAGTCCGCCGAGCAGCCCGAGCAGAACGAAGACGCCGAGGGCGGCTATGGCGGTGGGCGAGGTAGTGCGTCGTGCCGCCACCGGGACGGTCGGCGCCGGCGTTCCGGTCGCCGATGTGCTCGCCGACGGGGTCGCCGTGGCGCTCGGAGTGGTGCTCGGAGTGGTGCTCGCGGTTGCTGAGGCGCTCGGACTCGGCTGGGCCGTGGGTGTCGCGGACGGGTTGAAGGTGCCGAAGTAGCCGACCACGTCTGCCGCCGCGTGGGTGTTGCCCGAGTTGTTGAACAAGGTGACCTGACCGCCCACGCCGACTCGGACGATCACCAGGTTGGCGATGACATCCCCGCGCACGAAGTTGATGTTCGACGCGACCGGACGGGCACTACCGGCCGGGTACGCGGTGAGGAACCCGGAGTTGCTCGGGGTGATCGCGGTGAGGTTGAACACCACGGCTGACGCGTTGGAAGGCACTCCGCCGAGACCGGTGACCCGGAAGGACCGGGATTCGCCCGGTCCGATCGGCTGGGCCACGCTGTTGGAACCGTCGCGCGTGTCGAGGATGCGCTGCGGCTGCAGCGAGGTGAAGCTGGCCGCAGCGCTGGTCGGGGAGAAGTAGCCGACGATGTCTGCCGCAGTGTGGGTGTCGCCGGAGTTGTTGTAGAGACTGACCTGGCCACCACTGCCGACTCGGACAATCACCAGGTTGGCGATAACGTCGCCGCGGATGAAGTTGATGTTCGACGCGGTCGGGCGAATGGTGCCCGACGGGAACGCCGTGAGGAAGCCGGACGCGGTCGGAGTGATCGCCGTCATGTTGAAGACCACTGCGGTGGCGTCGGCAGGCACGCCGGCTCGCCCGGTGACCTGCAGCGGGCGGGACTCGCCTGGGCCGATCGGTCGGGTGGAGCCGCCATTGCCGTCACGGGTGTCGAGAATGCGCTGGGGGTTGATCCCGGTGTACCGCGACCCGCCGCCGGCTGCGGGAGGTGTGGACTGCGATGGTGACGCCGACGCTGTCGGTGCCGCCGTCGCGGAGGCGGACGGCGCCGCCGTAGCGGACCCGGACGGTGCCGCCGTCGCGGAGGCTGACGGAGCGGTTGACGCACTCGGGGCAGGGCCGCTCGGCGCGGTGGCGTAGTAGCCCACCACATCGGCGGCGACATTCGTCGTACCGGAGTTGTTGTAGAGGCTGACCTGGCCGCCGCTGCCGATCTTGACCTTCACCAGGTTGGCGATGACGTCGCCGCGGACGAAGTTGATGTTCGACGCGTTGGGCCGCCCGCTGCCGCTCGGGAAAGCGGTGACGAAGCCCGAGGAGCTCGGCGAGATCGCCGTCAGGTTGAACACGACCGCGGAGGCGCCGGAGGGCACGCCGCCCTGACCGGTGACTTGGAAGGGCCGGGACTCGCCAGACCCGAGGGGGCTGCGCGCCCCGCCGGTGCCGTCACGCGTGTCCAGGATACGAGCCGGGTTGACCGGGGTGTAGAGGCCGTTGTCCTCCGCGGGCGGTGGGCCGGTCGGTGACGCGCTCGGAGTGGGCGATGCCGGCGCGGTCGTGACTTCGAAGCAGCCGGTGCACTTCACCAGCTGTCCGTCGGAGTTCGTGACAGTGACGTCAACCTTGCCCGGCACAGCGTTGGTCGCGACGTCGACGAGGAAGTCCAGCCGCGTACGCGAGACGTACCGCACGCTGCCCGGCGCCGTGGTGACGCCCGCGTTGCTGAAGGTGATCGCGGCTCCGCGGGCGAGGTTGGTGCCCGTCAGGAACTCCGGACCGTCATCCGTGCCGACGGGGCGGGACGCCGGCGTCACGGACGTGAGGGTTGGCGCGGGTGACGCAATGCTGAACTTGCAGACGCAGGTACCAGATGCCCCACCGGGATTCTCGACCCGGACGAAGTACGCGTTGGAGCCGGGTGCCGCACCGCTCAGATCGAAATCGGCGTTGATCGTCTGAGTGCCGTTGCCGTTGACGGTCAGGATCGGGTTCGCTCCGACGATCACCGGCTGGTCCGGCAATGCAGGGCTACGGAAGATGCTGACGGTGGCGCCGGACGCGAACTGCCGCCCGGTGATCGCAAGTCGGGTCAGGCCAGTGTTCAGCGCAGCCTGGGGGCTCACGAAGTCGACGAAGAGCGAGTCGACGGTGAGGCAGCCGACGCACAGGACGCTCTGACCATCGGTGTTGGTGATCCGAAGATCGCGCACGCCACCCGGAGCATTGGGCAGGACCTCAAGCTCCTTCGTCATCTGCGTTGCCGTATCAGGTGTCGGGTCATTAACCGCGGGGCTGCCGACCAGGTCCTGAGCGAAGAAACGCACGGTGGGGTCCACCTGTCCACCGACGAGCGCTTCGACCGCTGTGGCGACAGTGAAGTTGGTCCCGTTGATGGTGAACGGGGAGACCGTCGTACCGGGTCGGGCGCTCGGTAGCGAGACATTCGTCACTGTCGGCGCGCCCGCCGACAGCACGGTGTAGCACCCCTGACACGAATCGGTGATCGTGAGACTTCCGCCGGTGCCCGAGGGGCGGGTCTCCTCGATGGTGAGATCGTAGGTGCCAGGAGCGACCGGCCCGGTGCCGTCGTTGGAGGTGTCCAAATAACTGTTGGCAGTGGTGAGGTTGAACGAGGCGTGGTAGCGGCGCGTGATCGGATCGGACGCCACCGTGTCGACCCCGTTGTCCGCAACCCGGGTCACTTCAAGGGGACAGCCACCGGTTGGCGGGGACTGGCATGCGGAGGGATGAGTCGACCCCTGGCGTGTGATGAAAACGCTGGTAAGGCCCTCCGTGCTGGGGGTGAACGTCTGCGCCGTCGTGAAGGCGACGTCAGCATCGTTGTCATTGTTCAGACCGAACGGCGGCGTCACATTGGTGATCGGCCCCGCCGCGGCCGACCCGACGAAGACGGCGGTGACGCCGGCAGCCGCAAGCAGGGTGGCGAGCGTGCCAGCAGCGATCCTGGGGAACAAGCGCGAGCGGGACATAACGCTCCTGGTAGATGTGCGACAAGGTTCACGGGTGGTCGACACGTACGACCCCCCAGTAAGAAGCAGACGCCAGCCTAGTGGGCCGGTCGCCCGATGTTTGGGAAGCGGATACGGTCGAATCACCACGAAATTCGACGTCGTCGTACGGATTCCTACCGTTGCGAGGTTGTTTATCCACAGCCTGGGAGTCAGCCAGGTGTAGCGCATTCACGACATTGAGCCGCTAGCCAGGCCAGGACATCTTCGACTCCGCGGTACGACGCGACACTCGGCGCGTGTCGCCGTCGTACCGCGGAGTTGAACTGCGCAACCCGCTGCTTGAGCATCCACGTCAGCACACTGAGTGTGCTTACGTGGCCTGTATGCGCGCAGTGGTCGATTCACCGTCGCTGATCTCGCTGGCCAAGGCCGGCCAGCTGGCGCTGGCCTCCGTCGTACCGGCGGCCACCAGCCAAGGTCCCCAGACCGTCGATGCGGTGGTGCTGGACCACGCGCGGAGCGCTACGGGACGCGAACCGGATCACCGACGAGCTCGCCGCCGCCTACCTCAAGGAGCTCCGATGACGTCGCCGAATCGCACCGTGCGGGTCAACACCACGATGGACGCGAGGCTGCTCGCCCGCGTCGACGCCTACGCCGCGTCGGTGTACGAGGACCGCTCGACGGCGATCCGACAGCTCGTCGACCAGGCCTTGCGAGAGCGCGCGAAGCGCGATGCGCTCGACGCCTACCGCGGCGGTCGGCTCACCCTGCGCGAGTTCGCCCGGGCGCTGGACCTCGAGATCTGGGGCGCGCAGGACCTCCTGGCCACCGAGGGAGTCGCCGTCGCTCAGGGCACGCGCGAGGAAACGGCAGAGGCGCTGGACGGGGCAGACCTCGGCGACGAACGCTGATCGCGCTGTCAGCTGGCGGTCGCGCAGTCCCGGCACTGGCCAAAGATCGCCAGGTGGCCGACATCGGCCTGGAAGCCCTGACTGCGCGCCAGCTCCTCCACTACACCGGCCACCAGGTCCGGCGGTGACTCCCCGATCGAGCCGCAGGTCCGGCACACCAGGTGCACATGGTCGTCGTCGCTGGCGGCGTGGTACGTCGGCGCCCCGTGGCCGAGGTGCGTGTGGGTCACCAGCCCGAGCTTCTCGAGCAGCTCCAGGGTCCGGTAGACGGTGGAGATGTTGACCCCGCTCGCCGTACGCCGGACCGCGGTGGCGATCTCCTCCGGCGTCGCGTGGCCCAGCTCGGCGACCGCCTCGAGCACCAGCTGACGCTGCGGGGTGAGCCGGTAGCCCTTCGCTCGCAGGTCGGCCTGCCACCCGTCGCTCGTCATCTCCCTACCCTACGAGGATGAGCTCCACGTGGACGCCGGCCGCCCGAGCCAACCCGCGCAGGTCCGACGGATCCGAGGTGACGACGAGGTCGCCGTCGACCGCCAGCGCCACCAGTGCGGCGTCGATGACATCGGTGGACCGCGTCCGCGCGAGCAGCAGGCCCGCTCGGCGCCCCAGATCCTCATCGAGAGGGATCACGTCGACGCCGGCGAGGAGCCGGGCCAGAGGCACCTGCCGTCCGGAGCCGCCCCGCCACACTTGCCCCACCACGCCGCCGTGCGTCGCGGGCACCCGTTCGGCCTGAAGCTCGCTCTTGACGAGCGCGACCACGTCACGATGGTTTCGCTCGACGGCCACGAAGGCGCCGGCATCGAGGAGCAGCATTAGGCGGCGCCGGTACGACGGCTGGCCGGCCGGCCGCGGATGACTTCCGCATCAGCACGCAGGCGTCGGGTCGCATCGGACATCTCCTCTTCAGTGATGACGCCATGCTCGGCCTCGTACGCCGCGACGAAGGCGGCCAACGAAGTCAGCCGGGCTTCGTGCTGGAGCTGGCGACGCATCGCCGACCCCACCCAGTCGCTCACGGAGGCAGCCCGGCCGGCCGAGACGGCCGCCTGGGCGGCTGCGAGCAGGTCGGCGTCGATCGACGCGGACAATCGTCCTTTCGTCATACGATCATCCTACATTGATCCCACACCTCTCGAAGGCCCGCTAGTGTCGCGGGCCGTGACCTCCCTCTATCTCCTCGGTCGCGGGCTGGTCGATCCGACCGCGCCCGTCTTCCGCGCCGACGACCTCGGGGTGCTCCGCGGCGACGGGCTCTTCGAGACCCTCCGGGTGCAGGACGGGCGGGCGATCCTGCTCGGCGCCCACCTCGACCGGATGGACCGCGGTGCCGAGCGGATCGGGCTGGGTGGGCCGTCTCGAGAAGCCTGGACCGCGGCAACGACGGCGGCGATCGCGGCGAGCGGCGAGCCC
>JBKJUS010000110.1:0-16010 GCA_046590575.1 Mycobacteriales bacterium | reverse complement strand
TGGTGGACGGGCAGTACGCGGAGCGTCGCCCCAGCTGTGAGGAGGCTGCCCGGCAGCTCGGTGTCGCATCGCTGCGGGAGGTGTCCCCTGACGGCCTCGGCGAGAGCCTGGATGAGTTGACGGGCACACAGATCCGGGCGCGTACCAAGCACATCGTCACCGAGATCGAACGGGTTCGTCAGACGGTCACGCTGCTTCAGCAAGGGCGCCTGCCTGAGGTGGGTGCCGTGTTCAACGCCTCGCACGCGTCCATGCGCGACGACTTCGAGATCTCCAGCGCCGAGCTCGACGTCGCGGTCGAGGCGGCGTCGGCTCACGGAGCCCTCGGCGCACGGATGACCGGAGGAGGATTTGGTGGCTCGGCGATCGCCCTGGTGCCTCTCGGCGGAACGGACGAGGTGACCTCGGCCGTCATACAGGCCTTTGCGGACAAGGGATTTGGTGCCCCTGACTGCTTTGTTGTCACCGCCGCAGGCCCGGCTCGGCGCGAGGCCTGAGCTGCCCGATCAGTAGCCGGCGAAGTCCGCGGCGACGGTCCACTGACCGCGGGCGTAGACCGCAGCCACGCCGATCCGGGTCAGCCGGGCGTCCAGGATGTTGGCGCGGTGCCCGGGTGACAGCATCCAGGCAGCGACGACGCGGTCGGCGGTGGCGCCGACCAGGTCACCACGCGCCAGGTTCTCGGCCACCCGGGTGGCCCTGCAGCCATTCAGGATGACTGTCATCGAGCGGTGGTAGAAGTACCCGGTGCGCGCCAGGTAGGCGGCCCACGACTCGGCGTAGAAGTCGGGGCAGGTGGCTGCGAGGAGCTGGCTGCGTTGGTACCTTGTGCGCTGCACGTTGATCACGTAGATGACCCTGGCCTCGTACGCAGCGACCGTCGTAGCGCTGGGGACGTACACGGCCTCGGCCGACGGGGCCGAGAAGACCGCCGCCGGGCTCAACAGCGCGGACAGGATCACCGCGACGCCAAGACGCCGGGCACGGGTTTTGGGCTGGTTTGCCACGCAATGGATCGCCATAGTTTGTCCCTAGGTTCCCCTGCGTGTTGCTAGTCCCCCAATTGTAGGCAGACATTCTCGACAAAAGCGGAAAACTTCTCCAGGAGATTTAAAACGGATGATCTCACCCCCGCGCCTGAGGGACTATCCGGCAGGACGCCTCGGATAGCATGCTTTTGGGACAGCCCATATCAAGCGGACTTGAGGTCAACGTGGACAAGCAGGATCTGTTGACGATTGGCCAGGTGGCGGCCCGGTCGGGAATGGCACCCTCCGCACTTCGCTACTACGAGTCGCTGGGGCTGATCACCAGCACCCGCACCACGGGTGACCGTCGTCGTTATCGCCGAGCCGTCCTGCGCCGGATCGCGGTAGTCCGCGCCGGACAGCATGTCGGCCTGAGCTTGCAGGAGATCTGTGCGGCGTTCGCCAAGCTCGATCCTCACTCGGCTCCGACGCGCCAGCAGTGGGCCCGGATGTCGGCAAGGTGGCAGCCTCTGATCGAGCAACGCATCACCGACCTGGAGACGGTCCGCGACAACCTCACCGGCTGTATCGGCTGCGGATGCCTTTCTCTGCAACGGTGCCGGTTATGGAATCCCGATGACACCCTCGGCGCAGACGGCTCAGGCTCGCGCCGCCTGCTCCCTGACGACTGACCGGCCACGGCGGGCGACCAGCCGGCCGACGACGCGCTGACGGCATACACAGCGAGGAGGAAGGCTCACATCCGTTGGTACTCATGGCTTTCGCGCCTCATGGTGCCGGCGTTTCAGTCGGACCTCGACGTGCGTGGCGTGGCCACGCGACCATCTCATCGCGGGTGTCACACGCGTTCCATGGGTGCAGCGCCAGGCCATCTCGACGCTGATGGGTAGGCGGGTCTCGCCGTGGGGCTCGTGGCACCTGCCTGACCTTGCTCACTGAATGCCGTGCTCAGTTCCGTCGCATTTTGCACAGCTCAGGCCGGTTTCAGGGGCTGAATCGCCTCCCGAAACCGGCCTCAAGTGAGCAAACCGGCCTCAGGTGAGCAAGGCCATGGCCTTCTGCAGGTTCTTGTCGATGGCGCCCAAGAAGTCCTCAGTGGTCAAGAACGGTTGGTCGGGGCCGATGAGAAGGGCCAGGTCCTTGGTCATGCTGCCTTCCTCGACCGTCTGGATGCAGACCTTCTCGAGGGTCTCGGCAAACGCCGTCACCTCAGGTGTGCCGTCAAGCTTGCCCCGGTGCTTGATGCCACCTGTCCAGGCATAGATCGAGGCGATCGGGTTGGTGGAGGTCGGCTTGCCCTGCTCGTGCTGTCGGAAGTGACGCGTCACCGTGCCATGCGCCGCCTCCGCCTCAACGGTCTGGCCGTCCGGAGTCATCAGCACCGACGTCATCAGGCCGAGCGAGCCGAAGCCCTGTGCCACCGTGTCGGACTGGACGTCTCCGTCGTAGTTCTTGCACGCCCAGACGTAGCCGCCCTCCCACTTCATGCATGCAGCCACCATGTCGTCGATCAGGCGGTGCTCATAGGTCAGACCCGCAGCGTCGAACTGGTCCTTGAACTCCGCGTCGAAGACAGCTTGGAAGATGTCCTTGAACGCCCCGTCATAGGCCTTGAGGATCGTGTTCTTCGTCGAGAGATACACCGGGTAGTTGCGCAGCAGACCGTAGTTGAGGGACGCGCGAGCGAAGTCCTCGATCGACTTGTTGAAGTTGTACATGCCCATGACGACGCCACCGTCGGCCGGCATGTCGACGACGTCAAGCTCGATCGGCTCGCCGGCCGAAGCGTCGGTCGGGTGCCAGGAGATCGTCACCTTGCCCGCGCCGGGGACCTTGAAGTTGGTCGCCTTGTACTGGTCGCCATGGGCGTGACGGCCGATAACGATCGGCTTGGTCCAGCCCGGCACCAGCCGGGGGATGTTGCTGATGATGATCGGCTCACGGAAGACGACGCCGCCCAGGATGTTGCGGATTGTGCCGTTGGGCGAGGCCCACATCTTCTTCAGGCCGAACTCCTTGACGCGGGCCTCATCGGGCGTGATCGTCGCGCACTTGACGCCGACGCCGTACTTCTTGATGGCGTTGGCCGCGTCGACCGTGATCTGGTCGTCGCTCGCATCGCGACTCTCGATCCCGAGGTCGTAGTACTTCAGGTCCACGTCGAGGTAAGGAAGGATCAGTTGTTCCTTGATGAACGACCAGATGATGCGCGTCATCTCGTCACCGTCGAGTTCGACGACCGGGCTGGCAACCTTGATCTTGGCCATGCGGGATGTACTCCTCGGGTGCAGTCGGGGTCGGGTGATGCGGTAGGCGGGTCGGCTCAGATGAGGCCGAGGTCGCGTACGGCGTCGCGTTCCTCGACCAGCTCGGCTACCGAGGTGTCGATCCGACCGCGCGAGAAGTCGTCGATCTCGAGGTTCTGAACGATCTCCCAGCTGCCATGGCGGGACACGCACGGGAAAGAGCAGATGAGCCCGTCCGGTACGCCGTACGAGCCGTCGGACGCCAACGCGACCGACACCCAATCTCCGTCGGAGGTGCCGTTGACCCAGCTGAAGACGTGGTCAATGGCGGCGTTGGCGGCGCTCGCGGCCGAGGACGAGCCTCGGGCCTCGATGATCGCCGCGCCCCGCTTGGCGACGGTGGGAATGAACTCGTTCTCCAGCCAGGCCTGGTCGTCGACCAGTTCGGCGGCGTTCTTGCCAGCAACCTCGGCATGGAATATGTCGGGGTACTGCGTGGCCGAGTGATTGCCCCAAATCGTCATTCTGGTGATGTCGGACACCTGGGTGCCGGTCTTCTTCGACAGCTGCGACAGCGCGCGATTGTGGTCGAGCCGGGTCATCGCGGTGAACCTCTCGCGCGGCACGTCAGGCGCGTGTGACGCGGCGATCAGCGCGTTGGTGTTGGCCGGGTTGCCCACGACAAGGACGCGCACATCGTCAGCCGCACCAGCGTTGATCGCCGCACCCTGCGGCTTGAAGATCCCACCGTTGGCCGAGAGCAGGTCGCCACGCTCCATACCGGCGGTGCGTGGACGCGCGCCGACCAGCAGCGCGACGTTGACGCCGTCAAACGCCGCCCGCGCGTCGTCCGTGATGTCGATCCCAGCGAGAAGTGGAAAGGCACAGTCATCGAGTTCCATTGCTGTGCCCTCAGCTGCCTTCAGCGCGGGGGCGATCTCCAGCAACCGCAGACGCACCGCGGTGTCGGGTCCGAGGAGATGCCCAGAGGCGATCCGGAAGAGCAGCGCGTAGCCGATCTGCCCGGCGGCTCCAGTGACGGTGACGGTGACAGGCGTGCCGGCCATGCGCGACCTCTTCTTCGGGTGGGAGCAGCATCGGACTCTAACGAGGCGGAGGAACAACAGCAGCGAGCAGCAGCATGGCACCGCCGAAGGCGCCGAGGACAACTACGTCGACCGTCTTGCCACGTACGGCGAGCAGCCCGGCACGCCGGGTGGGCAGCGCCAGCCGCAGCACCGCCGCTGCCAGCAGGGCGATAGACACCACGACCAGCCCACGGCGCCAGAAACCCAGCGACACTGCGAAAAGCCCGGCTGCCGCGATGAGGAGCACCGCGGCCACTGGTACTTCGTGGAGCATTTTCGAAGGGCGGGTCACAGCGTCATGCCGGCCCGTGGAGGTGGTGCCGGGCCGCCGCTGAGCACCGCCACAGCAAGGTCCGCGTGCGCGGCACGCACCAGCACGTGGTCAGTCGTGAATCCGGCCATCGCGGCGAGCGGAATCCGGGCAGCGGCGAGACGGCCGGCCACGTCGGCGAGGAACCCGACGAGCTCCCACGGCAGCGGTCCGGCGAACGTGATCCGCCGCCAGCCGTGCTCGCTCTCCAGCACGTCGGCGCCCGCCGCAGCGAGTTCTACGAGCACCGCCTCGCTGCACACCAGGGTGGTCTCCGACCCATCGTCGATCACGACGGAGAAAGTCCCGGTGGGACCCCCGGGTCGCCAACCTGCAGGCAGTCGAGCGACGACCAAGTGGGCTGGGTCGAGAATCGGACCCAGGTCCGATGACGCGATGTCTGCGCCGGAGCTCACGTGGCTACGGCCCCATCCGGTGCAGAAGCACTAGCCGCGCTCCTCGATCGGTACCCACTTCTGGTCACGCTCGCCGACGTACTCGCTGTCGGGTCGGATCAGCCGGTTGTCAGCGTGCTGCTCCATGACGTGCGCTGTCCATCCGGCCATCCGCGAGATTGCGAAGACGGGCGTGAAGAGGTCCGTGGGGATGCCGAGGGAGTGGTAGACGCTGGCCGCGAAGAAGTCGACGTTGGGATAGAGACCCTTGATGTCGAGGACAAGCGCTTCCATCGCGGACGACATCTCATACCACTGGGTATCGCCTGCGAGCTCCCCGAGCGTCTTGGACAGCCGCCGCAGGTGGGTGGCGCGCGGGTCTTCAGTCTTGTAGACCCGGTGCCCGAAGCCCATGAGCTTCTTGCCTGCGCCTAGTTCGTTGCGCACCCAGGTCTCGACCGCCGGGAGAGAGCCGATCGCGAGCAGCGACTTCATCACAGCCTCGTTAGCCCCGCCGTGCAGTGGGCCCTTCAAGGTGCCGATGCCGGCGACGACAGCGGAGTGCATGTCCGACAACGTTGCTGCGCACACGCGGCAGGCAAAGGTCGACGCATTCATGGTGTGGTCGGCGTGCAGCACCAAGCACTCGTCGAAGGCCGCGGCTGCCGCCGACTCCGGCCGAACCCCGGTGATCTGGAGCAGGAAGTTGCCGGCGATGGACAGCGCCGGGTCGGCGTCCGGCATCGTCGTACCGGACCGGGCGTGGTGGTAGCGCGCGACCAACGTGGGCATCTGGGCGATCAGCCGGACCGCCTTGCGCTGGTTCGCCTCAGCCGCGTTGCTGTCCTTGTCGGGGTCGCTCAGGCTGAGCACGGACACCAGCGTCCGCAGCGCCTCCATCGGCGACGCGTCGGTCGCCAGATGCCGCGCAATCCCGTCGACACGCGCGGGCAGAACGCGGGCGGCCGCTAGCTCGCTTGTCAGCCCGGCCAGCTGGGCGGAAGTCGGGAGAGCGCCGCGCAGTAGGAGGTGCACACACTCCTCAAAGCTGATCCGACCGGCGAGGTCGTGGATGTCGTACCCGCGGTAGAACAGACGCCCGGCTCGACCGTCAATGTCCGAAAGAGCAGTCGATGCGGCAACGACGTCGGCAAGGCCCTTTGCGGGCTTCTCCATAGTGGTCTGTCCTCCCGATTCCGCGTCGAAGTCTACGCACTTGCCGTAAGAGCCGGACAAACACGGTTCGGTGCTCCGCGCCCGGGGTACCCGACATGACAGGAGAGCTGATTGTCCTGCCAGGGCGGTCAGCGTGGCGAAGCGACCAGGAGGTAGTGACCGTGGGAGTGCCGTTCCTCAGACTTGAGGAGTCTGGTGATGTCGTGGAGCTCTCGACGGAGGTCACCACCGTCGGTCGCGGTCAGGGCGTGGATATCGCGCTGGACGACCCGACTGTCTCGAGGCTTCACGCCGAGCTGGTTCGCCGCGGTCCCTACGTCTACGTCGAAGACCTGGGCCTGTCCTCCAACGGCACCCGGGTCAACGGTCGCCCGGTGGGTCGGCGGACGCTGCACACCGGCGACGTCATCGCTTTCGGGACCGCCCGCGCGCGGGTAGGCGGGGTGGTGGAAAGCGCTGACGGCTCCGCCGCAGTGGACACGATGGAGCTGCGCCGGATCACGGCGCCCGACCTCACCCGTCGCGAGCTCGAAGTGCTGACCGCACTGTGCCGGCCGGCCCTGCGCCAGGACGCCTTTGTCGCCCCGGCGAGCGCGCGAGAGATCGCCGATGAGCTGGTCGTGACCGAGGCAGCTGTGAAGCAGCACCTCCTGCGTCTCTACCAAAAGTTTCGGATCCCGGAGGGCACCAACCGGCGAGCCAAACTGGCCAACGAAGTCATCGCGGCCGGGGTCGTCCGGCCGCTGCCAGAGGCACCGTCGGACCCTGGCGCGACGCCCCCCGGGATCACCCCTAGCGTCGCACCTTCGTCAGCCGCTAAGTCGACCACGGCATCAGCACAGACCCGGGCTAGCGCCTCAGCAACGCGGGCGACGGGCACTGCGGCGCGCTCCTCACCTCCCGCACCCCGCGCGTCGACCTCGCTGCCCCACGCCAACGTGCCGGCCCCCGGCGTACGCCGGATCAGCTGACAAGCGGCATCACTCCGCACGCCGTTCAGCCGCTTCGACGCAGTTGCGAAAGAGCATCGCTACCGTCGTCGGCCCCACGCCCCCGACCCGTGGCGTGATCGCCCCAGCGACGTCCGCACAGCGCTCGTCGACATCAGGCAGCAGCCGACGGCCCTCGTAGCGCACTCCCCCGCCCACCACCACCGCGCCCGCAGTGATGTGTTCCGGCGCCAGGATGCCCGGCACTCCCGCGGCAGCAATGACGATCTCGGCACGGCGGGTGTACGACGGCCAGTCCGGTACTCCGGTATGGACCACGGTGACGGCGGCATTGGCCGTGGGTCGCTTCTGCGTGAGAAGCAGGGCAAGTGGTCGGCCGAGCGTCGTACCCCGGCCGAGGATGCAGACCTCTCGACCCGCCACCGGAATGCCATGAAACGCGAGAAGCGCCTCGATGCCGGCTGGCGTGCACGGGACCGGGCCGGGCATCCCCAGCGCGAGCCGGCCCATGTTGACCGGATGCATGCCGTCGTTGTCCTTGTCAGGGTTGATCTCAAGCAACGCGGCGTCGAAGTCGACCTGCGGCGGCGTGGGGTGCTGCAGAATCATCGCGGTGACAGTTGGTTCGGCGTTGAACTCGCGGATCGCTGCGACGACATCGGCCGTGGTGGCCGACTGCGGCAAGTGGATGTGAGGGGAGCCCAGGCCGAGATCGGCCGCTTTCGCCATCTTCATCCCGACGTAGCCGGCGCTCGCCGAGTCGTCACCGACCAGGATCGTACCGAGCCCTGGCACGCGGCCCAGCGCCCGCAGCGCGGCGATTCGCGGGAGGAGGTCAGCAAAGACCGCATCCGCCACGGGACCACCCGGTAACAGTCGAGCACTCATGCCGCGCAGTCTGCCAGCATCTGCCGACTGCGCCTGTCCGCACCGTCCCTGCTTGTCGCCGCTCCATGATCCTGGAGCCGGGCGTGCGGTTCGCGTACGACGAAGTACAGGATCTTCGGTGACCTGGTGGGTCTAGTGGAAGAAGTGCCGAGTGCCAGTGAAGAACAGCGCGACGCCGGCCCGCTGCGCGGCGGCGATGACCTCGGCGTCGCGCACCGAGCCGCCGGGCTCGACCACCGCCCGAACACCCGCCTCCACGAGCACCTCGAGCCCGTCGGCGAAGGGAAAGAAGGCGTCGCTCGCGGCGACCGCCAGCTTTGCCCGGTCCCCGGCGCGGGCCACGGCGAGGCGGGCGGCATCGACGCGGTTGACCTGGCCCATCCCGACGCCGACGGTCGCGCCGTCGGCGGCAAGCAGGATGGCATTGGACTTCACCGCACGGCAGGCGCGCCAGGCGAAGACGAGGTCAGCCATGGTCTCAACGTCGACTGCAACGTCGGTCTGGCTCGTCCACGCGTCCGGGTCGTCACCAGGCGCGGAGAGCGCGTCCGCGTCCTGCAGCAGCAGCCCTCCATTGACCTGGCGGAACTCCAGCCCGCGACCGCCGTGACCGGAGGTGCGCAGCACCCGGATCGATGGCTTGCCGGCGAGCACCTCGAGCGCGCCCTCGTCGTACGACGGCGCGACGATCACCTCGGTGAATATCTCTGCGACCTGTCCAGCCATCGCCACCGAGACAGGCTGGTTGACCGCAATCACGCCACCGAACGCCGACACGGGATCGCAGGCATGCGCCTTGCGATGAGCGTCGGCGACGTCGGCACCGAGGGCGATGCCGCACGGGTTGGCGTGCTTGATAATCGCGACGGCCGGCGACTCGAAATCGTGGACGGCGCGGAGCGCGGCATCGGTGTCCACATAGTTGTTGTATGACATCTGCTTGCCGTGCAGCTGCTCGGCGGTCGCCAGGCTGTCTCCGGACGCGTCGTTCGTGTAGAGCGCAGCCGCCTGGTGTGGGTTCTCGCCGTAACGCAACACGTCGGCGCGCTGCCAGCTAGCGCCGAGGAAAGCCGGGAACCGCTCGGCATCGGCGGGCGCGTAACTACTGGAGAACCACGATGCGACAGCGACGTCGTATGCCGCGGTGTGCGCGAAAGCGTCGGCCGCGAGCAGCTTGCGCTGCTCCAGCGTCGTCCCACCTCCTGCCACAGCGGTGAGCACCTCGGCGTAGCGGTCCGGCGAGACGACGACGGTGACGCTCGGGTGGTTCTTCGCTGCCGCCCGGACCATCGTCGGCCCGCCGATGTCGATTTGCTCCACGCACTCGTCCGGTGTCGCGCCGGACTCGACGGTCGCAGCGAACGGGTACAGGTTGACGACAACGAGCTCAAACGGAGCGACGTCGAGCTCGGCCAGCTGCCGAGCGTGGTCGTCGATCCTGAGGTCAGCGAGGATCCCGGCGTGCACCCTCGGGTGCAAGGTCTTGACCCGCCCGTCGAGGCACTCGGGGAAGCCTGTGAGGTCGCTCACCGAGGTGACTGGCAGCCCCGCTGAAGAAATCTGTGCTGCAGTGGAGCCGGTCGACACGATCTCGACACCGTGCGCAACGAGGCCCCGAGCGAGGTCGAGAAGGCCGGTCTTGTCGTAGACGCTCACCAGTGCGCGACGCACCGGCCTGCGGTCCTCGGCAGTCACAGCAGCACCTTTCTTCCGTCGAGGCGAACGGTGCCCCGGGCCAACCGGCCAACCGTGTCGACGAGAAGCACTCGCTCCACGTCCTTGATCCGTGCGTGCAGCGTGTGCTCGTCGTCATCGTCGCGCACCTCGACCACGCTCTGCGCGATGACTGGTCCGGTGTCGGTGCCCGCATCGACGAAGTGCACCGTGGCGCCCGTCACCTTCACGCCGTAGGCCAGCGTGTCAGCCACCGGCGTCGCACCGGGAAAGGACGGCAGCAATGCCGCATGGGTGTTGATGATCTGCAGCGGGAAGCGATCGAGCACGGCAGGTCCCAGGAGCTTCATGTACCCGGCGAGCACCACGATGTTCGGCTCGTACGACGCGATCGCGGCCGCCGTTCGACCGTCGAATTCGGCTCGATCGGCGCATTCACCGAGGCGCACGACGAAGGTCTGGATACCGGCCGACTCGGCTCGAGCCGCCGCCTTCGTACCCTCCCGGTCGGCGCCGACGGCGACGACGCATGCACCAAAGGTCGGAGCAGCGCAGGCGTCGAGCAGCGCCTGCAGGTTGGTCCCCTCCCCGGAGGCGAGCACAACGATCCGGGCGGACACCCAACCTCCCCGCGACCGTGTCGTGTCAGCCTGTCCTAGCCGACGGCGGGCCCAACGATAGACGCTCGCTCGTCAGACGAGTCAGGCGTCCTCAGCTCACGGACCGCTGAGCCCGCCGGCCTGCGACGACGTATGCCGTCGCTGCCCCCACCAGTCCCACCCATTCCGCCGCCGCCAGTCCGGTCAACCAGGGCGACGGTCCCGCGACGGCCAGTCGGCCCGGGCCGACCCCACCGCTCACGAGGACGCAGGCGACGACCGTGGCGATGCCGGCCGCGAGCCCGGCCGCGAGGGCTTGAAGGGCCAGCGATGCCGGAGAACGGTGAGCGAGACGACGCACGACGACGAGCCCGGCCAGCACACCGGCCACGATCGGCCCGGCGAGCAGCAGGAGTGAGACCACCGGCGCAGACCCTTCTCCCGGCAACGCCGCTAGCAGTGGGAACGCCGGGACCGGGCCAAGTCGGACACCAGTCGGCGCGACGGACGTGCCGGCTCCGATCGCAAAACCGGTGCCCAACGCGTAGGCCGCGCCCCACACGACCGCCGAGGGCACAAAGACAAGGCCGACGACGACCAGCATCAACCCGCCGACCAAGCCGACGTCGAGGTCGCCGGCCAGATCTCCGGCCCGGCCGCCGTGGGCCAGCAACGACCCGGCCGTCGCGAACGCGCCGGTCACGACGAGGGCGAGCAGTGCGACACCTGCCGCAGCGACCACCGCGCGAGCCGTGTCGGGTAAGAGAGCGAGCACCCTGGCCGAGCCGACCTCCCGGGCGCCACCGATGGCCCCGCTGACCGAACCCAGCGCCAGTGCGGCGAACAGGGTGCTCAGCGGCGCCGGCCGGACCCCGCCCAGTGTTGCCGGGCCGGTGACGAGCGCGGCGAGTAGCGCATAGGGCACCCCCACGGCCGCCCCGGCGGCCAGCGCAGCGACCGGCCCGGTCGGGCGGGTCCGGCGTACGACGGAGGCGCCGGCTCGAATGAGCAGCACCCCCAGCAGCGCGGTGAGGCCGAGCGGCGCCACGGACAGCGACCCGTCAGGCAGCGAGACGGACGCGCCGTGCGCGAGCAACCAGGCGAGAACTCCTGCTTTCGCGACCGGGACAGCATCGACGGCCGACCTGCCGTCGCTGGCCCACGCCAGCAGCACCACGGTCTGGGCAGCGAGCAGGCCGAGTGCGGCGGCAGTGCACGCGGCGGTCACGGCTGCCGGCACCAGTCCCATCGGTCGGGGTGGCGCGGGTGCGTTCGTCACGCGGGTGCGGCTGGTCGGAGCCGCTGTCTGCACCATGGCGTTGACTGTCGCACGGCACTCGGCGTCCGTCAGGCAGGACCGTCCGGCGTTTCCCGCGCGCCAAAGTCGAACGATGCCGAATTCCCCGCGGGAACCGCCGGACGGTCCTGTCGTGCGGTCCCTGTCGTGCGGTCCCTGTCGTGCGGTCCCTGTCGTGCGGTCCCGAAGCCGAGGCGAGCCCTAGAGGGAGCGCATGACCTCCGCCATCAGGCGGGCGGTCTCCGAAGGGGTCTTGCCGACGCGAACACCGACCTTCTCCAGCGCGTCCTTCTTGGCCTCGGCCGTTCCACTGGAGCCCGAGACGATGGCCCCGGCATGACCCATCGTCTTGCCCTCGGGAGCGGTGAAGCCGGCGATGTAGCCCACGACCGGTTTGGTGACGTGCTCCGCGATGTACGCCGCCGCCCGCTCCTCGGCGTCCCCGCCGATCTCGCCGATCATCACGATCGCATCGGTGTCCGGGTCGTCCTGGAACGCCTGCAGGCAGTCGATGTGCGTCGTACCGACGACCGGGTCGCCGCCGATCCCGACGGCAGTCGAGAAGCCGAACTCCCGCAGCTCGTACATCAGCTGGTAGGTCAGCGTGCCGCTCTTGCTCACCAGACCAACGCGGCCGGGCGGGGTGATGTCGGCCGGGATGATGCCGGCGTTGCTCTTGCCAGGGCTGATGATGCCGGGGCAGTTGGGCCCAATCAGCCGGGTCGCACCACCCTTGCTCTCCACGTGCGCCCAGAAGCCAGTCGAGTCGTGGACGGGAATGCCCTCCGTGATCACCACGACAAGCCCGACCCCGGCGTCGGCTGCTTCGATCACGGCAGCTTTGGCGAACTTCGGGGGTACGAAGACGACCGACACGTCGGCGCCGGTTGCGCCGACGGCATCGGCGACCGTGCCGAACACCGGTATCCCGTCGACGTCCTGGCCGGACTTGCCGGGCGTCACCCCAGCGACAACCTGCGCGCCCGAGGCGACCATCCGTCGGGTGTGCTTGGTGCCCTCTGAGCCGGTGATCCCCTGCACGAGGATACGGCTGGACTCCGTGAGGAAGATGGCCATCTGCTCAGACTCCCTGGGCCGCGAGCTCGGCGGCGAGCTGCGCTGCGCCGTCCATGGTCTCCACCGAGCGCAGCCCGGTCAGCGCCGCGTCAGCCAGGATCCGCCGACCCTCCTCGGCGTTGTTGCCGTCGAGGCGTACGACGACCGGCTTGGTCACGTCGCCGATCATCCCGTAGGCCGCCACAATGCCGTTGGCCACCGCGTCGCATTGGGTGATGCCGCCGAAGATGTTGACGAAGACGCTTCGCACAGCGGGGTCGCCGAGGACGATCTGCAGGCCGTTGGCCATGACCTCCGCTGAGGCTCCCCCGCCGATGTCGAGGAAGTTGGCCGGGCGTACGCCGCCGTGCTCTTCACCCGCGTACGCGACGACGTCGAGCGTGCTCATCACCAGGCCGGCCCCGTTGCCGATGATGCCGACCTCCCCGTCGAGCTTGACGTAATTGAGGTCGAGCTCTTTCGCCTTCGCCTCGAGCGGGTCGTCGGCGCCGTGGTCGACGAAGGACTCGTGCCCGGGGTGACGGAAGCGCGCGTTGTCGTCGAGCGTGACTTTCCCATCAAGAGCCAGGACTCTTCCGTCGGGCGTCTTCACCAGCGGGTTGACCTCGACCAGCGTCGCGTCCTCGGCGGCGAAGAGCTCCCAGAGCTTCACCACCAGCGCGGCGGCGTCGTCGATGACCTCCGGCGGCAGCTTGGCTGCCGTGACGATCTCGCGTGCCTTCGCCAGGTCGCAGCCGGTGATGGCGCTGACCGGGATCTTGGCGAGCGCCTCAGGGTTCTCGACGGCGACCACTTCGATCTCGACGCCACCCTCTCGGGAGCACATCGCCAGGAATGTGCGGTTGGACCGGTCGAGCAGGAAGGAGACGTAGTACTCCTCGGCGATGTCGCTCGCCTCGGCCACGAGCACCTTGTGCACCGTGTGGCCTTTGATGTCCATGCCCAGGATCGCGGCCGCTTTGGCCTCGGCGTCCGCCGCGTCCTCGGCAAGCTTCACCCCACCGGCCTTGCCGCGGCCCCCGGTCTTGACCTGCGCCTTCACCACGACCTGGGCACCGATCGACTCGGTGATGGCGCGCGCTTCGGCGGCAGTGGTCGCCACGGACCCGGGCGTCGTCGGCACGCCGTGCGTGACGAAGAGCTCCTTGGCCTGGTACTCGTAAAGGTCCACGGGCGTCCTTGGAAGAGGGGGGCAGGAGGGCGCGTGGAGCGTAGCCCGGGGTGACCGGCGACAGCCAAACAGCCCCGCCACGGGCCACGGAAGAGGGCCTAACGACGGCGGCGGGGAGTCATCCTCGGGGGTAGCGGGGACATCAGCATCCGGGCGTCGATCGTGGCCGGTGAGATGAGCGCACGACCGGTGCGTTCAAGGTCGGCGCCGGCGTCGCCCTCGAGGTAAGTCTCGGCATCCCGGTCGTAGTGCAGGAAAGGCACCTGCAGGGATCCGTTGAGCACCTTGACCTGGGAGTTGGTGTGGCCTGGGTCGAACCAGCTGTCGTCGGCGCCGGAGAGCAGCACGCCGAGGTGGTGCCCGGCAGGTAGCCGCCAGTCCTGCGGGTAGAGGTCGAAGCTCAGGCCGCCGTCAATGGAGATCGTCGCCGCGCCGCGGGTGATGAGCGCCGCCTCTCCCTCAGCGTCGACGTCGTAGACCAGCGCGACGATGTTCGCCCCTGGCGGCTCAATGTCGACCTGCACGGTGAGCCGAGGAACCCCGGCGAGGTGCACGTCGTACGGCAGCGCCTGGGTGAAGGTCCAGGATCCGACGCCGCTGGACGCACCCACCGCGTTGTTACCGGCGATGTCGGTGTAGGTGCCCACCCGCAACGGGACGTTGATCCGCCGCATGTCCGTCGGTGGCCACTGGCGCTCGGCCCGCCACCGGCCGTCGCCTTGTTGCACCTCTACGTCGGCATCGGAGATCGGCGCCCGGGAGCCCTTGAGGAAGCGGTCGAACCAGCGCAGCGACTGCTCGAGGCCTACATCGCGGCCGATTCCACCCGAGTCTGCACCCCGATGCCCGAACTGCCCGAACCGGCCGCGGTGCGGACCGCGCAGCCGGGAGTAGACGTCGAGGAAGTTGTCCGGCTTCGTGGCGGGGTCGAGGAAGCCGTGCGACCACAGGACGGGCACCGTGCTGTTGGACGCCCGCGGGACCAGGTCGCGCTCCTGCCAGTACGCCGACTTGCGACCGGTGCGGGCGCTCTCGACGAGATTCGTCGCATAGCAGTCCGGGTTCTCCGCAGTGCCCCGGATCGCGTTGACGTGCTGCTGCGGCGGCGCGAAAACACTCGGCGGAGTCAGGTCGCCGGAAGCGTAGAGCGTCGGAGTGGCGTGCCAGCCCTCGGCGTAGTGGACGCCGTTCATGTAGAGGCCGCGGTAGTAGTCGATGAGCGGTGAGGCGATGACTGCCGCGGCGAGCCCCTTCGGCTTGGTGGCCAGCGCCATCACTTGGGTCCACGCGTCGTAAGACACGCCCCACATGCCGACCTTGCCGGTGGACCACGGTTGCGATGCGGCCCACTCGACCGCAGCCTTGGCATCGGCCTGCTCGCCCTGACCCCCCATGTCTCCGCAGCCGCCGCTGCCACCGACGCCGCGCAGGCTCACCTGCACCCAGGCGTAGCCGCGACGGAAGATCTCGCCGTCCTCGATGAAGTTGCCGTAGTTGACCGCCGGGCCCTGCTCGGTCGGGCCGGTCGAGGTGTACGGACTGACCAGCAGGATCACCGGCACCTTGCCCTTGCGACCCGCCGGACGAAAGACATCGGCGTGCAGCGTCGTGCCGTCGGCGGACGGGAAGTAGTGCTCCGAGTGCACCGCACCGTCGGGCACGGGTGCCGCCGATGCCGGCGCGACCAGGACGGCGGCCACTGCCACCATCGCGGCCCAACCGGCGGTACGTCGAGTGCCCTTGCGTCGCGTCCCCATGTCTGGGGACTTTCGACCCGAGTAGCGCGTAAACCTGCGTCAGGCGGGTGTCGGCTCCCCGACATGGGTGCGCACCCAGTCGATGATGTCGGTCGTCGTGGCACCCGGGGTGAAGACCTTGCGGACGCCGATCGCCTCGAGCTCGGGGATGTCGGCGGCCGGAATGATCCCGCCGCCGAAGACGACGATGTCGCCCGCGCCGCGCTCCTTGAGCAGGTCGATGAGCCGGGGGAACAGCACCATGTGCGCCCCCGAGAGGACGGACAGCCCGACGCAGTCGGCGTCTTCCTGGATCGCCGTGTCGGCGATCTGCTCGGGCGTCTGGTGCAGGCCGGTGTAGATGACCTCCATGCCGGCACCGCGCAGCGCCCGGGCGACGACCTTGGCGCCGCG
>JBKJUS010000060.1:0-7696 GCA_046590575.1 Mycobacteriales bacterium | reverse complement strand
CGTGCCCTCGGCAGGCCCGCCGGAGGTGGCGGACTCCTTGCCCTGGTAGCCGCTCAGCAGCTGGATGCCCTGCTGTCGCACGCGGTTCCGGTCGGCGACCAGCTTCACGAGGACCTGGGCGGCGACGCCCTCACCCTCGCGGATCAGCCCAAGCAGGATGTGCTCGGTGCCGATGTAGTTGTGGCCCAGCTGCAGCGCTTCGCGCAGCGACAGCTCGAGCACCTTCTTGGCGCGCGGGGTGAAGGGGATGTGGCCGGACGGCGCCTGCTGGCCCTGGCCGATGATCTCCTCAACCTGCTGACGTACGCCCTCGAGGGAGATGCCGAGCGACTCGAGGGCCTTGGCGGCCACACCTTCGCCCTCATGGATCAGGCCGAGCAGGATGTGCTCGGTCCCGATGTAGTTGTGGTTGAGCATCCTGGCCTCTTCTTGGGCCAGCACAACAACGCGCCTCGCGCGGTCGGTGAATCTCTCGAACATGATCGCTCCCTTACGGGATGTGACGCGGAGGCCGTATTGGCCCCCTGCCTCCCGCATGCTATCCCCGCGACGGACGCCGCACAGAAGTGTTCGGCGAACGAAGGGGAAGTGGTTGGTCGTTGGCGTAAGGCTGTGCGATCAGTTCAACTTACGGACGCGGACCGGTGTTCCCCGTGGTTAGTGCGCGGACTGGTACTTCGCCTGGATGTCGGCGGAGATGCGACCTCGCTCGCTGACTTTGAGACCGTTGTCCCGGGCCCACTGGCGGACATGCTGCACCTGGGACCGGTCCATCGACGCACTGCCCCGACGGCCGCCCGCCTTGCGCGCCGTCGCGGCGCCGGTGCCCCGCCCGGCCCGGCGGGCCGACCCGACGTAAGCGGCCAAGGCATCGCGCAGCTTCTGGGCATTGCCGGCGGAGAGATCGATCTCGTACGCCGACCCGTCGAGGGCGAACTCGACCGTCTCGTCGGCATCGCCGCCGTCAATGTCGTCGACAAGCGTCACATTGATCCGTTGCGCCATGACGGCAGCCCTTTCGAAACAGTCAGCGGGATTGGAAATCACGCTTATTGTGCGGATGGGTGGCCCGGGTGACAAACCCAGCATCGCTTTGGCCAGACGAAATTGCGAAAGAGCTCGCGCCCCCTCGAATTACTCGGGTCTCACCAGTGGAAACAGGATCACGTCCCGAATGCTCGCCACTCCGGCCAGCAGCATCACCAGCCGGTCCATGCCCATGCCCATGCCGCCTGACGGGGGCATGCCGTGCTCGAGGGCACGGAGGAAGTCCTCGTCGAGCGCCATCGCCTCCGCATCGCCCCCAGCAGCCAGCTGCGACTGCTCGACAAGGCGTCGGCGTTGCTCAACCGGGTCGACCAGCTCGCTGTACGCCGTACCGAGCTCGCGGCCGTTGATGATGAGGTCCCACGACTCGGTGAGGCGGGGCTCGGTCCGGTGCTGGCGGGTCAACGGCCGCACCTCGACCGGATAGTCCCGGACGAAGGTGGGCTCCCGCAGCGTGTGTTCGACGAGCTTCTCGAAGATCTCGAGGACGATCGCACCTGCAGACCAGGCGGGATCGAGCCCGACCTCCGCCCTGGCCGCATGGGCGAGGAGCGCCTCGCGGGAAGTATCAACGGTGACCTCCTCCCCGAGGGCGGCCGAGACCGCACCGTGCAGGGTGACGGATCGCCAGTCGCCGGCCAGATCGAGCTCAGTGCCGTCGGGCAGACTCACCGTGGCGCTCCCGGTGGCGACCTGACACGCCTCCTGCACGAGCTCACGGGTCAACGTGGCCATCGAGTCGTAGTCGCCGTAGGCCTGATAAGCCTCGAGCATTGTGAATTCAGGATTGTGGCTGGAATCGGCCCCTTCGTTGCGAAAGTTGCGATTGATCTCGAAGACCCGCTCGATACCGCCCACGACCAGCCGCTTGAGATAGAGCTCAGGAGCAATCCGGAGATAGAGGTCAAGATCGAGGGCGTTCATGTGCGTGCGAAATGGCCGAGCCGCGGCGCCGCCGTGCACGACCTGCAGCATCGGCGTCTCGACCTCGAGATAGCCCCGGCTGGTCAGCGAGTCGCGCACGCTGCGCACCACTGCGCTCCGGGTCGCGAGTACTCGCCGCGACTCCGGGTTGACGGCTAGGTCGATGTAGCGCTGCCGCACCCGTGACTCGGTGTCCATCCCGTGCCAGAGGCTCGGCAGCGGCCGCAGCGCCTTGCTGGTGATCGCCCACGACTCGACCATGACTGACAGCTCGCCGCGTCGGCTCGAGATGACCTCGCCCTCGACACCGACGTGGTCACCAAGGTCCACGTCGTGTTGCCACCGGTCGAGGGACTCCTGCCCGAGACGGTCCAACGAGAGCATCAACTGGATCTCCGCGGTGCCGTCCCGCACCACAGCGAAGTTGAGCTTGCCGTGACCGCGCCGGGACACCACCCGGCCGGTCACGCCGGCGCGGAGGCCGGTGAACGTGTCGGTTGCGAGATCCGCGTAGGTCTCGCGCAGCTCACCCAGCGACGTCGTACGAGGAAATCCGACGGGGTAGCAGTCGATGCCGCCGGCCGTCAGCCGATCCCGCTTCTCGCGCCGGATCCGCATCTGCTCCGGCAGGTCGGCCTCGTCCGTGCTCGGTTGGGTCGACTCGTCGCTCACGAACGAGAACCTACCGGCCGCTCGCCGCTCCGGCCCCGGAGTTTCGTTCGAAAACGAGTCGCAACCCGATGAGGGTCAGCCACGGCTCGTGGACCTCGACATAGCTCGACTCGGCGATGATCAACGGCGCAAGGCCGCCGGTGGCCACCACATGGACCGATCCACCTAGCTCCTTGATCATCCGCTCGAGGATGCCGTCGATCTGCCCGGCGAAGCCGTAGAGGATGCCGGACTGCAGGCACTCAACAGTGTTCTTGCCGATGACCGACCGGGGTCGGATGATCTCGACCTTGAGCAGTTGTGCACCGCGGAGGCCGAGTGCGTCAACGCTGATCTCGACGCCGGGCGCAATGGCTCCGCCCAGGAACTCCCCGCGCTCGCTGACGACGTCGAAGTTGGTGGACGTACCGAAGTCGACGACGATCGCCGGGCCCCCGTAGAGGTGGAATGCCGCCAGCGCGTTCACGATGCGGTCGGCGCCGACTTCCTTCGGGTTGTCGGTGAGGATCGGCACCCCGGTCCGCACCCCCGGCCCGACAACGACTGGCGCAAAGCGGAAGTAGCGCTCAGTCATCTCCCGCAGCGTGTGGGTGAGTGTGGGCACGACAGACGCGACCACGACGCCCGTGACCGCCCTCTCGAAGCTCAGCCCGTGCAGCGCGAGGAATCCTTGGAAGGTCAGCGCGAGCTCGTCCGCCGTACGCCGGGCGTCGGTGCTGATCCGCCAGTGGTCGACCAGCTCGTCCCCGCGGAACACGCCGATGACCGTCTGAGTGTTGCCGACGTCGATGGTCAGAAGCATCAGGCATCACCCTTCAGGACAGCCGCTGTCGGCCGCAGGTCGAATGCGAGATCGAGCACTGGCGCGGAGTGGGTCAGGGCACCCACGGAGAGGAAGTCGACCCCGGTCTCGGCGACCGCGCGCGCCCGGTCGAGGGTCAGTCCGCCGCTCGCCTCCAGCTCGGCTCGCCCAGCGGCAGCCGTCACCGCGTCGCGCATCTCGGCGAGGTCCATGTTGTCGAGCAGGATCAGATCACCACCGGCACCGATCACGTCGATGACCTGCGCGAGCCGGTCGCACTCAACCTCGACCCGGACGTCGGGATAACACTCGCGTACCGCCCGATACGCCGCCACAACACCGCCAGCGGCCACCACGTGATTGTCCTTGACCATCGCTGCGTCGGACAGGCCCATCCGAAATCCCGAACCGCCACCGCACCGCACCGCGTACTTCTCCAGGACGCGCAGGCCAGGCGTCGTCTTACGGGTGTCGAGCACCCGCGCCTTGGTGCCGGCCACCGCCTCCACCCAACGGCGGGTCTGGGTGGCCACTCCCGAGAGGTGACACGCGATGTTGAGCGCGCTGCGCTCCGCGGTCAGCAGCGAGCGAGCGGGACCGGCCACGGTCATCGCTACATCGCCGACCTTCACCACGTCACCGTCCGCCGCGCTCAGCGTGATGTCGACGGCACCGTCCGACGCGACGACGAAGACCGCCGCAGCGACCGGCAGACCGGCAAGGACGCCGGGCCCGCGCGCGACGATGTCCGCCACACCCGACTGCTCGGGCGAGACGGTGGCGACGGTCGTCACGTCGACGCCACCGAGCAGGTCCTCCTCAAGCACCGCGGCGGCGAAGCGCTCGACGTAGGCAGGGTCGAGCCCGGCAGCACCCAGTAGGTCGACGAGCCATGCGGGCAACGTCATCGCGTGACCTCGCGCAGTGGGACGAAATCAGTGTCCAACGTCCCGTCGGCGGACAGGCTCATCGCGATATGACCGAGCCACTCCGTCCGAGGCTCTGGGAAGTCCTCGCGCCAATGGCCACCACGAGTTTCCTCCCGCACCTGTGCGGCATGCACCAGTGCGCTCGCCACAGACAGCAGGTTGGTGGCCTCCCAGGCAGACGGATCGACGACAACGTCGTCGCTCGCGTCCTCGATGGCGGCCAGGGCTTTGGCCGTCGTCGCGAGAGAGTCGGCGCTGCGCAGCACCCCGGCACCCTGGGTCATCGTCCGCGCGACCTCACTGCGACACGCGGCGTCGACGAGCCCAGCGACTCGACCATCCATGGCAGGGGCGACGGTGGCCGGCAGGTCGCGTTGGAGCGACTCCCCGATGCGCTCGGCAAAGACCAACCCCTCAAGCAGGCTGTTGCTCGCGAGCCGGTTGGCCCCGTGCACTCCGGTGCAGGCCACCTCGCCGCAGGCGTAGAGACCGGGGATCGACGTACGTCCGTCAAGGTCCGTACGAACGCCGCCGCTCGCGTAGTGGGCGGCCGGCGAGACGGGGATCAGGTCGAGCACTGGGTCGATGCCGGCCTCACGGCAACGGGCGACAATGGTCGGGAAGTGATGCAGCAGCTTGTCCGCGCCGAGTCCCCGGGCGTCGAGGTATAGGTGGTCGACACCCAGCTCGACCATCCGACGACTCGTCGCCTTCGCGACGACGTCGCGCGGCGCGAGGTCGGCAAGGGGATGCACGCCCGTCATGACCCGGCTACCGGCGGCGTCGACGAGGAAAGCCCCCTCACCGCGCATCGCCTCGCTGATCAGTGGCTGCTGACCGCCGACAGCGTCATCGAGATGCAGCGCGGTCGGGTGGAACTGCACGAACTCAAGATCTGTCACGACCGCCCCGGCCCGCATCGCCAGCGCCAGCCCGTCCCCGGTCGACACCGGCGGATTAGTCGTCGAGGCGTAGACCTGACCCATACCGCCGGTCGCGAGGACCACAGCCCGCGCATGGGCAGCACCGACACCATCTCGGCTTCCCGCGCCGAGGACGTGCAGCGTCAGGCCGGCCGCGGCCCCGTCAGCGCTGCGCAAGAGGTCCAGGACGAGGGCATGCTCGATCAGCTCGATCTCCGGCGCCGCCCGCACAGCGTCGACCAGTGCGCGCTCGATCTCCGCTCCGGTCGCGTCGGCGGCGTGGATGACCCTGGACCGCAGATGACCGCCTTCACGGGTCATCGCCAGCTCCCCGTCGTGCATGTCGAACTGCGCACCCAGCGCGATCAGCTCGCGCACGCGGCCCGGGCCCTCCGTGACGAGGACCTCGACGGCGACCGGGTCACAGAGCCCGGCCCCGGCGACAAGGGTGTCCTCGAGGTGGTCCTGCGGGGAGTCGAGCGGTGAGAGCGCCGCGGCGATCCCACCCTGCGCCCACGCCGTGGCCCCGTGGTTGACCAGGGACTTCGTGACGAGCAGCACGCGGCCGGCTCGACGTGCGGCGAGGGCGGCCGTCAGACCGGCAATGCCGGAGCCGACCACCACGACATCGGCCGCGCGGACCCAACCGGGTGCCGGAGCAGCCAGCCGAGTGGGGAGCACAGGTGTCTGGAGCGAGGCAGCCTTCCTCACCGGGGCGTGTCGGCTCCACGCTGGACGTCGCCGCGCACCAGCTCCCGGTCGGGGAACTCGCGCCACTCGGTCGCCCGATGGATCTTCGACTTGAGCATGGTGCGGTGCATAACGGTCACGGCTCCTTGTGAGTACGTGCCTGGTCAGCGGTGCTGCCGACGAGTATCTCAACGTTGTCGATCAGGCGGGTAGTCCCGGCCCACGCGGCGACCGCCAGCAGCCCCACGCCGGGCCCGTCGAGCGGGTCCAGTGTCTGCCGGTCGACGAGTTCCGCGTAGTCCAGTCGCAGGGTCGGCCCGGCGGTGCGGAACCGGGCCAGGACGGCTCGGCGTACGGCGTCCGATCCGTCGCCCGCCACGGCCGCCCCAGCCCTCAGCGCATCACTCAACACCAGCGCGTCAGTGCGCTCGCCCTCGGTGAGGAACGCGTTGCGGCTGGACATCGCAAGACCGTCGGGCTCGCGGACGGTCGGCACTCCGACCACCTCGACCCGGAAGGCCAGGTCGGACACCATTCGGCGGATCAAGATCAGCTGCTGGGCATCCTTCTCACCGAACACCGCCACGTCGGGCGCGACGAGGTGCAGGAGCTTGGCGACGACGGTGAGCACTCCGTCGAAGTGTCCCGGCCGAGACCGCCCGCAGAGTCGGTCGCCGAGATCGCCGGCAGTGACGGTCACCCTAGGGGGCTGGGGGTAGACGACTGCGCGGGTCGGGGCGAAGACGACAGCGGCGCCCTCTCGCGCGCACACGTCGACGTCGCGCGCGAGCTGTCGCGGGTACCGGTCTAGGTCCTCGTTCGGGCCGAACTGGAGCGGGTTGACGAAGACGGTGACCACGACGGCGTCAGCGCTCCGCTGTGCTGTTCGGATGAGCTCAGCGTGGCCGTCATGCAGCGCTCCCATCGTCATCACGACAGCGACGCTGGCACCGCGCGCGCGCTGGAGGTCGACCGCGTCGTCGAGCTGTTCGACGGTGGTGGCGAGCACCGGCAGCGCGGAGATGACCGTCATGGGTTCGGCCCGCGGGGTGTGGCCAGCACCTCGAGCAGTGCACTGGCGGTCGTCGGATCGAGGCGGCCGGCCTGCAGCGCACGGTCTGCGGTCAGGCGAGCAAGCGCGATGTACGCCGGCAGCACCTCGGGAGCGGCCGCCCGCAGGGCCTGCAGATGAGCCGCCACCGTTTCGGCGTCGCCACGCGCCACCGGACCGGTGAGCCCCGCGTTGCCGTGCCGCAGCGCATTGTCGAGGCTCGCACCGAGCAGCGGGGCCAGGATCCGTTCCGGCTGCTCGACACCAGCTCCACGAAGTAGGTCGACAGCCACGCTGGTCAGGCTGACGACATAGCTCGCACCCCAGGCGAGCGCCGCGTGGTACATCGGCCGTGCGTCCTCCGGCACCCACACCGGCTCACCGCCGAGCTCGACGACGAGGACCTCGGCAGCAGGCCGCAGCTCTTCTGTCGTCGTGATGCCCCAGCACGCGCCGACGAGCCGATCCGGGTCTTCGGGTGCGCCGGTGAACGCCATGACCGGGTGGAGTGCTAGGGCAGCTGCCCCTGCTCGACCGGCGGGCTCCAGCACCCCGATGCCATGGCGCCCGCTGGTGTGCAGGACGAGCTGGCCCGGCCGGAAGCAGCCCTGCGCGGCCAAGGTGTCGACGATGCCGGCCAGCGAGTCGTCAGGCACGG
>JBKJUS010000050.1:0-3036 GCA_046590575.1 Mycobacteriales bacterium | reverse complement strand
GGCATCGGCTGGTCCAGCCGCCAGGTGATGGCAATCGGTCGACTCCCCACGTGCGAGACGTAGGAAGCGGGACCGAGGAACACATAGGGCCGCGCTCCGAGCTCGTCGTCGCTGGTCTGGCGGGCGAACAGGAACACGTGCGTGCCGTTCTCGCGATGGCTCAGGTAGCGCCGGCCCGTGGGCTGAGCGACGTGTCCGAGGTGGTGCTCTGGGTCTCCCAGTGCACCAGATCAGGGGCCACGGCGTAGTCCTTGTACATGGTGGTGGGCGAGTAGTCGGCCTCCGCCTTCTGCAGGGTGAAGGTCAAGACGTCGGTCCGCAACGCCTCGACGTAGCGCACCCCCTGCATGTCGCTGGCCGGCGTCCGCTCCAAGGTGGCGTGGCCCGTGGCGGCCAGAAGCTCGTCCCGGCTGTAGCTGACGTGCATCCAGAGGGGCACATCGTTGAACCGGGGCGGCAAGGCGACGGGCAGGTGGCTGATGGCTTCGACCGCCAGGTCGAGCAGCACGATCGCGGGCAGGGCGTCATGGCGGGTCGAGCCGGCGAGGACGAAGCGCCCCGGCCGGCTGTCCCGGCTCAGCTCCGACTTCGTGGCGTCGAGGACGAGATACCAGAAGTCAGCGATTCCGAGCACTTCGAACCAGTGATTCCGAGCAGCCTGAACCAGCTATTCCGAACCACTGGGACCAACGTCAGCCTGGTTCCGAAGGAGCTATGACCGGCCGAGGCGCTCAATCGACGTGGCCTCGCTCCAGGCCAGGCCGACCTGGCGTTCGACGGAGCGAAGCAGAGTCGATGATCGAGATCTGCCGGGACCACTCCACCAACGTGAAGCGTTCGCGGGACGGCCAGATGGCGCTGCGCTGGTGTGCGGCCGGGATGGGTGAGGCCACCAAGCAGTTCCGACGGATCAACGGCTTCCTCCGCCTGCTGCCCTACGAGCCGCCCTTGAAGTTCACGTCGACGGGACTGTCACACCCAAGTGCGATGATGCAGAAGTAGCCGCCTGACCATCAATGCACCGGCACCGAAGTTCTTCGGAACTCGGGACATCCTCCGGGTGATGTTGTGGAACTCTCGGGTGGGACAGGGTCACGGTTGTGTCTTGACGAAGCCGACCATGCCCAGGTTGAAGTGGCGCACTCCGAGTCCGCCGCCCGGAGGCGTTGGCGTCGGGATAGGACAGAAGTAGACATAGCGACCACCGGCGCTAAGGTCCACCCGACCGGTGGTCTCTGTCCCGGGCGGGGAGAACACGCGGCCGACGAGTGGACCGGTCGTGTAGGTGCTGCTGAATCCACCGAGATTGGTGTTCAGGCCGATCAGGATCTGCTCCTTCGTGTCGTCCTGGTGGGCGGCGTTCAGGCGGAACACAAGAAGGACGTGCGGCTCGTCGCCATGGTTGTCGTGAGAGACGTCGTGGATCCCAGCCTTCAATGCGGCCGGCACGCTCTGAAACTTGTACTCCGTCGAACGGATACGGAAATCTCTGCTCTCGCCGCCGGCGAGTGCGGCCGGCGCCATGACGAAGCTGACCAGAACTACCGCCAGTGATACGGCGACCACCGTCGAACGACTCCGCCTCATAGTGCTCTCCCCCGGTAGAGAAATTCAGCCCCTCCGCTCCGGAGAATATGCCAGAAAGCTGGAGCAGGCAAGGGCAAATGTGTCGTTCCAGTCGCCGTGCCAGTCGTTGGGGTGGAGCTCCTGAAACTGAGGACGTTCTGCGTCCGGGGCCACACATGGGGTCGATGGAGGGTGGCACGGCCGACCGATCGCGCGTCACGCAAGACACGGTCGCCAACCGCGCAACGGAAGTGCATGCCGGACCTGGCCCTGGATCGGCGCCGCAGAGCAGGTATCGTACGTCGACGTACATGAGCGTACACTGGTGGCATGGCGAGGACGATGACCGTGAGCGAGGCTCGTGCCGCTCTTCCTGAGATCCTCGAGCGGGTTCTTGCCGGCGAAGAGGTGACGCTCACCCGCCACGGCCGACCAGTCGCCGTTGTCGTGAGGCCAGACACGCTTCGAGCGCGTCGCGCCGACGAGGCGCTCGCCGCTGCAGAGCGGCTTCGGGATGTCCTGGCGCACAGCCGGGGCCGGCGGCTTGAAACGAGGCCAACCCTGGGCGAGGAGCGAGCGGAGGCGCTCGTGGCCGACGTTCGGGCCGCCCGCTCGAACCGCTCCATCACGTAGCCGGGCTCACGACGTGGATGCTTTCGACGCCGACGTGTTGATCTACGCCGCGGTGCCCGACCACCCGCTCGGAGGTCGAGTGCGCTCGCTCTTCCCGGCCGATCCGGTCACATCGTCCGGCGCTGTCGCAGGAATCGGCTCTGTCCTGCTCATTCCGGAACTGCTGACCAAACCGCTTCGCGAGAACAGGGCCGACGAACTCGATGAGCTCGGCGCCCTTCTGAGCCGACTCGATCTCCGCCCGACGGACGAGGCGACCGCTGAACTGGCAACGGCGCTCGGTGCCTCCTACCGGCTTCGCGCCGCTGACGCGGTTCATCTCGCGACAGCGGTGGCCGGTGGAGCCGATCGCTTCTTGACCAACAACCGCGCCGACTTCTTGAAGACGATCAACGAGATCGACGTCGTGTACCCCGACGAGCTACCTGCGCGAGCGAACGACTGAGCGTTCGAGGCCTGGGGGCGGCCGACGCATCCGGATCGCTGGTAGAGCCCGAGAGGAGAATCGAACTCCTGACCTACGCATTACGAGTGCGAAAGGTCTGAACGGTGCGCTGACCTGCGGTTATGCAGGTCGCAGAGGTGCGGAAGGGGCCGAGTTATCCGCTCTCAGCGCGGCCTGACTTCTCACTGAGAATCCGAATCGTACAGCGAGCACAGACAGCGATCCGAGGACATCTCTAGCCTGCCAGAATCCGCGCCTGGGCGTAGAAGTCGGCCGGCATCGGCTGGTCCAGCCGCCAGGTGATGGCAATCGGTCGACTCCCCACGTGCGAGACGTAGGAAGCGGGACCGAGGAACACATAGGGCCGCGCTCCGAGCTCGTCGTCGCTGGTC
>JBKJUS010000150.1:0-3342 GCA_046590575.1 Mycobacteriales bacterium | reverse complement strand
CAGGGTTCCCGCGTGTTCTCGATGTTGGGCGTTCCCAACAATGAGGCCGTAGCCCCGGCGCAGATGCATGCGATGGCCGAGGACTTGCGAGATGCCATCAACGACGTGGGGTAGGTGTAGATATGCCGGTAATCCTCACGCTTGAGTCGGCTCGTCGTTGGGACGGGTCGTCGCAGCTGAGAGGAACCGGCTCCCATGGCTCTAGATCCGTGCGTTCTACCTATCCGTTCTCGTCTTGATCAGGTGCCCCAGTTGGGGCATCCGGTACTGGATCGCTACCTGACTTTCGTGGCGTTGCGGTGCCGGCCGAACACGGTGTTGGCGACCGCGTCAGACCTGCGGGCGTTCTTCGCCGTCGTCGCAAAAGAACCGTCTGAGGTCGTCGTTGGTGACGTACTCGCGTTCATCCATGAGCAGCGCCAGTCGCGTGGCGATGGCCGCGTCGTCCGGCTTTCCGACGGAGAGGCCGGGTTGTCGTCGCGGACGATCGCCCGCCGGCTGTCGTTGGTGTCGGGGCTGTTCTCCTGGCTGGTGATGCTCGGTGAGATCCCGAGCAACCCGGTCCCGCGTGGGCTCGCGACTCGACGTCAACGTGGTCGACGCAACGGTGTCCCGCTGATCCGCACGCCACGCACTCTGCCGCAGGTCTTGGACCCCGACGAGGTCGACGCGCTGCTCAAGGCGCTGCGACGGTGGCGGGACCGGGCGATGGTCGAGGCGATGCTGCTCGGTGGTCTGCGCCGCTGCGAGGTCCTCGGTTTGCGGATGGAGGACCTGCGCCTCGGGGAGGGCCGGGTCTTCATCCATGAGGGCAAGGGCGGCCACCAACGGCTGATCCCGATCTCGGCCCGGTTCTTTCGCAGCCTGGCCCGTTACCTCGAACAAGAACGACCCGGCGACGCCGACCCGACCGCGGTGTTCGTCGTCCTCAAAGGCCCGCGCCGCGGCCAGCGCCTCAGCGCTGATGGCCTGGACCAGCTGGTTTTGAGCGCTCGGTCTCGCGCCGGGCTTGCGCACGCGTCCTGTCACGAACTGCGCCACACCTGCCTGACCCGACTACGTGAAGCGGGCATGGCTTTGGAAGCGATCCAGGCCCAGGCCGGGCACCGGTCGATCGAGTCGACCCGGCTCTACGTCCACCTGGCGAATGACTGGCTGGCCGATGAGTACGCCCGGGCCAGCCAAGCGGTCGACCTCGCCGCCGACACCCTCGCGCTGAACGCAGCATCACAGTGACCGCGCCGGCAGCAGCGGCTGCCATGACCGCGACAACTCGACCGACCGACGCGTCGACTCGGCTGTCCAAGCTCGACCAGAACTGGGCGCCGACAGCCCGCCGGCAACCGCTGCTGGCTGCGACGGCGCGGCGTTACCTCGAGCAGATCTCCGTCAGCCTCAGCCCTTCCAGCGTCACCGTCGCCGACCAGGCCCTACGAATGTTCTGCCTGTTCCTGGCCGACACCCACCCTGACGTGACCTGCTTCGCCCAGGTCAACCGGCCCGTCATCGAGGACTTCAAGACCTGGCTGGTCGCCCGACCAGGGGTCAAGGTCGACACCAGCGCGACCAGCAACACCGTGCGTCAAAGGCTCGGCACGGTCCGGACCTTCTTCGACCGGATCATCGAATGGGACTGGACCGACGCACCGGCCCGGACCCCCATCTTCAGCATCGACTTGCCGATCGTCGACGACCCGCTACCGAAGTTCCTCGACGACGCCCAAGCCGCCGCGCTGCTGCGCACTGCCAGCGCCGACCCCGACCCGCTGCGCCGGCTGGTCATCCACCTGCTGCTGCGCACCGGGATGAGAGCCGGTGAACTCGGCGGGCTCGACGCCGGCGCCGTCGTGACGATGCGCGATGGGCACTGGCTACGGATCCCGCTCGGCAAGCTCCACAACGACCGCTACATCCCGCTGCACCCACACCTGGTCGAGCTCCTCACCGACTGGACCGCCCGACATGACGACCACGGGACCGGGCTGCTGCTCACCCGCAACGGGCTGCCGCTGACCGTCGCCCGCATCGCCCGCATCGTCAGCTGCGTTGCCACCGACGCCGGCCTCGGGCACGTCCACACCCACCAGCTCCGGCACACCTTCGCCACCCAAGCAGTGAACCGCGGCATGCGGATCGAAGCCATCGGCGCGATGCTCGGCCACCGCACCCTGCGCATGACACTGATCTACGCACGGATCGCGAACCGCACCGTCGCGGACGAGTACCGCGCCGTCAGCGACCGCGTCGACGCCCTCTACGCCGACCCTGACCTGAAAGGGACCAACCCCGACCCAGCCGAGACCGAACAGATGCGCCGGCTCCGGATCGAACACCGCCGGATGCTCGGCAACGGGTGGTGCACCCGACCCGCCAAGCTCGACTGCGCCTTCGAAACGATCTGCGAAGGCTGCGGGTTCTTCCAGACCACCATCGCGTTCCGCCCCACCTTGCAAGCCCAGCACGACGACGCAGCCAGCAAGGGCCAAGACGGCCGCGCCGAGCTGTTCGCGAACCTCCTCGACAGCCCCGCCACCCGAGCCGCCGGATGACCCTGCGCCACCCGGTCCGCCGGGCCCTCGCGGGCCCGGCGGATTACCGGCATAACCCGCAAAGACTTGACAGGATTACCGGCATAAGTGCCGCTACCGCCATCCGGGGCTATCCGGTTACCGTCGTCCAGTGATGGCGAAATACCGATGGCGGACGAGGCTGCGGACACTGCTCCCGTACAAGCCGCCGCTCTTCCGACTCGTTCCAAAGGGACGCGACTGCGGCCGCCATGACTGGTATCGCTCAGCCGGGTCGGAGTGGCATTGCTACCACTGCCGGGTTGTCGAGCAGCGCTAGTAGGTGCCGCTCCTGCACCGAGGGCTATCCGGCACTAGCCTTCGTTCATGCGGCGCGGCCTGTTGCAGGACCTGGCGAACACCGCCTGCCAGATGCTGGTCGGCTGGCGGCTGTCAGAGGACATCCCCTGGCTGATTCAGCAGGGTCGCGGCGACCTGGACTTCCACCTCCTCACAGGTGTCACGACGTTGAACGGTGCCGCAGTAGAGGCGCTTCACATCGGCGAAGAAGTCCGCCTCTGGTTCATGGAGCGTCTCGAAGATGAAGCGGTGCCGCCGGGCACGGTGCGGTCCGCCCTGCTTACCTGCAAGTTCACGGCCGAGGCGCACGACCACAAGCGCAGACCGGGCGTGGGGCACATCGAACTGGCGATGCAATGCCGGTGCGAGATTGCGACGGGTGACCGAGTCTTCGTGGGCGAGTTGAAGAGCGACTAAGTGTAGATATGCCGGTGATCCTCACGCTTGAGTCGGCTCGTCGTTGGGACGGGTCGTC
>JBKJUS010000134.1:0-3698 GCA_046590575.1 Mycobacteriales bacterium | reverse complement strand
CGTGCAGTTCACCCAGCCCGGCAGCTATCCGTACTTCTGCCAGGTTCACGGATCGAGCATGAGCGGCACCATCGTGATCACCGCACCGAGTCCGAGGCCGACCAGCGCATCGCCGACACCTGTATCACCCCGACCTACGCCGGCGCCGACAAGCGCGCGTCCGACTGCTGCCGCATCTCCGTCACGTTCAGCCGCGCCAGCGCCGACATCGGCCACCCCCAGTCCGAAGTCGCCGACTCCCTCGCCTGCGCTGGCCACCGGCCGCAGTGAGTCCGCCGTCCCGACCCGATCTGCTGTCCCGGCTGAGACGACACTGGCCGTGCCGACCGTCCTTCCGTCTCCGACAAGTGCCGCCCGGAGCAGCGAGCCGCTGACCACCCTCGACGAACCGTTGCCCAAGGACCGCAGCGGGCTGGCGATCGCCCTCGGGTTGGCCGTTGCCGCGCTCGGTTTCGGCACGGCCGGCGCGCTCCTGCTGCGTCGCCGCCGTCCCGACGTGGTCTGAACCCGCCGCCCGGATCGCACCGTCCGTTGACCGTGTCGGGTAGCCGACAGCGCATCCGGCCGTGACGCCCTAGCCTGCGCGGTCGGTGCCCGATCGGGTGACCGTTCCACGAAGGGGCGCCTCGATGTTCTCATCGATCGTTGTCGGCACGGACGGCTCGGAAACCGCTGGAGAAGCAGTCCGCCGCGCCACCGAGATGGCCCGCCAGTTCCACGCGCAGCTGCACATCGTCAGCGCCTGCCAGGTCGTCGACCCGCTGCTCATGGCCAGTGCGGCAGCCGTGAACGGGCTGATGGTGTCGCCGATCGACGTACCCGAGGGCTCGCCGATCGATGACACGCAGACGATGCTGGACCGCATGGCTGATCCGATCGAGGCGTCCGGGGTGGCGGTGGCGACGTGGCCGTGCCGCGGCGGAGCCGTCGCGGCGATCCTGGACGTCGCGGAGAAGCAGCAGGCGGATCTCATCGTGCTCGGCAGCCGTGGCATGACCGGCGCTCGGCGGATTCTCGGCAGTGTGCCCAACTCCGTGGCGCACAAGGCGGACTGCGCCGTGTTGATCGTCAAGACTGCCTGAAGGTACGGCGCGCGGCGACCTCGGCGCGGGCTACCTTGCAGTCGGCGTGCGTCCGGAGAGCAGCAGGATGTCGGGGCGCACTGGCTCGCCGCCATCGCGCAGCCGGGTCACTACGTCGCTCAGCAGTGCGGCCCGCTGAGCCTGCGGCAATGCGGCGATGAACGGTGCGGTGTGTGCCATCCCGAGTCGGTAGCCGGCGATGTGCATCGGATCGGTGAGCCCAGTCGCGACTCGTCGCGACATCACGGTGACGTCGACCAGCCTCGCGCGCTCGGCGACGCGGGAAAGCGCGTCAGGACTGCCGACACCCGACTCGATCGACCTCATCGAGTCGTACCACTGCGGCCGCGTCCAGCCGTGGGCAGTGAGCACCTCCTCGACCGCGACCTTGGCCGGATGGTCCTCTCCTAGTGCGAACACAGAGGCGAGTACGACGCCGTCCGGGCGGGTTACTCGCCGCCACTCGGTCAGGGCGGCGAGGGGTGGGTCGATGTGGTTGAGGCAGAAGCCAGCCAGCACCATGTCGACGGCACCGCCGCGCACGGGCAGCCGGGTTGCGTCGCCGCCGACGGCCGGGGGGCGATCAGATCGGCGTACCCGCAGCATCCCGAGCGCGACGTCGACGGCCAGGACGCGCGCGCCCGCGACGCTCGCTGCCCGCGACACCACTCCGGTGCCGGCACCGACGTCGAGGACACACAAGTCATGCAGCGGCACCGGGCTCGCCGAGATCAGGAGGTCAGCGAGCTCGGCGTAGAGGCGCTCCGGACCGTCCGCCCACGCGGCACTCGAGGCGTCGTAGGCAGCAGCGATCGCCGCCGTGTCGTTCATGCCAGTCATTCTGACGTTCGCAGAGGGATTGCGGGTGCCCGATTGTGCGTCGTCGATTGACCGCCGCGGACGTGTGTCATGGACCCGACAGTTTCGGTCGGCGTCGCGACGCTACGCTGACGGAACCGGGTGCGCTCGCGCCGAGTGGCTCAGATGTCTCGGCAGACACTCCGCTATCCGAGTCAACTGAGCCACTCGTCCTGTCCTGGCCAACATCAAGCTCCGAGGCGGGGCGCCCGGTCGGCGTCGCTGGTTATTGCAGTCCAGAACGCATCCGCCCAGACGCGGTGTCCGCGGTCGTTGGGGTGGAACCAGTCGGCCGCGAACTGGGTGAGCATTGCGGTCCAGCCTTGGTCGCGTAGGGCGTCGTGCAGCGGCACCGCGACGAGTCCGTCACGTGCCGTGGTCCGTCGCAGAGCAGCGGCCGCTTCGGAGGCGTCGCGCTGCCACCGGCCGTGCATGAAGTACGGCGCGTCCGCGACGTACGCCCCCTTCGGCAGCGCCTTCGTGAGGCGGGTGGCTTCGGCGGCGAACTGCTCCCGGTTGTAGGCGCGGACGTCGTTGCCGCCGACGGCCACCGTGAGCAGGTCCGGCGTGCGCCCGAGGGCCGCGAGCGCGGGGAGCTGTCGGTCGAGGACGTCACCGATCCGCGCGCCGGACCGGCTCAGGTTCACGACCTGCACGGGCCTTCCCGTCCTGTCCCGAAGTCGCTGCGCGATGAGGCCGACATAGCCGCGCTCCGGTCGGCTCGCGCCGATGCCCTGTGCCGCGCTGTCCCCGAGTGCGACATAGAGAAGTCCGCCGGCTTCCCCGCGGGGCTGCGCCCAATACGTCGCGTAGGCGTCGACGCTGCGGGCGACCTTGGCCAGCTTCACTGCCCAGACGCCGGCAACGATCAGGGCGAGGACCAGCATGGTCGCCAGCGCCGGGTGCGACCTCCCCCACGTGGTCATACGGCGGTGGTCACGGCGAGGCTGAGGCACGGCGTACGCGACTCAGCGGCCTGTGCGGGCGGGTGCAGGGGTCTTCGTCACAATCCCGGCCATGGCTGGCCGATCACTGGGGAACATGGGCGGCGTGAACTTGTTGAGCCGGGCGGCATTAAGTACGACGCTGATGCTCGACAGCGCCATCGCGCCGGCGGCGATCATCGGGGAGAGGAGTTCGCCGGTGAACGGGTAGAAAAGCCCGGCGGCGATCGGAATCGCAGCGATGTTGTAGCCGAACGCGAGCACCAGGTTCTGCCGGATGTTGCGCATCGTCGCTCGCGACAGCGCAGTCGCGGTGACGAGGCCACGGAGCTCGCCGGACATGAGCGTCACGTCGGCGGCCTCGATCGCCACGTCGGTGCCGGTGCCGATCGCGACGCCGACGTCGGCCTGCGCGAGCGCGGGGCTGTCGTTGATGCCGTCGCCGACCATCGCGACGACCTTGCCCTCGTCCTGCAGGGCGCGGACCTCGGCGGCCTTCTGGTCCGGGAGGACCTCGGCGAGGACGCGGGTGATCCCGACCTGCCGGGCGACGGCGCCGGCGGTCCGGGGGTTGTCCCCGGTGATCATCACGATCTCCAGCCCCATGTCCTGCAGGGCGCGGATCGCGGCCTGACTGTCAGGACGCACGGTGTCTGCGACGGCGACGAGACCGGCCGGCCTGCCGTCGACGGCGACGTACATCGGGGTCTTGCCCTCGTCGGCGAGCCGGTCGGCGTGCGCGTCGAGCTCACCGGTCGCGATGTCGGCGTCGCGGAGCAGCCGGGCATTGCCGATGAGGAGCTCGCGGCCGTCG